>NZ_JACOFQ010000040.1:0-57873 GCF_019455395.1 Bradyrhizobium sp. BR 10261
CAACCTGCGCGGCCCGTTTGGCCCGGGCTCAGGGCCGGGGCAGCCGCCCTTCTGAATTCTCCAGCCCAGAGCTGCTCGCGAGTGGAGGCCGCCTCAACTGGCGGCCTCTTTCCCATCAAAAACATTTCCGGCACATGACATGGCACCGAGGCCTGCAACCAGGCTCGATTTAGGCCTCGCGGCGTAATGTTATTCAGATTGTCGCCTCTCAAACATGTCCCAACGTGAGCGGGATCACTGCGGATGGGTCTTGTTGGTTAGTGGGCCGAAGTGAAGCCACGCGAAGAATTCAAAGCGACTCTCGCACCGAGAGCCGGTCGGCGGTCTGTCTGGCGATAAAAGACGCGTCTACCGCGGCCTTGCTTGCAAGAACGATTTAAATGGCTTCAACGGATCGCCCTCTTGGGGAAGGGCATCGGGAAAAATCGACGCTCCGCAAAGCGTTCCCGGTCTTCCGTGTCTTCCGCCGCGGTCTGCCATTGCCCGGGCTGAACTTTCCAAATTGGATTTGTAATTGACCTGAAATGCTTGCTAGCATCCCGCTTGGCAAGCCTCCCCCAAAATGAGGGGCGGCTAACGGGGCTAGAAGCTATGCCGATCAATCGGCTATTGGGGAATGCCAGCTCGGCAGACGCTGAACGACTCCGTCAGGCGTTCGCTGCCACGTTGAAATCACTAGATTTGGTCAATCGCAACGATCCGGTCAGCGAGATAGTCGCGCGGAAGGTAATCGAGATCGACGCCGCAGGCACCCATGACCCGGACGAGATCGCGAAGAGGGCCGTGAGAGAATTTGGCCCAATTGATTGAGGCCGCCCTGTAAGGGGGCCTCATGTCCCTTCAGAAAGATCACCTGTCGCTAGTCGCGGTGGTGATGGTGTTCGTGGTGCTCGTGCCGGACGCCTCCAACTCCGGAGTGCGCAATTGCGTTTGACACGAGGGAGGTCGACAGTAGCATGGTCATGGCAGGCGGTGTGGCCGCTGCGAATTTTCCGCAAGTCTTCAAAAACTCACGCCGATCTTCGTCTTCCGAGGTCATGGCAACCACCCTATGATTTGCTAGGCGGCCGATATTAAATACCTCAGATCCATAAATTAAAACAAGTTAATCGGTTCCAATCACGAAATATATCGCGCCGCCGGCCTTCTCGTCCTGCCGTATACCCCTACAGATGCTTTTCCATGTCGCAGGGTCGACCACGACCCCTATTCCCGCCTCACAGGTTTCCTCGGCAATCGTACTCCGAGGGCAGCGACATTTAGCGCAGCGTCGATTGTCATAAGCTGCGCTTCTTTTTTGCCACGCTTTGGTGTCGATGCCCTGGTGATTAGCCACAAGCTGCTAGCACAGCCAGCACATTCGTAGAGCTTTAGCTCGCATCCTTCAGCCACCGGAAAAAGCGCTATCAGCGTTCTGGCTTGGCAGCAAACGATGCATCCAGCTTCGCCGTGCACTTTGGTCCCCATCGAGGAAATTCCGGCTCGATGAAGAAGCCTGAGTCTGGAATCGGTAGCAATGGCGTCCGGCAAGTAGTCCAACGACGTGCCCGCCGTGCAACACCGAGGGGTTCCAAAAATGGAACCAGCCCGTGACCCCGGTTAAACGATCGGGTGCTCCAGTGAACGTGTCCGGGCCCCGTCTTTTGCATTCCTTAAGAGACTTTCACCCAGCTCGATCTGATAGGCGAAATTTTATGAAAGCGTCGTCCTAACCGGCAACCCATTCTTCGTCTTCCGCGCTATGTTCGAAGTATTTAGATCGCGACGGATATTTTCATGGGCAGGATCGGATTTGCCATCATCATTGCCGCATTCCTTGCGTACGAGGCAGATACGCGTTGGAACGAGCGCCATTACACCGACAGCACCTTGTCGGTGCTGCGCCATCTACAGCGTACAATCGGATTGTAGATCTCTCGCCTCAGTTGCGCGAGCTTGAGTCGCCCGATGCTAAAGATATTGCCGCGCGCATCGAAGGGGTTCGCGCCGATGTCGGGCGCGCGCCGCGTCTTTTCGCTCTGCGAGAAAAGCGATCCTAGCGAAAAAAACGATTCAGTCGCGATGTGACGACAAGATTATCAGGGTGTTGCGAGCGCAAGGTCGTGATCTGTCGTCGCATCCCAACGAGATCGAGCCGGTTGTCGTAGGGCTTATTTACCGAATGAAGCTCATCTTGAGGCGCTTAAGGAAGGCCGCCGCGTCGAATATAATGGCGCGGCGGCCTCGCCAGTGGGACCGGACTAAGGGCAATGTCCGGTAATCGAAAGGCTACCGCCATCTAACTTCGGTGCAATCGAAGACGCAGATTAAGCTTGATGTCGCCGCGAGAGGTTAAATCTGGAACAAGTGCGTCCCTATCCAGCGACGTCCCGGCGGATTCGTGAGACCATTTTCCCAACCCTTCGTAGTGTCCGAACGGAAAGAAAGGGCCGCCCGGAGGCGGCTAATTGTGGCTTCTTTCTTCTTATTTCTTGAGGGCGTCAGCGGCGTCCCGCGCGGCGTCCTTCACATCTCCAGCGGCATTGTGGGCAGATCCCTTAGCCTTATCGATTTTACCTTCGGCCTCCATGTCCTTGTCGCCAGTGAGCTTACCGGCACCTTCTTTGATGGCGCCTTTTGCTTTGTCGGCAACGCCCTTTACATGTTCTCGGTCCATGATCGTCTCCTCTCGTGTACCTTAAGACGCAACAACAAACGCGTTGGCAGCCTGTTCCTAGGAGAACGGGCAATCTTGCTCACGAAAGCTTCCGATCTGGCCCGTTCGGATATTGACAGCACCGACACTTCCGCTCAACAGGCTTGAGCGGAAGCGCGCGGTGTCAGGCCAAAACCGACGCGATTGACCCAGAGCCGACTGGAGGCGGATGGCCAGTCGAGGCTGGACTTCCGGTATCAGCTGGAATGACTGAGTCGGCGGTTTCAGTCGCCCTTCGCAGGCGATGGGAGGTTGGCATGAAGCGTATCGGCCGGCTGGGCCCCGTGGTATCGAGCGCAATGTTGTACCTGGTACCGCCGTCCTCGCCTTTGGCTCAGGACGTTCTCTCGAAAGGCGCAGAGCAACAGGTGTTCAACAACGCTTGTCGAACTTGCCATTCGATCCAAAAGGACGACAATCGTCTTGGCCCTAACTTGCACCAGATTATTGGAAGGAAAGCGGGATCGCTGCCGGACTACAATTACTCGGCAGCAATGAGGAACAGTGATTTCATCTGGGATGAAGCAAAACTCGCGCGCTTCATAGCCAATCCAGATGAGGTCGTTCCCGGGAACAAAATGACTCCCTACGGAGGTCTTTCGTCCGTTGAGGATCGAAAGAAGATCGTGCTTTTTCTACGAACGATGCGATCCCAATAGGGCTGTCACTCACGTGCAAGCGCAAAAAAAACCCGCCGAAGGCGGGCGCAAGATACCACGTGATCCGCGGGATCACTCAGAGCCACACGATGCCTCTCCAGCGCTTCTGCTCGGTCTCGCCACGCCAACGGTGAGCAGACTGGCATCTGCTGAAGCCTCGACAATTTTTCTTGTTTTTCGGGGCCTCGTCAGAATCTCGATCTGACTGGGAGAAGCCGGCATCCCAGCTAACATGAGCGTCGGTTCAGCCGCACTCTCCTCCACCTGGGCCGAGCCCAGCACCGCTACTTGATGCCCGGAGATCGGGAAACCTGTAACTTCAAAAGTTGGACGCTGCAGTGCGCATCCGTTGGCGTGATTGACGGCCACGCTTCCAATGATCGAAATGGCGCTCACCATCAGAAACATTCTCTTCATGGGATTTCCCCTGTCTTGGATTAGAAGATATTCCCACCACAAATTCCATACTCATCCTAATCCTGGTCTACTTGAAACCATGTGAACTGCTTAACTGTTGGTCCGAGGGATTCCGCAAAGGTTCAATTGCGTTGAGAAAGGTCAGCGTCGTTGCACTTCCACAGAAGGCCCGTAGCCGCGCCGAATTGACTTCAGGTTGAACTGGCGGAAAACCATTGCTACGTTTCGGGGCTCCATCATTTCTTCTAGTTGTGATGGGGCGGGCGATCAGGCCTACTGACTGAGAATATTTGGGCCCGAGCGCCCCGTCTCCGGGCGATGTCGTTGATGCATTTCCCTCCGTTCCCGTTGCCCCGGAGGCGAGTTTATTACTCGGCGTGATCGCGTTCAAACAATTGAATTTTGAGCAGGGGGGCTCTTATGAGAGCCCGGTTGCAGAATACCCACACCGTAAGATCGATGATGGTGGCATTGCTGCTGATGTCCACCCCCGTGGCGGCTCGCGATCCAGAAGGTAAATACGCGCAGGTCGATCCGGAAATGCACAAATGGTTCGAGCAATTGAAATCCGAAGGAGGAGAGGCCTGCTGCGCTCTTTCCGACGGAAATACTTTGCGGGACACAGATTGGCGAAGCCAGAACGGGCATTTCCAAGTCTTTCTTGCGAACGAGTGGATTGACGTTCCGGACGTTGCGGTCGTGAAGGGACCCAACCGCTTCGGGAGAACGGTTGTCTGGCCCTACTATGAGGACGGCCATCCCACTATTCGCTGTTTCATGCCGGGTAGTATGATTTAGAGGCGCAGGGTAGTCCGGAATGGCCCTTTAGCGACCTTGCGATCATCGACCTTGCGAAATGTCCGCTTTCTCCCCCGCTGTTAGGAGTCGAGCGGACATCGGGCATCCAGCGGCCAGTCGCCCAATGAGTACGCAGCCTCGATCGCAGTAAGCCCCGGCCGGCATTTCTCGCCGGCTTCGGCGCCGCCTCGACGCAGCAACGGTGATCCTTCGGACGCCCGGCTATTTCCTCGATGAGGGGGCAACTAAATCGGACACGTGCCCGCAGCCGTGCTAAAGCCGGGGATGACAAAGCTCATTACCATCGTTGCGCTTCTCACCATGGCTCCGGCTTTGGCGCAGACGGGCGTGCCCTCCACCAAGCCGCCTCTGACCGATCGAGAACAAGTCAAAGCCGATCGCGCAAAAGCCGCAGAGGACGACAAAGCCGCAACGACGGCCCGCCCCTGGGATCGTGATGCGGACGGCAGACGCCCCTGGGAGCGAAGCCGGTAAAGCCCTGACTGCAAAAGCGTCCCTATGACGAGCTCGATCGCGTGACTGCAGTTTGGGACGGTAAGGGGTGAGGCTGGGCAGCAATCCCAACTGGCCGGCCCTCGATCGATCCCGAGTTGATGATCCGGATGCTTCTGGTCGGCTATGCTTCGGGATCAGATCGGAGCGGCGTCTGTGCGATCTTGGTTTGGCCTACTGATGGTTTTGCTGGCTCAGCCTGGACGGCGCGGTGCCGGATCGCTCGACGTTCTCCAAGAACAGGCATGATCGCTTCCGAGAGTGATCTCTCCGTCGCGGGTTTGTCTTGCCCCGCTGCATCGAGGAGCGGCTGGTCGGCGGTGAAGGATTTGCCGTCGATGCAAGCCTGATCAAGGCTGACCGCTAACCGAGTTGATTGGACTTTGCAGGCCGCATTTCCTGAAGAATGGGTTGGCTTCGCCTTAACGGAGCCATTCCAGCCGCTGATCTGACGAAGCCGCCATTGCCCTGAGAGGAGCGGACACTCCCCTTGCAGCAACCTCTTCCGGTCTGGTCGTTGCCGATGGTAGCAAACGCGATGCCGAGAGGCATTGGCCGTCCTGCCTAGGCGAGCCATTTGTCAGGCGCGTCCAAGCCTTTGAGCTTGATAGCCTCTGTTCAGAATACTTTGCCACCATGGCTTGTTCTCGATGTACCAACGCACAGTCTTTTGAATACCGCTTTCGAAAGACTCGCCGGCGCGCCAACCAAGTTCTCGCTCAAGCTTCGACGCATCAATGGCGTAGCGACGATCGTGCCCGGGGCGATCGCTCACGAAGGAAATAAGCTGACGATGCGAGCCACTTTCATTCGGAGCAAGATCATCGAGTAGATCGCAAATTGTCCGGACGACATGCAGGTTGGTGCGCTCGTTGCGACCACCAATGTTGTACGTTTCGCCGATCTGGCCTTGTTCCAGTACCAGCGTCAGCGCTTTGGCGTGGTCCTCGACATAGAGCCAATCGCGGATATTTTGACCATCGCCATAAACGGGAAGAGGATCGCGGGACAATCCCCTGATGATCATATGAGGAATCAGCTTTTCGGGAAAATGATAAGGCCCGTAATTGTTGGAGCAGTTGGTCACCAAGGTGGGCAACTCATACGTTTCCCGCCAGGCGCGCACCAGATGGTCCGACGATGCCTTGCTGGCGGAATAGGGCGAGTTCGGCGCGTAGGGGCTGGTTTCGGTGAACAAGCCGTCGGCGCCGAGCGAGCCGAACACTTCGTCGGTCGAGATGTGCAGGAAGCGAAAGCGCTCCCGCTTCTCGCCGGCGAGGCTGCGCCAGTGGCGCACCGCCTCCTGAAGCATGGTGAAGGTGCCGACTATGTTGGTCTGGATGAACTCGCCGGGGCCGTCGATCGAGCGGTCGACGTGGCTTTCTGCGGCGAGGTTCATCACCGCGTCCGGCTGGTACTTGTCGAACAGTTTTCGAAGACCCGCGCCGTCGCAGATGCACTGCTGCTCGAATGCGTAGTGCGGATTTCCTGTCGCGCCGGGCAGGGACTCGAGATTGGCAGCGTAGGTCAGCTTGTCGATGTTCACCACCCGCGCTTGGGTATCGCGCAAGAGGTGCCGCACCACGGCCGAGCCGATGAAGCCGGCGCCGCCGGTGACGAAGATCGTGGAGCCTTTGAACCGCATGCTCGGTCTCCGGTTATGGTTTAGCGCGCGAAGGAGCGCGCCGCCGATCCTGGAACGATCCGGCGATCGGGATCAAGTGGGGCGTCGAAAGCCCCGCGCTGTCGCCCAAGGATGCCGACGCGCCGCTGTTGTCGGAAGTCAAAAATCTTCCTGTGTACGGATAAGTTTGGCGCGAATCCTGACAGCTGCATACCGCCCGGATCGGTGATCTCGTCACCCCCGAGACGCGATCTTGGTCACGACTTGAGATATGCACTGCCGCCCAACAGTGATGAACGAAATGCCGCAGAGACCTCCAGCCACTTTAACCAGCGCGTCCACGAGATGACCATGTCGATCAGGAGTGAGCAGCTGTAGGGTTTCCAGGATAATCGCGCTGCCGATCACGATCAGGGTGGCCAGCATCATGCGATTTGGGTAGGCCAGCACGAACACGAGCCCGAGCACGAAAAATGCGGCAAAGTGCTCGAAGTGAGCGGGCGCAATCGTTGGCCGATCGGAAATGGGGGCGAGCGTCACGAAAGCCACCAGAGCGAGAGCCAACCATCCCACGGCGCGAAAGAACCTAACCATATCTTTCATTATCCAGAGTCGTGATCGGGCGCAATGAGCAGGACGGTGCAAACATTTGGCCTTGTGTGCTGGCCGGGCGGGTGATTGCGCATAGTAGCAGCTACAGCGCTCAGGCAAACCGTCCGCTAGTAAGCAATGTTTGCCACCGCGGCAGCCATCAACCCAGCCGGCGTCGGCGAGTAACGTTGGGAAGAGTTAGAGCAGGCTGCGGCGCCACTGTTAGCCGTGTTCTACGCCGTTTTGGGCTTGAACCGGATACGGGATATCAACCGGCCGAGCCGGAGCGCCGTTATGAGCGTGACACTCCAGGCTGCCGATCTGGCTGCATCGATACAACTGGCACCGCCCCATGGCGGTATAGAGTCACAAACGCCGATCAGCCGCCTCGGCCTAACCGCGGACAACCTCTTGAGGCTCCACAGAGGAGCGCGACCACTGCGTCCGCTGTCTCGGCTGCAGGGGCCTACTCGACAGGCGCGCGGGCTCGGCGACGTCATCGATCACCTGCCCGAGCAGGAGATCGAGGAAGAGCCGACCAGACATTAGGAGATAACGGCAGCCTCAGCGATACGTATCCGGCTTGCCGTTGGGACTGCCGTCCCGGCCGCCATTGCCCCAGCCGTTATTGCCGTGCGCCAAGCCGCCGCCGGATTGCGCAAGGGCTGGGCTGGTTAGCGACGTCGACAGCAGCGCTGTGATAGCGGGCGGCGTAACAATCGCAAACTTGCCACAGATCTTCAGAAATTCACGCCGGTCATCATCTTGTTCATCTATCATCGCGCCCTCCGCAACGAAATCAGCCGTATTCTATAGGCTTTTTAATAATTAAACGAATTGGAATTCGATCGCGAAGTGCGGCAGATGGCCGCCGCTAAGCCGCCGCTCAGCGCAATTTCCCAAAGTCCAACGCGGCGCACAGCGCGAGTGGGTGCTCCCAAGCACAGCTGAAGAGAACTCGATCAGTTCTTGAAAGTCAGCAAAACTATGCAATGTTGGGACAAGCGTACGGACATTTGGCAGGTTCAGCTCTGGCGCGGTGCATCAAGAGGTCGCTCGGCTGCTCAGATATGCGCTCGGCCACACACTTAGCGATGCCGCGGGCGAAGGCCGCGACAGAGCCTAGCCGTACGGCAGTCACCTCATTCATAGGCTGAGACGACTCCTATCGGCTGGATTCGGTTGCTCTCGAAATCCGTGTGTTAGCGCCGGGGCAATCGGTCCTTCGTTTCTCCTCATCCTCTTCGTCTGCGCAATCGACCCCACCCTGTGCGGTTTGCATTCCCGAGCCGCCGGCTGTCGCGAACGGCCCTTTGGCGGTTGCGCCAGCACCGCCCCCCGCGCTACCGCTGGATCCGCCGCCACCACCAGCTGTCCCGGCATGAGATGACCCGGCAGGGCGACCGCCAAGTGCTGCCCCACCGCCTGATGACCCGCCGCCGGAGCTCCGCGGTCCTGCCGCAAAGGACCGATCGTTCTCGAAGAACGACCGGCCGCTATCGTTCTGCGTCGCTCCATGCACGCCGCCTGAATGTGCGATGGCTCGTGAAGTCAAGGAAGTGGACAGAAGCAGCGTCATGGTAGGGGATGTCACGGCTGCAAATTTCCCGCAGGTTTTCAAGAACGCCCGCCGGTCATCATCGTCGTTGTCGACCCGCATCACGATCAGCCCTCTTTCATTTAAAATCTCGCTTATCGTATTATATATTAAATTGACATTCAATCGTCATTTTCTTCTCGTGCCGTAAGGGATCGAGCGCACGCCACGGCAGGCTACCGGCAATTCCCTCGCCCTTCTCTTCACTTACCCAGCGTGCGCCTGCTCGATACACGGCTTTGGGTTCGCATTCGATATTAAATATGGTTAATTTCACTATTTAATGAGCCGACCTGGGCCCCGGCTGCAATGGATTATTGCGATGTCCCTGCAAGTCGGTCCATCCGCGACGTGGAGACCAGAGTGCGAGCAGCCGGTCCCACACCTAGCAGCTGCCCCGCCGGCGGGTTACTTGAGACGGGAGATGAAAGAGCAGGGGGGTCGTTCCCAGCGCGGACAGACACTCTGCCCCATCTTGGCGAGATCAGCATTTAATTAGTTAGATGCAGCTCGCGGAGCGCCCAGTCTGCCCCTACCTATTCACGGGCCGACATCGTTCGAATCTGCCTGCCGCGCATACCGGCTATCGCCTCCAGTTCAGCCCGCGCGTCACCGCCAGAACGTGATCCACAGCATCGCCGCGGGGCGCGCCGATTCCCTGATGTTGTGCATCAAGGTGCCCGCCTGCGGGAAGGCGGGCTCTTGCAAGCTTAGGGCGGCCTAGTCGCGGTCTCGGTGATGATGGTGGTGCTCATTATCGCGGTGGTGGCCCCCTCCACCTCCAGAATGCGCAATCGCCTTTGACGTGAGCGAGGTGGACAGCAGCATGGTCATGATCGGGGGCGTGACCGCAGCAAATTTTCCGCAGGTCTTCAAAAACTCCCGCCGGTCTTCTTCTTCCGAGGGCATACTACATTCTCCCATGGTTGATATAAATATTAAACCCGCCACAAACTAAATACTTTAAACCATGTTACAGGTTCCAAACAAATTAGATGTCAGATGTTGCTTAGTCTCCGGGCCTGGCTCATCTAGGATCGGGGCAGGGCCCCATTTCAGGGCGCATCCGAGCCGAAGCTGTCTCAGCCGACCCAATTGGCGTCTGGCCGTTGACGCCCCAGGCCGTTGGGACTGCGGTCTATGTTCTTGAAGGCGAAGCGAGGAAAAGTCGGATGATCACAGCTCTCGACAAGGGTTCGCCGCCAAAAACTGGTCATCGTGCAATAGTGTGGAGCGATGGATCAAGGAAGCCACCGACGAGGCGGCTTCTCCGCGGGGACCAGGGCGTTTGCGCGGCTTTCCCTATTAGAATTGCCTGCATTTGCCGCACCGTCAAAATGCCGAATGTGGGAGGGCGCAGCCTCAGGAGCGCATGGCGTCGATCGCGTGGGCGATCAAGATCGCGACGCTAACGGCGATGAGGAAAGCTACCAGCAGCCAAGTGATCACGTTCGTCTCCAGCGATGGAGTTGAACGCGCTCATCCGTGCACAGTCAAAAACTCAAGCCGAAGTTTTTCAATTTCGGCCGCTGGCTGAGGATTCAAAGCAACGGTTGCGGCCGCTGTCGGTTCTATAAGCGGAATGCCAGGAACAGAAGAACCCCAACAACGCATGCCGCCAGTAACAGCAAGTAAATACCCACGGCAACTCCCCGACTCATCTCAGATTAGGGATTTAAGTGAGAGCTTACGCCATCCTGGTGGCCAAGCTCAATTTTCCCCAGAAATAGCGCGGAACTGCCTCGGACCGTCGGCCCGGGACTAAAAACTTCAAGCGGAGCCGACGGTCCGTTGGGCAGGGCGCGTCACGCGGAGTGCCTGCGCTCGCAATAGTACTTTACCTCTAAATGGCCCAAATGAAATGATTTTATTTCAGCATTAAATCGAATTAATGCCGGTTAATTTAAATTTTGGGCGGCTAAGTGCACGTGTAGCCAAGGGGCTTGGCTCGTCGTTGCAACATTGGAGCATAGCCATTGAAGCTGAAAGCTTAGTTCCGCCGCCGGCGCTGCATCGGGGAGATATGGCCCCGGCCTAAACTCTAGACTTCGGCGCGGCCGGGTATTGAAATCCGACTTTCAGTGACGTTGCGGGGAGCGTCATGGAGGAGTTCCACAGAAGTTTCGCGCAGCGGCGCGCGATCTCGCGGAGACCTTTATCGCTCATCGAGGGTAGCCAGGACTCCTACGCGTTCGAGTGCATGGCGAGGCCCCGCCGCTTTATCATTGGCGGATCCAAGCTCCCGAGAAATACCCAGGTCAAAAGGCTTTCGCGTCGGGAGTAAGCCTTCCCCCAAGGGTTGGCGATCTCAGACTCGAGCCGTGGCCGTTTGTCTTGGATGCAAAAGGTTGTCCAAAGCCGCTCGCCAAACCGCCCCCGTGCTCCTTGCCCTTCCGGTTTGCCTAGTTGCGCATGAGTTCGGATACTTTGAGCGGGGCCAAACTGTGGAAATTGGTACAGCGATCGACGGCCAGATCCGCCACATCAACTTTGGTTGTTGGCGGATAGGACCACAGCAAAAAGGTCGCACCGAGACAGCCAGCGACCGCCACTGCGATCAAGATCGTGCGCATAGGAAACCTCCTGGTCCCCCAGATTTGAGGGTTGGTCCACCCACTCGGTGAAAGGTTCAATGGATGGGCGATCGATCGTGCCTCACCTCGTGGCGGAGGTATCGCACACGCGGCGAGACACAATTGTGCACCAGCAAGAGATGAAGGAAGTGCGTCAGAAGCCTCGTTTGAAACTCAACAGACCGAGGTGACTGTTACAAACAGCCGTTCAATTTAGGCTATTGGTGGCTTGCATAAGCGGATTTTGCGCGTTCATAGCAAGTGATGAGGTGTTTGTGATACGGATACAGAAACACACCACCTTGCGCGAATCGGCTTCCAAACCTGCTTTCATACGCTCGAAATGCTTCCTCATCGTCATGTAGAAACATGATGTCATGTAACGTCATATTGCGGATTGCCATCAGAGGAAGCGGAGATCGCGAGATTGCGTTCCACTCAGGATTGTGGATCGCCTGTTCCCGGCACTTCGGATGAAACTGACCAATCATCAAACCGAACTTGACGATCTTCGGCTTGATGGTCCGGTGGCACTCATCGAGCACCCCTAGGAATTTCTCCTCGATATTCGGGAATACGATGAGCAGCGCTTTTAGCGCCTGCTCATGCCGCGCAAAGGGGGGTGCCTCCTTGAAGGGATTGACGTATCCCAAGATTACGTCGGCAATCGACGCGGCATCTTCTCCGTTCAATTCGTTATGAAACACCATGTAGAGCGAGTTCGCTTTAATCGAGGCCTCCACATAGGGACAAACCGTCTGAGGCGGGTAAGGACGTCTGACCTTTTCTTCCTCCCGTGCAAGATAGTTCCTGGCCCAGGCAAGAACTCGTCCCGCGGAAATGACGTCTTCAGTCGTCACAAAGCTCTGAATCTTCGGCATTTTCCTCCAATCTCCGCGTACTGTCCCGGCCAGAGTTAAAGCGCCCTACATTAATACCTGGGGGATTTATTAATTCAACAAAATACTATATTGAATTCGCGCTGGATTAAATTTAAATCGCGTGGAACGACAATTGAAGATCGCAAACCATCGGCAAGGCAATCCAACCGGAAGGTTCAACACAGGTTCGCCGGCCTGTCCTCAGCGGCCAATGAGCATGATTGAAGACCTGTACGCGTTGTCGCCGCTACAGCAAGGCATGCTGTTTCACAGTTTGTCGGCTCCCGGAACAGGGGTCTACACCGAGCAACTGCTCTGCGACTTGCACGAAGCAGTTGATGAAGACTCTCTGCGGCGCGCCTGGAGAATCGTGGTCGCTCGTCATCCGGTTTTGCGAAGCCAGTTTCGCTGGATCGACGTCAATGAACCGCAACAGCAGGTGCAAGCACAGGTCGAAATCCCTTGGCAGCAACAGGACTGGCGCGGAATTCCAGATTCCGAGCAGGATCGACGAATGGCTGATCTATTGGAGACGGACCGTCGTCGAGAATTCGATCTAGCGCGAGCGCCGCTGCTTCGTCTAACCCTGGTACGTTGTGGCGAAGCAAAGAACCGCCTCATTTGGACGTTTCACCACGCGCTGTTGGACGGCAGATCATTCCCGGCAATTCTTGGCGAAGTTTTCTCCTACTACGAGGCTCTCCGCGCCGGCACAGCAATAACGCTGGAGTGCCCCAGACCTTATCGGGACTACATCAAGTGGCTGCAAACACGGGAGTTCGCCAAGTCCGAAACGTTTTGGAGGAGCACTCTTAAAGGCTTCACGGCGCCCACTCCGCTGGTGGTGGATCGCTTGCCAACCAACGAGCGGAACGTCGATCTCCAGGGCGGCAACAAGGAGATCTTGTTGTCGCGTGAGATCACCTCGGCTCTTCGTTCGCTTGCTGAGCAGAATGAGCTGACTGTCAATACGATCATCCAGGGTGCCTGGTCGGTGCTGCTAAGCCGGTATAGCGGCGAGGCCGACGTCGTGTTCGGAGTGACCAGGAGTTGTCGCCGAAGCACGATCGAGGGCGCTGAAGCCATGATCGGCTTGTTCATCAACACATTGCCGTTGCGCGTGTGCGTGGACCGCGACGCCGCACTCATTCCTTGGCTTAAGGAAGTGCGCGCGGCAATTGTGGCGATGCGCGAACATGAGCATACGCCGCTTGAGAAGGTGCAGGCTTGGAGCGATGTGTCAGCGGGCAGGCCGTTGTTCGAAAGCATCGTTGTATTTGAGAATCATCAACTGAACTCCCTGTTGCAAATGCGGGGACGGTCTTGGTCCACTCGGCAATTCCATCTCTTTGAGCAATCCAATTATCCGATCACCTTGGCAGCTTACGACGGGACGGAGCTATGCCTGAAAATTGGATTCGATCGCGGTCGATTGGATAGCGCGACGGCTGGCCGAATGCTCGGCCACTTACAGACACTGCTCGAGGCGATGGCAGAGAAGCCGCAGCAACGGCTCGGCGATTTGCCGTTATTGGGAGCGGCTGAGCGTCACGACCTGCTGGTCGCGTGGAATGAAACACTGGCAGATTACCCGAAGGATGGGTGCATCCATGAACTCTTCGAGGCGCAAGTCGATCGAACTCCGGACGCCGTGGCAGTGGAATTCGGCGAGCAGCGCCTGACTTATAGCGCGCTCAACCATCGTTCAAATCAGCTTGCTCATCATTTGCGCGAATTGGGGGTTGGTCCCGAGGTTTTGGTAGCGATCTGCTTGGAGCGGTCGCCAGAGTTGATCATCAGCTTGTTCGGCGTCCTCAAGGCTGGAGGCGCCTATGTGCCAATAGATCCAGCCTATCCACCGGCACGCATCGCATTTATGCTGAAGGACGCCAACGCGCCCGTTCTACTCACGGAGCGCAAGCTGAGCCGAATTCTGCCCGATCTTAAAGCGAACGCCGTCATTTTCATGGATGACCCTGCAGTCTGTGCGGGGAGCGTCGGCAACCCCAACCGCGCTGCGAGCGACTCGAGCCTTGCTTATGTAAATTATACCTCGGGATCTACAGGCAATCCGAAGGGGGTCATGATTCCTCACCGAGCGGTCAGGAATCTGATGACCTGGATGCAATCGACGTTTCCTTTGAACGAGGGCGATCGCGTATTGCAGCAGATTTCATTTAGCTTCGATCCCGCTGTCCTGGAAATCCTGGCACCGCTCTTTGTCGGCGCGCGTCTGGTCCTGGCGCGGCCGGGCGGACATCGTGACCCGGCGTATTTGGTGCAAACGATCATTCGAAGCCGGATCACTGTCATGCACCTCGTGCCGTCGACGCTGCGCTTGCTTCTGAAGATACCGGAACTCAAGGCCTGCCGAAGCCTCCGGCATGTGTTCTGCGGGGGCGATGTATTGACTGGAGAACTCGCCGGAGAGTTTTTTGGAATGGTCGGCGCAGAGTTGCATTATTTTTACGGACCAACCGAGGCCACAATCACCTCGCTGTTTTACTCAGTCCCGCGTCAGCACGCTGACGATGTTGTTCCCATTGGCTTGCCAGTAGCCAACACTCAGGCTCACGTGCTGGATGCTCATATGCGGCATGTCCCCGTCGGCGTCCCTGGCGAGTTATATCTGGGTGGCATTCAGATAGCTCGGGGCTACCACAATCAGCCGGAATTGACATGTGATCGATTCATTGGCGATCCTTTCAGCAAGGCGCCTGGAGCGCGATTGTACAAAACCGGTGATATGGTTCGACGATTGCCGAATGGCATGCTTCAGTTTCTTGGTCGAGCGGATCATCAGGTAAAAATTCGTGGCCATCGCATTGAACTGGGCGAGATTGAGACGGTCGTGACCATGCATCCAGCGGTGCAGGAAGCGGCGGTTGTGGCGCGAGAGAACTCAGCGGGGGACAAGAGACTGATAGCTTATGTGAGGCCGGCGATCCCGTCGGCTGGCCTCGGCGCCGAACTCCGGAAACTGTGCAGAGATCAACTGCCGACTTATATGATTCCCGCGGACTTCATCTTCCTGGATGCATTTCCCACGACGCCTAACGGTAAACTGGACCGCGGGGCATTGCCCTTGCCTGGTGTGAGGTCATCTCAGTCCGAGGAATTGTATGTGCCGCCAAGCACTCCGATGGAAGAAGCGGTAATCAGCATATGGTGCGAATTACTCGAGCTGAAGAAAATCGGTATCAAGGACGATTTCTTCGAATTGGGTGGACATTCGTTAATGGCTGTGCGGGTGATCAACCGGATCAAACAAGTAACGAACGTAACCCTTGGGATTTCGGATCTCTACAAAAGTCCGACAGTGGAAGAGCTATCAAAGGTCATTGCTACCCGAGGGCTAGCGACACGACCGCCGATCGTTGAATTGCAGAAGGGCAACGCGGAGCGCCCGGTGTATTTCGTTTACGCGGGGCCGGATGAATTCGGGCTTGCAGCAATGCTGGATAACCAGGTGTTCGGGATCGATATGCCTCCTTGGCCCCTGCAATGGCGTGCCGCGGTGGCAAACAACCGGAAATCCGCCTTCCCCACAATCGAACAATTAGTTGCGCCATATGCAGCAGCCTTGAGCGCCCATTTAGCTTCGTCATCGTGTGTGCTCGCGGGGCACTCCTTCGCAGGGATCATTGCCTTCGAAATGGCTCATCAATTGCAAAAGCAAGGTCGCCGGGTAGATCTGGTGATGTTGTTCGATACCTCTGCGACATATCCAACGACGCGTGAAGTTGCTTGGCGGAAATGCCGACAAATTTGGAAGCAAGCTCCGAACGAGCTGTCTTCACCATCAATCGCATCGCGCTTGCAGCGCTCATGGCAGACCGTCCACTGGATGCTCGATGAGGAAGCGCGGAAATGGTTTCGAGGCATCTGGAGGGGACGAAGCACTTTTACCACCATGGTCGACGAGGACGGGGCTCCGTTGCCCACGAGGCTCGTAGAACGATTGTATACAAGGATCCTGCGGTCTTATCGCCCGCGCCTCCTTGACACTCGGGGGGTTCTTTTTCGGTCAGAACCGGGGGACGGTATGCGGGGTTTGGACGACAGCCTTGGCTGGAAGGGTCTGTTTCTTTCGGGTCTGGAAATCGTACCCGTGAATGGAGATCATTTGTCGATGTTCCGTGAGCACAATCGAACGCTAGCTCAGAGGATCAACGCAGCGCTGAAGCGATATGACACGATCTCGGAATGTGCCGAGATTGGGCCTCTACGTACGGGCCGAGCAGCAAGCACACAAGAGGGTAGTGCCTTCGATATTTCGGTGCCTGACACCCATCTCATTGATCAACATCGACCGGAGCATCACGAGGGCTTCGCCGATTGCGGGGGCGCTGATAACAGCGACGCTGCACGCCAGATTGCGTCCCGGCGGCAGGAAGTGGAAAGAAGGGCTGGCTAAGGCGTTGGCTGCAAGTGAGCTGTGGGCGTGTCACCATTGCGCGTAATCGCGCGTGGTGAATTGCGGATTGCCCTCATCGTCGGCCGAGCAGCCGTCGTGCAGTCCGGGTTGATAACCTCCCTCTTCGCCGCATTGTCCTTGCCTCCGCTTGACGCAGCCGAAAACGAAGTCTTTCCAGTTCTGTAACAAGTGCGACCAGACCCTGTATTCGGTCTCGCAGAATGGCCGAATAATTGTAAACCTGACTTCGATTACACATCAGCAGTTCCTAGAAAAAACAATGGCAGAAATGACCGCAGCGATATCGGGAAAACTATGCAATCGCAAGTAGGCGCATGATGCAAGGCAAAAAGGTTAAAAGGCCCACTAATGTAGTGTGAACGAGCGTGCGCTCCTTTCGCTTTGGTTTCGGATCGAGTTTCATCTGAACCCTGCAGTTACAGTCCTGGCCAATCAGCCCTCAGCGTTCTGGAATGCTCCGAGAAGCCAAAAGGGTCCGGATCGGTGGAGCGAAATGCGGCTCGGAAATCCTGCGCCGATAGGAGCGTGGAAAGATCGCGGGCGTTTCATGGCGGACCCGACGCGGCTCGGCATCGAAAGCCACGAGTTCAGGCGTCTATAGCGAAATGGCCACACGTACAAAGGTTCCGCGGCTGCTGAAATGGATTTGGTGCTGCATCAGGCAGCCATTCGATTAGGATGGCGGAGTCATTGGATGGGGATCGCCATGCGGTACAAAGCCTTCCTGGTGGACAGTAGCCGGCACCCGATCTGTGCCGCAAAGCTTGACTGCATCGACGAGCAGAGCGCGAGATATCGGGCCGAGCAAATGTCTGGGGAGCACGATGTTGAGCTTTGGGAAGGCGATCGGCTCATTGCGGTCTTTCGAACCCCTGGGGGACGTCGGGACAATTAGACGCTGAGCGACATCGGCTTCGTCTGGAACGTCATGTACGCTCCTGCGAAATCAGCTGCTATGGTTGTCGCTTAGCCGTCGTCGGCTGGCAGCGCATCTTTAATCCACCCGTCGCAGAACCTGCGCGATGCGCGCGAATACCACGTCTTCGTACCGATCTTAACTTTTTGCACCAACATCAAGCTTAACGAGCGGCTCTGGTTGCGCAACGGCAATGCCTTGATACGCTTTGGGTGCATCATAGCTGCGTGTTTGCGATGATCAGATATTCATCCTACGGCACGACAAACTTCTCGAGGCGATCTCCTGCGGTCGAGGATTGCGATCCACTTCGAGCAGCGTATGACGAGCTGTTGAAGTTACGCGAGAGCGTCGCGATCGCCGAAGCTAAAGCGGCGAAGCAGTCTCATGCCGGCAGGAAGGCAAATTGATCAAAAATGGCAGCTAAGCCGTTCAGGCAAAATGGTTCAGGCTTGATGCTCGGCAATCCGTCGTCGGCAACGGACGGCTCGCCAGCAGCTACTTGTCCAAAACGTCGGCCGCAGCCCGTGCATTCATAAAACTTCGGCCCGTAGTGCTGAGCGACTGTAATTCCGATCCTGAGCACTCCAGCGGCTGCACACTGCGCAAACGGCTACTCCGTATGGCGTCCCTTATTTAGATTAATATGGGAAAATTAAATTGATAATGATTAAAATTTAAATTATAATTTCAAGGGCGCAGGCGGGCGGTGCGCTTGGCGGAGGCAACGACACCTACCGGCAAGCAGCAGGCCTGGGCGTTGGCTATGGTGCGGATGTCAGAGCCCGCGGAGGAGGGCGGCATGAACCCGCAGCGACTGGAGGAATGGTCTATCGATGAGTTGTGGACGCTGCACGTAGAGGTCGATGCAGCTCTTGCCGCGAGCCTAATTCTAGAGATGAACGAACTTGAGCGCGCAAAACTTGGGCCTTTGGTATCGCGCTGAGATAAGGGTACGTGGACACGGCGACGAGAGGCCAGCCTGCCGCGCGAACCTAACACTGAGCTTTCCCAATTGTGAATGGGGGCTTTCAATGTCAAACTTCCTCGAAGATCTACAGATGCTCCGCTTGATCAGAGCATTTCAGAAAGTAACGGACCCGGCTGCTCGGCGTACGATCGTTATATTCGTAGAGGAGCAGGTGCAGAAGCAGGGCGCGAAAAAACCCGAGGATCGTATGAGCGGGCCGGCCTAGCTGGCGGTGCCTTGCCGGACTTTCTGGTTCGTTCGGCCTCCGTCGGCCTCAAGTGAATGTTCGCTCGATAGTTATGCGATTTCGCCTCGACCCGGGGGGGCCGGGCAGCGCGTCGTCAGTCTTTCGTCCGTGCGATACGCATTTGCCGGACTGCCTTCCGAGTCTTGCGGCGGGGTCATCGGCTGCGGTGAGCAAGGGTGCGGGATCCCGGTCCCGATCGCATGTAGGCGCAACTGTCAAAGCTTTTGGACTTTTGGACACGTCGCCGAAGTTGCTCGGCTGGTCTCAATTTGCAGCGAGGCCTTTCGGAAAAAGCTGCCCCCACAGCTGCGCCTGCCTCAAGCTGAGGCCCCGAAAACCTCAATGTCTCAACAAGGTCTAAGCCGCAGCCGCGCTGCGGTTCACGGTTCAGAAGAACGCGGGTTAAACCGACGCGCCGACCATTCTGCTTAGAGGGCTGCTATCAGTCAGAGAGCGGAGCAGCTGAAGGCACGCCCGGTCGCTTCCCGGCGGTCGCAAGGGAGCAATAGTCTTGCTACCGCCGATTGGTTGCACTTTCCATCGCATGCGCCCACCCTATCGACGTCGTGATTCGGGGAATCATGTATCAGGACCAGTTCGAGAGAATGTCGATGGACGAACTGTGGGAGCTCCACAGCATGGTCAATGCCATTCTTGCGGAGAGGCTGATTGCCAAAAAGCTCGCGTTGGAGACGCGGCTCAAACAGCTTCGATCGGAGAGCGCTGACGCAGGCAGTTCATCGCTGAGGCGGGATCAGTGAGTGACGATGCATGGCACGTCCGATCGAGCTGTCCGTGTCGTTGAGCGGTTCTGCATTCGATGGAGACGTCCGCGTGCGCTGCGATGGCGGACATCGCCGAATGTGAGAGGGCTTCCGGTCGCGGCTATACAGTCGAGCAACGTGCATCCGCAACGCTAATATCTCGCCGCTGCGGTTTTGCTTTGATTTCGATACACTTGACGTTGCGGAATGATAAACGGGTCCTGTGCTGCCCGGCATATTGACGAGAACCACGATTCCATGGCCGTTCGGCGGCGCTTTGGTGTCGTGCGCTCAGGCTCGCCTACAGGCGTGCTTAGCTCCGTCGGATGGGCCCGCCCACGAAACGGTAGTCTACGGTGCTGTTTTTGGTCCAACCCCTTTGAGCACTGCATGAAGAAAGGCGCTTGCGTGGTCATACTTCGCCGCGCGACCGACCGCCTGACCGCTTGGGCCAAACGCGCGGCCGCCACTTATTGGATCATACACCCCGGCGGGATCTGATGCGGGATCGAGGAGGTCTTCGCAAGTGCTTCGAGTGGGCACAAAAAGCTTGTGCAGTCGAGATGCGTCGTAATGGTTTTCGTTGTGGTCTACAGCCAACAAATATAGTGCAATAAAGTCACGGAAATCGGCGCGAAATGTTGCTCGCTGGGCCATGAGTATTCTCTCCGCCCCGATCGATAATTCGAAAATCAAATCAAACAATACATGATTTGAAATGGGAGGGCGACGAGAAAATTGCAGTCCGATTCGCGCGGTCGAGCGTTCCGAAGCCGAGCGACAGGCATCGGAGAAAAGATACCGCGGACCGGGTGCACTAGCGTTGCGTGCGGATCCTAACGTGCCCTCGCAACTCACTCAGCGGCTTCAGAGCCGGTCAGCTCTACCCGATCACCTTCGCGGCTTGCGACGCCTCTTGCGACGAGCCGATCAACTACCGCGTCGCTGATCCGCTTGGTCCCGAACCGCCAGCCGCCGCGGACGCGCTTGTTAAAAGGTCCAAGTTGCAGCAGCCGAATGTAACTACGATCCTCTGGCGAGAAAGTCATATTTGGCCCCGAAAATTTAACACCGCCCAAGCTCTCTATATTAAGAATAATCAGTCGATCGCGACAAGTCTTAGCGATTTACGACCGAGGCGGTATTTAAATGCCGGCTGCACGAGCCGCCGAGCTAAGAAGCTGTAAATTGTGGTCTCTTGGCCGAATAGGGTGCATCGATTGACGCGGGCGAGTGCCGTCCCTTGGGGAGATCAACGGGGTGGCTTAAGGGGCCAGATGCCGATGTTCATCGTGCGCTGCGGCTTTGTCTTCCTCAAGTACCGCCGAGAGGCACTGTGGACAAACCGAGAATTGTTTTTCAGTCGCCGCCCTACTCAAAGCACAAGCAGGTTTCGATGCGGCATGCGCGTTCGGGGCGTATCGCATCGCGCGCGAGGCGGCACGTCACAGACTGAGCGATGTTCTTCCGGCTCGCTTTACCGAGAAGCAGCGCTACGATGAATGCTCCCGCCTATGGCTTAACATAGGTCCAGCCCTGCTCTTCCAACTCCATCACCCGCACGACGCCGGACTTGACCACTTCAGCCTGGGGGATAATCGGGATGTCCTTGTTCTCAGCCTTCCGCATGTTCTCTTGGGTGTTGCCGCAGGCCTTGAACGAGACCTCCGGCGTGCTGAGCGCCATGGTTTCGATGCGCGCTTTCACTGGCGAGGTGTCTTCGCGGAACATGTGCAGCCCGGGACCGAACGCGATCACTTCGATTTTCACCTTGTCGCCGGTGTCTTTGTAATATTGCGTGACGTTCATTGCATTGTTGAGCGTGAGGTTCATTGCTGCGGGATCATTTGTATTCACCTGGAGGACCAGATGGTGCTGCTTGCTATTCGCCATGGCGTGGCGATCCGTCCGGGGAGACGCCGCCTGATGGCGCGTCCGCGCACTCGCGGGCGACGTCGCACGCGTGCTTGTGGTGCGCGTCCCTTCCGCAACTGCTGGCTTTGGCGCCGGCCACGGACGGGCGTACTCTTGCCCTGCAGAGAACGACGCGCCAAGCAGGAGTGCTGCGATGCAGACGATGGCTATTCTTAGCATGTATCGAAACTTGCTCATGTTCCAATCTCCTATCTGAAAAGACAGTCTTCTATCGCGCACTAGTTGTTGGGCTTCGCGATCGCTTGCGGCCATTTGCATGTAGCGGCGATCTTGGCGCGCACCCTGTCCAGTCCGGTCAAAAGGAAAGAGGCGTCTAGAAATGCTTGTGTCGACCGGGAAAGTTGCACGTCAAGCTGACCCTGGCTGGGAAGCGATTGTATCAAGGCCGCTGCATCAGTCTTGAACGCGACACCGCCTCCAAATGCTGGAGTAGCCGCAGGGAGCTGTATGACCTGGCCGCCATTAACCCGATAGGAAATGGCGTAGTCCTCACCGCGACCCGAAACATCAGATCCTGCGACCACAAGTTCCGTGCGTCCAGCGCGGCATCGGATCGAGAGCCGCGTCGCACTGCCTACATCTTGGCGCGATGATATCGTCGCGGTGGCGATCGGTGAGAAATCGACCGGTGATCTCGTTTGGCCGACAACCCAGCCATCCTCGTTGCGCCCCAGAGGAATAGCAGACGTGATGGCCTGGGAGAGTTCGTCAAGGCATTTCAGCCGCTGCGCGCCTGCCATCCCGGAGCAGGCGCGAAGCTGTGCTGTCGGATGGTCCTCCCCCTGCGCTAAGGCTACGCCGCTCACAAACACGAGAACGGCTGAGTCGAATGCTACGGCCCGTTTCATTGCGATGCCTGTGTCGCGGGTGGATGGGCGTCCAGCCATGCTTGTGCGGCGGGGAAACGTGAAAGCCCAGGAACCGTCGCCGCAAGATTGATCGATTTCCACTTCGGATCGAAACCCGCCACCTGCAAGCTCTCAATCCGCGAGAACAGTCGATCGACAAAGCGCGCGACGCGCCCGAAGCGGTTCGACTTCGGAGCCCAATTGAAGGCGACCAGCGCCGTCGGCACTGCGATCGTCGGCACGCGCTCGCCTGGCTTGATCAGGCTGGGATAATCGCTCGCGTCGAGAAAGGCAGGAACATAATAATCCTCAAGCTTGGCATCATAGATGACGGGAAGGAACTTGAATCCTGGATCCCAGTGACCGCGCACGAACGCGTCGACCGGCTTCGATGTGATGAATACAACTGCGGCGATATCGCCCTTGCGCATCTGCTCCAGTGCAACCTGATGTGGAATGAATGTCTGCTCAACGTCGAGGCCGAGACGACTGAAGATCAGCGGTCCCGAATAGGCCGCGGCGGTGCCCTGGGTATTGAAATTCACCTTCTTGCCGACCAGATCGCTCAGCTTGGAAACCTCCGGTCGCACGAAGATGTGTAGCTCGGATGGAAATAGGTTGAGAACGTAGGCTAGCCTGCGCTGGATGTCGGGCACCTGGCTCCTGTACTCTTCGAGTACGTCGGAATTGATGATCGCAGCGTCAACACCGCGAAGGTAGAGCAATGAATTGACGTTCTCGGTCGGCCCCCGCGTCACGATCGGCAGGACGTGGAGATTGTCTCCGTCATCGACGACGCGGGCCATCTCGGCGGCGAGTCGGATGGGGGCGCCTTCGATGAGGCCCCCAGCAAGACCGATCGTCCAGGCGTTCATCGTATCTTGCGGCTTAGGCGCTTGATGTACGCTAACGCCCTGAGCCTTGAAAGTTTTGGTACGCGCCTCAACCCAAGCCGGCCGTAAGGTCAGCAATAGCGAAATCGAGGCAGCGAAAGCAAACAGCGTCCATCGACCGAAAGAAGAGTTCATTTGCCAGGCCCTCCGATGGATCAAATTTCTGTCTGCGCCGCCTCTCCTCAATCGCGGGTCAGCGCCGCGACGAGTCGAGCCGCTCTTCTGCTTCCTTGATGCCGCCGGCCCGTGCTCTTGCGTAGAGATCGCGCGCTTTCGCCGCATCGCCGACCGTCCCATACGCGCCCCATTTGCGAAGGACGATCGGGTCATAGGTCTCCGCAAGTGCGAAGCTTGCATGCGCATCCCCGATCTCGGCGGCACGCTCGAGCACCGCGCGCGCCGAGGCGATATCACCCTGACCAAGCAAGACACTTGCTCGGGCTACGAGTCTTGCCACCTCTGCAGCAATCCCCGAATCAGGCCTGGCGTTCGTTCGCGTGGCGGCTAGGGTTGTCTGGGACGTCGCAACAGGCCTGATCGCGTCAGCCTCGGGCCGTTTGTCCTGCACGCCCCGACGCTTCGTGGTATCCCCGGATGCAGCGTTCCGCTGCGATGCAAGCTCCCGTTCCAGCTGTGCGGTCTTTTCGCGCTCCTGCTGAAGCAATCTCAAGGAGACCGCCGACGTGTCCGCGACAACCTGCTTCAGCCGAGTAGCTTCGGCGCTCGACTGGGCGGCCTGCAACTCAATTTCCAGCCGGGCCGCCTCGAGATCATGCGCCAGCCGCTCTCCGCGTTCTTGCTCTTGTTGCAAGGACCTCCGCAACTCCGCGGCGCCGGTCTCTGACGCCTCCTGGGGGGCAGCCGCCCGATCAGCGGCCCTGCGGGCCTGAGCCTCATACGCGTAGATTGTGGCGTGCGCCATCGACAGATCGTTCTCGAATGCCTCGGCCCGCTCGTGCTCTTTCTCCAACGTCAGCTTGAGCTCCGCAGAGCTCTGCTCCGCTGTCTGCTTCATCCGGTTTGCTTCATCGATCGCTTTGGTTGCCAGTGCCGTTTGAGCTTCCACCTCACGCCGGGCCGCTGCCAAGGCTGCCTCCAAGCGGCTTGCGCGCTCTTGTTCGTGTTGCACGACTTTGCGAAGCTCCGCAGTGGTGTCGTCCATGACCTGCTTGGCTCCGCTGGCGTCGTCTATCCCCTTTGCGGATGATGCCGTCTGCCTCTCGGCGTTGCCGCTGCCCGTTGTCAAATGCCGTTCCAGTGTCCCGACATGCTCCTGTTCTTGTGGTGCGGAATCGGAGGTGCCAGAGCCGCTGTCTCGCGCCGCATCATTTCTTCTTGGGACCTTTTCGGTCTCAACCTTTTTCTGTTTCTCACTCTGAGCGAGCACCTCTGTCAGGCGCTTCTGTTCTGCCGCACCGGCCTTTGCAAGACATGCGCTTACCTTTTCGCTCACGCCTGCAAGAGCACACCAAGCCTCATCGGACAGTGCCCTACAAGATTTGAAGGCGCTCAATATGTTGCCTCCGCACGAGGACTGGTAAAGCACGATGTCGTCGCTCTTAGCTGTTCGATATTTTTCGGAGCACTCCCGGCTCTTCTGCGCTGCTGCATGGGCGTAGTCGATCTGCTGCCGCTGATAGGTGGTGCACTCTTGTTGTGATTTCGGCTCCGCCGGCGGAATTGGCTGGTCGTCGGCAACCACGTAAGAAGCAGGGACGACCAGCGCTGGCAGCAGAAGCGTTATTGCTAATGGACTTGAGCGAAACATCTGAGGACCATCGGGACAGCAGGGCAGTTCCTGGATTGCGTGGGATAAGCCCGTGAAATGGGTCGCCTCATGCCAATGAAGCTCCATCGGAAGTGTGTGCAGTATGGATAATTCATCGTGCTGTCGTTCAATTGCTTGCCACTCCAATGTGCAGCCTTGGATCCCAGCCGTGAAAATGGCTCCGGCTGGATGGGCTGGGCCACAATGCCCGAGCCAGAAGAGGCGCCGCTGCCGCGTTTAAGGCCTTTCGAACCTTCAGCCATAAAACCCAATCTCAATTTAATTATTATATCCATATAGAATTAAAGCAATATTTAATTAGAAGCAAGCTCAAGTCGGGCATCCCGCGGGCCGATGCGCCGTGGTGGCAAGGCGCGCCTATCGTATGAGCAGCCGCTGGAATGACACGGCCCACCGCTCTTGGTCCAATGCAGGTGTCCACTCATTTCACGCAAATACACGCAATGCTGCGGGACTAAACATCCTCACGGCTGACCGGGTGCCTTGAACCTGCGTTAACAGTCCGCTCGCCAGCAAGCGGATGATGCTGCGCAATGGACGCGTTGTTGGTCTTTCTGCAGGGGCCCGGCGTAAGGCGAATTAGTTCGTCTTGATCCTGAATACTTCAGCGATCATGCGACTAACGGTCCTTGTAAGCGATTTCATTCGCTTCTCCATGACGACGAAGAGAAGCATCAGCCAAGTCGCGAGAGCTGAGCACCATAGCAGGGCTTCCAATGTTCTGGGCATAGCGCGACTCCCAAGATGCTTCTGAAATCACGAACAGGGTTTGCCGGACCGGTGCTCCTGGCAAGTCCTCGTAAAAGTAGCGGCGCCTTAACCCACTCGGCAAACGACACAACGCGGCAACGGGGAAACGAGAGCGCTCGAGAGCCGACAGTTGGCAAGACCGGCGCCTGCTCAGAGCTAACGGTTGCTGCGACGAAGCCATCCCAGAGCCGCCGATGCACTCGAACTCGGGACGTTCAAAGGAGTCCTTCGCAAGCTCTGTCCTGCTCGACTGTGTCGACGCAAAGGACCTCGAGATAGCCCTTCTCGCCAGAAATAATCCTTACCGAGCCGATTGTGCTCATCCGCGCTGACAGCCGCTCCGCACGAGGCACCGAGCGGCAAGGAAACGGCCCGGCACCCTTGGGGGCGTAAGCAGGGGGGCAGGAGGATGCCGGGGCCGTTTCTCGCAGGTCCTTGGCGCGTGCATCCGGCGCCAGCGACCACCAATCCTACCTCAAATTAAAATCATGTCCACAATTAAAGTCGATTTAAACTTGATTATAAATCGCCCTCATGAGTAAATAGCGCGACAGTCGAAATGACCAATTATCGAAGTCTTTAGAGGTTCTGGCATGAGCCGCTCCCCATCCATAGTGCCTCTCGTGGCGGCAGATCAGGACGTCTATCTTGTGCTTGAGGATTTCGGGAGCCGACTTGGGAGAGCTTGGTGCGAGACGGCCGAAGAGGACACCTCTCGCGCGACACTGGTGCGGCGTTTGATCGATGGTCAGTACGAGCATCCCAGCCGCATCGTGGCGTTCAACACGGCGGAAGGATGGTCCCGTGATGTCACCACGGACATCGCAGACGAGCTGCGTCGCCGCTTTGTCGAGATCGACGAATTGACTCCGGCGCTGCTGGAATTCTTGGAGAGAGCGGCGAGACATTGAGGCGGAAATCGCTCCCGTAAACACTCTCCGTGCGGGGTGATGCGCCATCATATGCGAGCCGAACTCGTCTCCTCGCGCCGAAGGTGGTGCGCTGCCAACAGCGGCCCGGGACCAACTGATCGCAGGCCTCGGCCTCGCCGCATCGATGATCCGCAAGGCCGACTGTCGCGTCAATGCAGAGTTTCTTCTACACCCCGAGCCGAGCCACCCCGCGATCTCTGCTCAGGTAAGCTAGCGAGGATGTTGGCCCGCTGCCCCTATCAGAGCTAACCCGCGAGACGCCAAGATATGCCACGCCCTGAATGCCCGCCGGGTCACTCTCTTCCCGGTGGGCGGACCATCCTGCGGGAAGATTTGCTGCGAGCAGTCGCGTTGGCGATCCTTAAAGCGGCGTTCTCCAGCCGACTGCCATGCTCGCTGAAAATCAGAAATAAAGTACCCTTTACCGATATAAAATAGTTATTAAATGTAATCATAATGACTTGGACGTAAAAATGGAATTAGACTTCGAGAAAATAATACCCAGGGAGGAGTGGATGGACACCGTACGCCGATTGCGCGCGATGGCACAGCTGTGCCGACAAACTGCAGCTCATCATCCCGATCGAAGTTGGAAGCTGCTCGCTGAGGCCGAGTATTGGGAGCATTTGGCCGATGGCGTACTTCTTGCGCGATCGGAGCGATGCGAAACGGGGTGCGCCGCCATCAATTGAGTATTCCGACCGCAGCGCTGCGGCAGCTTCATGCGTCGGCGCGCGTCTGATCTGCTGATTTTGACGAAATGGTTCGTTAACTCGCTCTATTCAATATTCAAACCGAGTGATTGTCGATTTTCAGGCTCATGAATTGAGATTGAACGCCCCTGGCTATCCGGGCGGCTGACCGTTTGTAACCTACGCGGCAGCCTTCAACCCGACGTCGCTTTATGTTGAGAGGCATTGCAATCGCGCGCGATCAGCGGCTTTGGATGTTAGGGGAGAATGGGGCCAGGCCGTTGCGTCCGAGCGCGAGCGAAACTCTGAGCGAAATCGTTCCGGCTGGATGCATGACCTGTTCGACCCGTCTAACCAACAGCGCTCGGCAGTGCTCCTTGTCTCGCGCGTCTACACCTGGTCGCGGACGGTAGTCACGCGATTCCACCGTTGGATCCCGACCCTACCGCGATGGCTGTCAGCCGCTCCGATTTTGTCGCGCGCGCGCATCTTCAAGCTCTGCGTGCGGGTATGCCATGCAGGCTCGTCCGCGTCAGGGTGGGCGAAATCCGGCAGCGGCGTACGTCATGCTGCGTGCGGATTCACCACTGTGTAGCCTCGTAGCGAACGCGCGTGAATCCTCGTCGCGTGGCCTCCCGAGTTTGCGTCATACGCCATCCAAATATCGCCACCGATGTGCTGTTCCAAGACGAAGACGTGTCCGTGTCGCGCTGCCACCATACCGGGCGCCGGCGACGTCCGCGGGAAGCGCAGCCAATTGGCTGCGAGATTCAGTTCCGGCACGATGCGGCCAAAGACATGCATAGCCGCACCGCAGCCGCAGAAGGATTGAGGACAGCCCGCAGGGCGACCTCCAACGATACGGGCGGCTGGGACGTCTACTCTGCCCGCAGACATAGCCAATCTGGCAAACGGCCTTCGCTCAAGAGCATGCAGTCCATAGGAAGATCTAGACAAGCGCGCCGCACCTGGCAGTGAATACGAAAAATCGCACGGCATTGTCACATTGCATTCTGGCGGCCGGCTCGTGCGGAACGGGCGAGCTTGCGAGGAGATGGGCTCAATTAAAACAAGCAGGGACGCAACAACTATTTGCTTAAACATGCAAGACTCCGGGTTTAATTGGTCCTGCCCCGGAGATAAAGACCAGTGCCAATTTGACCAAATTTAGTCACGCAGCGCGGACTGGAAGGTGGAATTCGTCAGGATTGGGCTGCGAATTAGGCGATTATAACAGCGTGCGCAGCGGTCAGCCGCCTCGATCGGCAGCGTGCCAGCCGCATTGCTGCAGGGAGCCTTTCTCGTCGTGAGTCCGATCAGCGGCGCCATGACCTTCTTTTGAAGGCTTGGCGCTTTCGCCGGCGAGCAAAAGCGGTTTTTGCATTTCAGCAAGGCGGGCGCGGCAATATTCGCGATAGAGCAGGTCGAATATGACGAGCATGGTCGCCTCCATCTTTGGAGCGCGCACCTATAGGATATTCGCGCAAGTGCGTCGGCGCACCTTAGCGCTCTCGTTTCAATTCCGTTGTGACCCCGTTCACAACGGCGGCTGCTTTCCCGCAGGCAAACCGATCGTCCTTACTGTTCATGAAAAAGAGCAGGGCCGGTGACCAAAGTTCGTTGCACGAGGCAATCGGCGAGAAGCCCCGCTCGCTGCGCGGGGCCATCTAGACAATTGATCGCTTTTCGCAGCACGAGAGCCTGCAACGGTGAGAGGATACACCAAGAAATCGCTACATTGAATTCGGGTAAAGGGTCCGATGATAGACATTGACCTCAAATTTAAATATGGTCTATTTAATATCATTTTGATCACGCCAATCGAAAGCTGCATGGCGACTCAAGAACTGTCCGCAGCCCTGGAGCTCAATGATGGCCGAGATACGCAGTTTCAGGTCTGGAGAGCGGGAGGGAGGTGGGGACAGTAGCGCGCCGCGCCGCCTCGCAGCGATCATCGTCGGTGATATCGCCTCCTATAGCCATCTCATGCAGTTGGACGAGGAGGGGACCCACAAGCGTGTCAAACGCATTCAGCGCGATTTGGTGGAGCCGAGCATAAGTGAACACGAGGGGAGGCTCGTTAAGACGACGGGAGACGGCTTTATCGCGATTTTTGACAGTCCGGTTGAAGCGGTGCGTTGCGCAATCGTGATTCAGCAGAACCTGCTTGGCCGCAACGTCCCTTTGCCGAAGCATTCAAGAATCGAGTATCGGATTGGCGTCAACCTGGGTGACGTCATCGTCGAGCCGGACGACATTTACGGCGACGGCGTCAACATCGCCACGCGCATCGAAGGTCTTGCTGAACCGGGGCAGGTATTCATCTCCGGCGCAATCTACGAGCAGATCAAACACAAGCTGGTCTGCGGCTATGAAGCGTTGGGAGACCGGCGCGTCAAGAACATCACCGATCCTGTGACGATCTACCGGGTCCTCCCCGATGCACAGGCAGTTGCAGGTCGACGGAATCGTCGCGAGACGATCCTGATCTTGCTGCTGGGCGTCACAAGTCTGGTCTTGGCGAGCAGTGTGCTGTGGTACCTGGTCCAGCAGCCGAAGGGTGGAGAGGGGCGGCAAGTTTCGGTTCCGTCTTCGACCCCCGTCGCTCCACTCACGCCGACAACTCCCAGTCTGGCTCAGTCTCAGCAGAGCCCGGAGGCGCCGGCATCGTCAAGCGTCAACGCGCCAACCATCGTGGCGAAGTCGAGCACACCCGTTCCGCAGGCGTCTCATGAGCCTACTCCGCGCGAGCCCGAGATGGTTCCGATTCCCGGTGGTGCGTTTGCAATGGGCAGCAATGATGATCCGACGGAACGGCCGATCCATCAGGTGACGGTGCGACCGTTCTCAATTGGCAAATATCCAGTGACCGTTCGAGAATGGAATGAATGCGCCGCCGCCAAGGCCTGCACCGTTAGCGCAGCGGGAGAAGACGAGGCGCCAGCGGGCAACCTGAGTTGGACGGATGCACGACAATATGTGACATGGCTGGCCAAGGTGACCGGCAAGCCATATCGGCTGCCGAGTGAAGCGGAGTGGGAGTATGCGGCGCGCGCAGGCACTCAGTCCAAGTATTGGTGGGGCGATCGGATGTTGCCGGGGATGGCGGGATGCAAGGATTGCGAACCGTCCTCGTCCGCGGCTCCGGTCAAGGTGGGAAACTATCCGCAAAATCGGTTCGGTCTGTACGACATGGGAGGGACGGTCGATCAATGGACCGATGACTGCTGGCATAAAAATTATCAGGGCGCGCCGACAGATGGCTCACCCTGGATTACAGGGGACTGCGCCTCGCGCGTTATTCGGTCCGGCTCTTGGAAAAACGATGCCAGATACGTGCGTCCCTCGAACCGAGACAGCTATGACACTGGGGTCAGATATCCGACGCACGGCCTGCGTGTGGCCCTAGGTCCCTGAGAACTGGCAAGGAGGTACCGGATGAGGATTGTGGGAATGGTTGTCCTTGTAGCGCCGCTCTTGCTGACAGAAATGGCGCATGGGCAAGGTAAATCGGCTCCGAATGACGCGAAGCTGTACTTTATCTCGCCCATGGATGGCCAGAAAATCAAAAGCGGCTTTTGGGCCCGGTTCGGGCTGCGAAACATGGGCGTGACGCACGCGGGCGACGACTACGCGAACAGCGGTCATCACCATCTTTTGGTGGACGTTGACGAGCCGGTCGATCCCAAGGAGCCAATCCCGCAAGACAAATCTCACTTGCACTTCGGCGCCGGACAGACCGAAACGTATCTCGAACTTCCGCCTGGAAGGCACACTCTCCAGCTCGTTCTGGGCGACGCCAAGCACTACCCATTCGATCCTCCGGTCGTATCGGACAAAATCACCATCCGGGTCGGAGAGGAGGCTATCAAGCGGCGTCGCTGGCGTCGTCCGCACTAGGCGGCTCCTGGCTCGTGGCCCAAATCTCGCGATACAGGCTCGCAAATCGTCCACCAACGACCCAAGAAAACGTGCAACCCCGCGAGCCAAACTCCGATCGTGAGCCTTGCTGTTGGCAAGCGGCGAGGTTTGTTAATTAAAACCGAAAGCGCTCAGTTCGCAATAATTCCACAAGCCTCTCGGCGCCGGACAGTTCGCCTGCTTCGACATCGCCTAAACCGCGCTATTTTCATTGTATGCGGCGCCGAACGAATTTTTGGCAGTAGATTTTTTATTTAACCGAGTTGGAGACAGCGATGCGACGACACGTCGTGAGACCGTGGAGCTATCAAGATCTGGCCTTATTGAGGACGCTAGCGCGAGAATTGCCCACCCGAGAACTTGCTTCGAGGCTTGAACGCAGCCCAGCTGCCGTCATCTCGAAGGCGCGAGAACTCAAGCTTTCCCTAAAAATCCCGAGGATGAAAAAGCGCAGTCCGGTCCAGCTACTTTAAAAAATTCAAAAATTCCCCGGCTTGAAATATATCCGATTGAACCCTTGGGTTATTTTGCTAAACTGACGATCAATTTCTTGAATTCGTCTCTCGAGCCGATCCTTGTATATCTTTCATTCTCCGGGGGCACAATGTTTGATGCCGCTACCACTGCCCTGCTACGTGCAGTTCTGAACGAAATCTGTGATGGCGTTTCGCCTCACGAAACCGGTGCCCGCGCACATGTGGCATCCAAAATTCTTGAGGCCGCGACGAAAGGCGAAACATCGGCCGATGGCCTGATGCAGGTCGGCCGGAAAGCGCTGAGTGACGCTCCTACTATGTGGCGGTAGCCCCGCCGGCGGTGCAACGTTGGCGCAGCCCGGAGAATGACGCCAAGGGCTTTGGGCCAATCATCAGTTGGTGTGGTCTCCCCGGCTTGAGAGTCCTTCGGCGTGAACTTGCCGAAGTTCGCCCGCATCTGTCGCCGCTTCGTAGAAGCGGAGTAGCAGCATCAACCGCGCAGCCCCGGAAATTTCCGCTGGAGATGCTCCAGCCCTAAACTAGCCGGGTGCCCGTGCCAGCTCCCGCTCAACTCCGGCTGTGAGCGCCAGGAGAGGAGTTGGCCAAAGCAGTCCGGCGAGTCGGGGCTTGACGGCTATCGCGAACCTGAGAGGTTGGAGACTATAGGTGCTGCCATCGAGTTCTGCTCATCTCGTCCTATACGTCTGAGCAGACCAAGGCCTTCTCGGCCTCCGCAAACATCGTGAGTGGGGATGCATCGAGCATCGAGCTCGATGGCGCCGCGCTTTCGTAAAGCGGCCTCCAACTCGCCATATAGCCAGGGCGATCATAAAACCTGGGACCATCGATGCTCTCGATCCTGACCATAAAAGAAAGGCCGTGAGTGCTTGCACTCCATATGTCCATGTGCGTGACAGAGCGACGGAAATGCAGTGGCATCGCAGAAACTCCTCTAGCAGTATGGGTGGTGGTATTCAAAACGAGAATGGCGGCAAGATCATATTTAAAATGGAGTCCGCATCCATTTGAATTGCGCTGCTCAATGATCGGTTCAAGGACGGTCGGGCTGACCATTGCCGACGATTGAACCACGCGGCAGATGGACCAGCCTTGCATTCGGCGGCGAAAATCCAGGTCCGATAATGATAATAATGTGGATTATATCGCCCAACTCTTGCCGGTCACCCGCGGTAGATTAGATTGCCGCTTGCAGCGCAAACACGGTGTCTTGCTTTGGGGGTGTCATGACAAGTGACGAGTTTAGATCCATGTGCACAGATGATCTGTGGATTTTGTATCAAGAAATCACGGATGTGCTGGCTGAAAAGATAGTCACCAAGAAAGCCGCATTGGAATTGCGCCTTTGTGAACTCGACGCTGCCGAGAGGATGAGGGGTGTGCGAAAACGCCGCTCGTACCCGCCAGTTTTCGCCAAGTATCACAATCCAGATAATCTGGTGCAAAGTTGGTCAGGCCGTGGCAAGACACCTCTGTGGCTCAAAGCACAGCTTATGGCTGGAAATAGGCTGGAGGACTTCCTGATCGACCGTCCGCGCGGCGAAGGCCGCCGCAGGAGCGGATAAGGCCTCGTGCCTTCCCTCGTCATCCTCGCGCTTCGCGCCAAGCGGGGCAACGAGGGGCTGCTTGCTCGCGTATTAGCACTATCAACGGAGTCCTTCATTACTGCCGATGGTGCGCCCATCACTGTCCATTAGGACAGTACTCAACACGCCTCATCGGCAAGGCGGCCTTCACCAGACGGATACAAGTGCATGCTGTTGCGGGTCGGAAGAACCGGCCGCATGAGAAGGCCCAGATTGTCGCGGAAAGCCTTGAAGCCGGGTGCGATTGTAACGTATCCGTCAGGTATGGCGTTTCGCGGTCACTGCTGCTGCGATGGCGACGCTCGTTTCGGCCGGAGCCGAAGGATCCCGCCGATCAGCCTGGCTTCGTACCGGCGGTGGTGGTCGCGGAATCGGGGCCGACGCCTTGTCCAGCCGCGCCGGCCAGCAGCGGCGGGGCGATCGAGATCGAGTTTGCGACCGGAGCTCGGATGCGGATCACGGGTGCGGTCGACGCGGCGACGCTAAAGGCCGCCGTGGCCGCGCTGGCAGATGGACGCCTCCGGTGATCCCCATTGCGTCGGGCGTGCGGGTGTGGATTGCGACCGGCCACACTGATATGCGTCGCGGCATGAACTCGCTGGGCTTGCCGGTGCAGGAAGCCTTCAAGCGAGACCCGCACGGTGGCGACCTCTATCTGTTCCGTGGCAAAAGCGGCAAGCAAGATCCTTTGGCATGATGGGCTGGGCATGTCGCTCTATGCCAAGCGGCTGGAGCGCGGCCGCTTTCTCTGGCCGTCGTCGGCTGATGGCGTGGTGACGATCACCCCAGCCCAGCTTGGCTACCTGCTTGAGGGCATTGACTGGCGGATGCCGCAACATACGTGGCGGCCGCAGACGGCCGGCTGATCGCTGTGATTTGAATCGACGGCGCGACCAGCAGTCCGGACAGAGAGCGTGTTCGTGGCGGTGTGCATCCGGAGCAGCATCTGGCGGGCTATGCCGGACTGATGCAGGCCGACGCCTACGCCGGCTTTGGCAGGCTCTATGAGGCCAATCGCAAAGGTGGCCCGATCATCGAGGCCGCGTGCTGGGCGCATGGCAGGCGCAAGTTCTTTGATCTCGCGCGGCTCAGCAAGGCGCCGATCGCGGCCGAGGCGGTCAAGTGCGTCGATGTCCTGTTCGCCATCGAGCGCGAGATCAACAGCCTTGCTCCGCAGGAGCGTTTGCGTGTGCGCCAGAAGCGCGGCCGCCCGCTCATCGTCGAGCTGGAGGCGTGGTTGCGCGAGCAGCGCGCCAAGCTCTCCAGGAACAATGACACGACCAAAGCGATCAATCATTGCCTCAGCCGATGGGATGCATTTAGCCGCTTCCTTGATGACGGACGGCTTTGCATGTCGAACAATGCTGCTGAGCGTGAGCTACGGGCGGTCGCCGTGGGTCGAAAAAATTGGACCTTTGCCGGGTCCGACGAGGGCGGCCGGCGTGCGGCCGCCATCTACAGTCTCATCGCCACCGCCAAGCTCAATGACATCGACCCGCAGGCCTGGCTTGCCGACGTGCTGGCGCGCCTACCGGATCACCCCGCCAAGCGCATTGACGAACTGCTGCCTTGGAATGGGCAGCCTCAAAGCGTCGCCCACGCCGCATAGCACGATCAGCCTTCCGCCAAAAGCAGCCTAGCGCATGTTGTTTTTTTCCGGAATCGGGATTCCCACCGGCGGCAATATCTGATTCAAACTCCATGCTGGGGAACAGGGGCCAGCATGGATGACGCGACCCTATTCGGAAGATCTTCGCGAACTCGCTCTGGCGAGGGCTGACGCGGGCGAGACGGTTCGTTCGATTGCAGAGGCACTTCAGATCAGTAGCCGGCGGCCCGACCGCAAGCTCACGTCCGGCATGCCAGCAGCAGCGAGCAGCGGGCGAGATGATGGAAGGCGCGAGCGGGCTCAGGCGATTTCGAGCGAGTGCTTGAAGTAGGCAATGGTCTCCTTCAGCCCGTCTTCGAGCGCAACCTTCGGCTCCCAGTTCAGGACTGCCTTCGCCTTGGTGAGGTCGGGCTGGCGCTGGCGCGGATCGTCCTGCGGCAGCGGCTTGAATTCGAGCTTGGAGCGCGAGCCAGTGAGCTTGATGACATTCTCGGCGAGCTCGCGGATCGTGAACTCGGAATTGTTGCCGAGATTGATCGGGCCGGTGACCTCTTCAGCAGTCGCCATCAACCGCATGATGGCCTCGACGAGATCGTCGACATAGCAGAACGAGCGGGTCTGATCGCCGTCGCCGAACACGGTGATTGGCTCGCCCTTCAGCGCCTGGACGATAAAGGACGAGACCACGCGGCCGTCATTGGGCTGCATGCGCGGGCCATAGGTGTTGAAGATGCGCGCGACCTTGATCGGCAAGCCGTGCTGGCGCCAGTAGTCGAAGAACAGCGTCTCGGCGCAGCGCTTGCCCTCGTCGTAGCAGGAGCGGATGCCAATCGGATTGACGTTGCCCCAGTAATCTTCGGTCTGGGGATGAATCAGCGGATCGCCGTAAACCTCGCTGGTCGAGGCTTGGAAGATACGCGCCTTCAGCCGCTTGGCGAGGCCGAGCATGTTGATGGCACCATGCACCGAGGTCTTGGTGGTCTGCACGGGGTCGCGCTGGTAGTGGATCGGCGAGGCCGGGCAGGCCAGGTTGAAGATCGCGTCGACCTCGATGTAGAGCGGGAAGGTGACGTCGTGCCTGACCGCCTCGAATAGCGGATTTGCGATCAGATGGGCGATGTTGCGCCGGCTGCCGGTGAAATAATTGTCCGCCGACACCACCTCGGCGTCGGCATCGAGCAGTCGCTCGCAGATGTGCGATCCTATGAAGCCGGCGCCTCCCGTTACGAGGATGCGGCTATTCTTGTAGCTTTCAAACGGCATGATCGGTTCCATTGTCCGCGCGGCGGGGGCGGGCTGAGTGGTATCGGCAACGGCCGGGCTGGCCAATAGCGAAGTGGGTTTGGGTTGAGGTATTTAATCACCCCTACTGTGCAGGGGTTGTTTTCGCATTTTCTTCCAGCCGGGGCGCGCGGCGATGCGCGGTCTAGCAGGGGCCTTCGCCGGATGCGTACATTGTAACCGATGTCGCCCGCCGCTATGGCTGCCCGGCCCAGCAGGTGCGTGACAGGCGGTGCCCGGCTGCGGTTGCGCGGCTCTTGAGCGCATCGCCCAACTTACGCAGTTGAAAAGCGCTCCGCGGCAGTCCCATCAGCGAAAAAGCTCGAGCTTGCAACGCAAACCGCCGCTGCTCGGTTGCCCCGATGTAGCGGCGGTCGTTGTTCGAGCGTGACTTGGCTTAGCTAATCACTCCGGTGCTTACCGAAACCAAAATGGCCACCAACCACGACGAGGGATCGGCTGGGCCTGTGCCTTCATGGCTTGGACCTCTTCGACGGGACGAAGCTGCGGGCCATAGACCGCGGGGGGATAGACGTCGTCCCAAAACACATAGCCGGTCTGGACGTAGGCCGCGCGATGGTGCGATGGGGCAAGCGCCAGTTCTGCGGCCGGAGCCATGGTTGTTGTCATGGCGATGCCGAGTACGGAAAGGGCAATCGATGGAACAAGGGCACGGAGGCTCATTGCATGGAATCCCTATTAAAATGAGACGGGCAATAATGCTACGGGTTCCGAAAGGTTGCAAGGGCGTGCGGTCGCACCAAATGCCGCGAACAATCTGTCTACGGGGCATGGAGCCCGTGCGCGTCGTGATCGGCCGGATCAGAGCGCCGAGCGCCATATCAGGAATCGTCGTGCAACTCCGAAGGGATAAGTGCAGGTGTGCGGTGAAGATCGAGTCCGACGCTGCACACCAAAGATCTCACGTGATCAATCTTTCGGCGCCAGGAATCATGATGTCGACACACTACTCACTCTTGATGAGTGTCAGATTCCTCAGGACGCATTCAATGGTTTCTGCCTCTGTCTCCGCATCGTTCTTCTGCTCCGGGCTAGCGTTGGGATACGCATTACGCGCCTGGCGTGTCCGCCGTAAGTTGGCGAACTTGTTCCCCTCCGCCTCACGCTCATCAGCGACACCTGCTCCGATTTCGACTTTCGGACATACGCGACGGGCTTTCTAGGTTCCAGTCACGCCGTAGACGCGTTTCGTATCAATCCAGGGGACGACGACATGAGCGAGCCAAAGAAGGATGCTCCGCGGCGCTACATCAAGGACGGTGCCGGCCAACGTGTTCTGGTCGGCCTGACGATTTCCGAGACAATCGAATTCGAGACTCTCGAGAGTGGGCAAGCCCGCCCGGGCGCTGATCTGCTCGCCAATGGGTCTGGGATTCGTGAGCACAAGCATAACGAGCGTTGGCTCGAGCTCTACGTCAAACACGAGCAGGCCTGGAGCCATTGGATGGCCGAGACCCGCACTCGGCTGACGACTCACTTGCTCAACTAGTCCATCGGCTCGTTCGCATCCGATCTCACACCGCCAGCATTCTGCTTCCCTGGATGCTCATCAAGGTCAGATTGCCCGTGGCATAGGCGCCCGTATCGATGTTGACGCGGTTCGCCAGAAATTCGGCGCTCCGGACCGGCGTGTGGCCATGGACGATATATTTTCCGAACTGCTCGTCGCTTCGCAGAAACTCCTCGCGGATCCAGAGCAAATCGCGCTCGGTCTGCTCGGCCAGCGGAACGCCCGGACGACCGCCGGCGTGGACGAAAAAGAAGTCTTCGCAACTGAAGCTCAACCGCAGATTGTCGAAAATTCCAGATGTTCGGTCGGCATCGCGCGAATCAAGTCGCGCAGGATCGATGCCGGCTCGTCGCGCTTGAGCGAGCCCGTAGGACATCAACGTCGGGGTCCCGCCGAAGGCAATCCAGTCCTCGAACTAAACGAGCGAGTTCGAGGCGCTGGACAGGCCGGACACACGTCCCGGCGCCGACCTGCTCGGCGAGGCGGCGCGCGTCCGCAGGCCAGGCATGGCGAACGTTGGGCGGAGCTTTACGTCAAGCATGAACCCGCCTGGGGTGACTGGATGGCCCAGACACGTATGCGCCGGGAGAGAGCGCTGCGGCTTAACTAGAGGTTGATTGGTGCGACCGCCAGCCGTTCCAACCTTGGAAGCCGTTTCCCGCGTGGCAAGCCCTTGTCGCCATGTCACACCGCGAGCATGCTGCTTCCCTGGATACTCATCAGAGTGAGATTGCCGGTAGCATAGGCGCCGGTGTCGATGTTGGCGCGGTTATACCGTACGTCGGCGCTGCGCACCGGCGTGTGACCATGCACGACATATTTTCCAAAATGCTTTTTGCTCTCCAAGAACTCCTTACGAATCCACAAAAGATCGTTCTCTTGCTGTTCGGATAGCGCCACGCCGGGTCGAACGCCCGCATGCACAAAGAAGAAATCCCCGCACGTAAAGCTAAGCCGCAGATTGTCCAGGAATTCCAGATGCTCAGTCGGCATTGCGCGAATCAAATCGCGCAGGATCGACGTCGGCTCCTCGCGCTTCAAATCCGGCGGGGCGAGCCCGTAAGACATCAATGTCTGCGCCCCCCCGACCGCAATCCAGTCCGCGAACAGTGAAGGGTCTTCGAACACGCTCACCAGAAATGCCTCGTGATTACCCTTGAGGAAGACCGCATTGCCCCGGCGACTACGCTCGACCAGGATGTCGAGGGTGGCGCGCGTGTCCGGGCCGCGATCGATGTAATCGCCCATGAAAACCTCGATCGCATAGTGCGGGCGGCTGCGAGCCACGTCGGCGTCGATCACCCGCAACATCGGCTGCAGCAGATGCGCACAGCCGTGAATATCCGAGATCGCATAGACGCGAATCCCGTCGGGCAAGTGCGGCTTGTGGATTGGCCGACGTGGTCGGGCGAGAGATATCATGGAGCAAAATCGATCAGGTGGTCGAGAAGTTTCCCCAAGTCGCCGGCACCTGAGAACTCCCCATCTGATACGAACAATGTGTGGTGGATGGAGTAGGTCCTCGTTCTCCGGCTTGATCACGCCAAAAGAAGGGCGGAACTTCTTGCCTACCCTTGCGACAGATTCCAGCAGTCCGCGAAAATTGCAGCGCTGAACTGCATAGCAAAGATGCATGCCTCATTCCAAATCTCGTGATGCAGCCGCAGATTGAAATTCATCTGTATTCCCGCAAGTGACTCCTCGCGCTCTCGCGACAGATGAGCGCCTCAAACCTCAAAGATGAGCGAAGCCGCGCTCGCGTGACCATTAAAGCACGCCGAGGATATGGAACTTGATTCAAAATGCGGCAGCGCGTCGCCGATATGTCAGCACCGTGACGAGATCTTCAGCGCGGGTCGAATTGTCGATGCGCATTTCGACGCGACACATCATTCGTGCATCGCAAAAGTTTTGCATGCAGCGCCACAATGTCGCTGCGATCACTTAACACCCTTCGTTTGGAAGCGGTAAATCTTCAGCATCACAATGACCGCCAGGCACTCTCCACACGTAGAGGATCGAATGGTTGTTGCCACTTATGGCTCCGATAGCACCTATGCCACGTCCTCCGCACGGGGCACGGCTCTTCAGAAGCCTTTTCAGCTCCTCGTCATCGCGGCCGACCTTTTGCTGATCTTGCTCTGCTATGCGCTGGCGTCGGAACTTTATAGCGTCGCCGCGCCGTCATCTGGAGACGGAGCGCCCATCGGCGCCGGACTGATCGTCAGCGCAGTGTTCGTTGCAATCGCCTATTTTCAGGGTGTGTATGCAACGCACCGTTTGCTCAGTCTGGTCTGGCAATTGCGCAAAGCGGTGATCATCTGGCTGGTGTCACTGACGATCCTTGCGGTCGCGGCGTTTCTATTGAAATCGTCGGACAATCTCTCCCGCGGCACGTTTCTCGTCTTCACCGGAATTGGCGGCCTTGGGTTGCTCAGCCTGCGCTTTGCGTGGCAGTGGGTGCTCGGCACGAACTTTGCCAAGGGCCGATTGGTCGATCGCAAGGTTGCCTTGCTCAGCTTGAAGCCGCTTGATTTCACCTCGAGCCGTTTCAAGGACCTGCGCAAGAACGGATTCGACGTGGTTCGCCATTTCGTGCTTCCCGCGAACAACCATGGGACCAGCTGGGAGAGCCAAATTCGCGATGTCATTCTCCAATCCCGTGCAGCGGATGTCGAGGAGTACCTGTTGGCGGTTGATTGGAATGAGCTGCCGTTGTTGCAGCAACTCGAACTTCACTTGCGCGCTGTACCACAGCCGATCCGTCTCTTGCCGGATAATTCGATCGCTGATCTGGTATCGCGCCCGTTTTTGCCGGTCAGCGGCACGGTGGCAATCGAGATTCAGCGACCACCGCTCAGCGTGTTTGAACGTCTCCAAAAGCGCTGCCTCGACATCGGTCTGGCGTTGTTTTCGCTAGTGGCCCTGGCGCCGGTGCTGATCACCGTCTCCATTCTGATCAAGCTGGATTCGCCTGGAAGCGTGATCTTTCGACAGTCGCGCCGCGGCTTCAACGGCAAGCCGTTTGACATCTGGAAATTTCGCAGCATGTACGTGTGCGAGAATGGTAACTCGATTACTCAGGCAACCAAGAGGGACGCGCGCGTCACGAGGATTGGGCGCTTCCTGCGCATGACCAGCATTGACGAGTTGCCCCAGCTCTGGAACGTGCTGTGCGGCGACATGTCGTTGGTCGGACCACGCCCACATGCGCTTGCCCACGACAACTATTATGACGAGCTCATCAGCAATTACGTATACCGCCACCACATGAAGCCGGGCCTCACGGGCTGGGCTCAGGTTAACGGCTTCCGGGGCGAAACGCCGACCATCGACCTGATGGAAAAGCGGGTAGAATATGACGTTTGGTATGTAAGGAATTGGAGCATTTGGCTCGACCTGAAAATCATGGCGCGCACGGCGGCTACCGTCATTTCCCAGGAGGCGTACTAGGGCAGCGCGGGCGGCCTTGGCGGGGCGCGGCGCGGACTCATTCATATGCGCTGAGCTAGATGCGGATTGAGGCGAGAGCTCCTTTTGGAGCCTTTGAAGCAGGTCGTCGCGCTCATCACCAAGTTTTAGGCCTTATACCTACGCGTCCTGTTCCATAGCCGCACGATGACCTCCCGTATTGCGATCACCCGGGGCATCAGGACGAAAAAGACTCCCGTCGCGAGTGATCCGAGAGCGTGGCGAAGGGAGAATGTTTCGTTGCTATCGAGCTGGTCTTGATTCTTTTCGATCGGGACCGGCGCAAGGATTGTTCCCGACCTGTTGAGCCGCGATCGCGACCCGCGGGGAGGAACCACGATGAGCACGAATAAAACGTTGAGCAGCAGCCAGATGCTTAATATGGCAAGTATCGTCATCCAGTCCCACCGAAGTGCAGCAGTATGGGATCAAGTTAACCGTCGGAACCGCGGAAGGAAAGGGTACGCAGCGCTGTTGCAGCGTCAGCTGGCTCCTTTCAGCCGACGAGTTCCCGAGATTGTGTCGATCACCCCACGACCGCCTTCGTCAATCCCCGCAAACATCGGCTACGACAATGACCGTCGTTTGTGGACTCGGTTGGCGCTGGACCTATGGATCGCGCGCGAGCGCTAGGTAAGTTCGCCGGCGGCGGGAACCGCCCCGTATAGCCCAAGAGAATTGATCGTGAAAAGAAAAACGCGCGGCAGCGCGCGCTTTTCCTGAACGATCGAAGTTCTGTAACCTATGAACGAAGCGGTCAACTACGGCATCACCCGGTGCCGATGGCTCCCCGCACTTCATCAGGAGTGCCCTGTCCGAATTCAACCGCGCAGTGTCGCCAGGAAGGACGGGTCGATCGATTCAACGGCATCCTCCAGGAAAGCTTTGCCCAGTTTTGATGCCCTCCGATAAGCGGACACGAGTGCCGATCTCGACCCAGATCGGCGTATCAGGATGAGCCGAATGTCATTGCGTACGAGGTCCTTGACATCGGGAAGGGCGAGTGCGTCGAAGTGGGCCACCATGTCGATCCGCACCGGCATCAATCGCGCGTCGTTTGGTGCGACGAAATATGCCATCTTCAGGGCCTCGACCACGACCGGATCGTGCGGATCGCGCTGGATCTGAAGCAGCGCCAGCGCCAGCCATAGTTCAGGATTGTAAGGAGAAGTCGACAGCGTCCGCCGGACCCGGCTGAGAGCGTCGGTATGCGCTATTGATCGTAGGATCGTGGGCCCTAGCTGACCGGACTCAATTGTCTGCAGCGCGCCGATCAAGGAATGATTGCTCTCCAGCTCCGATCCAAACGGCGAGCGCGTTCCCAACACTGAGGTCGCATCTCCAGTCCACCGCGCCCCAATCTCGGCCGCATCTGCGGGAAATGTTGTCCGCCCTAGCGCCGTCACGGCCGACGCCATGGCATAGCATCCGACCGTCACGGCCAACGCCATCAAAAGAATGCGAAAGGAGCCCGATGAACTCATTGTCGATGCATTAGTTCAATATAAAGCTAGGGTTACGGTGCGCGGATGCCGCCGAGTGGTTGGCGCCACTGGTCCGTCCCACGGATTGTGCAAGTCCAACTCCAACCATCATCGCCACAATCGCTTGAATCGTGGGGTTTGAGAGGCTTGAGTCAAGAAAGCTCTCGCAGAGTACAACGACGACGCCGGCGGCCGCGGTGGCCGCGAAAAAGGAATCACGTCCTCGCCGGACGGCGCCGCGAAAGCTAACGAGTAGGAACTGGGCGGCGAACGCTGCCAGGAGGGCGCTCGGCAATCTTCCCGCCTCGACAGCCATCAAGACTGCGGTAGAGGGAGGGTCTGCCAGCGCAGCTCCGAACTCCTGATAGGCTCTCGAAGTCAACCTAAAGGTTCCGAGACCATTCCCCCACGTCGGTGCATCAGAGAGCAGGTGCCTTGCCGGCGCAACTGCTTCCGGGGGGAGGCCGACGAATCCAACGAGACCCAAGCCTCCGGATAGCGAGTGCGGCACAACCATCGCGCTGGCGATCGCTGCAAGGACCAAGAACAATAGAGCCGAGGGCCAAAAGCGAAATCCCAAGCGCCGGACAGCGGCTATGAACACGAGGACCATCAATCCGCAGCCAGTAACCGCCACCAATGTGTGTCGTTCGAGGGCCGCAAGTGCGGCGAAAGCTACGGTAATTCCTAACAGGCCGCAGAAAACGCCGACCCACAGTTGGGGCGAGGCCAGATTGTGGATGTTCTGCTGGTGCAGGTGGCGTTCGAGTGCCCGAGCGACCAGCGCGCCATTTGTCAATATCGCAAGGGCCGCAGCTGCCGGAAACAGATTCTTAGCTGCGCCGGACTGGGGAATGATTCCGGCGAATAAATCGAGCCGGCCGAGTAGGAACTCGACTGACATGAGAGTCGTCACTGCGCTCAATACGAACAGGACCGTTTCGGCCATACGGCGATCCCTTGTGATGATGACGGTCGACACCAGCAGCGACACATTGACCAGATAGAGGAACAGGCTTTGCAGCGTTGCGCCCGTATCAACGCTAATGCTGCCCTGCAGCGATGGCTGATTCAATGCGATCGAAGTCGCCGACCAGATCGGGTTCGCAAGCGAAGACATCGGAAAGATTTGCAACGTCATCCAGGCGACCGGAAGCAAGAATATAATGAGAAACTGCTTCAGCAACTGCGCCGCAGACGCGATTTGCGCCTCCGGACCTCTTGTTGCCATTGCCATCATCAAGGCAGTAGCAAGTGAAATCACATGCTGTGCGAAGGAGCCACTTGTGATGGCCAAGATCGGAGTCGCGGCCAGCAATGTGATCAAAAGCCAGGAAGCGATAAGCAATCGGAGAACCGTGAGACGTGGAAGCGGGAATGGAGCGCAGCATTGCGCGAGTGAAACATTGATACGCGTCGCATAGCCGAGCACGCGACGCCACCGTCGTCTCGGTGATGGATGGCCGGATAGTTGCCACTATGACGCATCATCACAACGCGGCCTGTCAACTCGTCACATGCAGTCGATTTACGGGATTCGGCCGGCATGACAGTTTCCGTGACCAGCTAAACTATCGAGCATGGCAATACTGCGACAAGTAACGGAGAGCCGTCGCCAGTCCCGCCATCGGCACCGCGCCGCGGATCGCGCTCGGTGTAGTCCCGATTTCGACCGCAAGCTCGTTTGCGGTTTGCCAGTCGCTGGCAGCAAGCTTCGAGGCGTCGGCGGGTAGTAGGAGCGCCACGCCGCCCTGGATTACAGATGCCTGGAACTCTGCGCGCTTATCTCCTGCCATGAGGGCTACGTTCGGTCGCGCCGAGCGGGACAGTGGCTCGAGTACAATGAGTACAATTTCGATGCCGCCCTTCCCGCATTGCAGGCTCAGACCAGCAAGGCGCGTATCCGACTTGGCACTATCGACGACATGCATCACTGAAATGGCATCGTCGCCGCCGTCTGGATTCTTGCTCTTCACTAGGCGCCATCCGCCCTCAAGCTGTGTCGATTGGCTGCCGGACTGGATCTGCTTGAATGCCTCTTCGTCGCAACGTCGACGCTGGTCGGCGCTGATGCCAGACCCGCAGTTCAGAATGCCCGGACGCACCGGCTCGGCTCGACCGGGAGTCGTCGTCATCAACAGACCGGTACCGAGCAGAACTGAGCGCGCCATGAGAAGCGCCGACCTGACATGCGCTAGCGCCAAATCATTCATGTTGTATCCAAGGGCCCTGTCAAAAATCGGGCAAGCGCTGCCCACCGGTCCGGATCAATCATCTGACGTCAATCGACGTAACCATACCTCTTGTAGTATCGATTGCGATAGTAGGCTGCGCCGTACGTATCGTAGCGGCTCATCACCGACACGTTCACCTTGTTAAGAACCGCACCGAGCATCCGCTCGCGCACAACCGGCGTTTCGTCTAGCACGCGCTCGACGATATCGATTTTCGACTTCGCCCATTCGATGACAAGGATATAGGAATCAGCCAACCCCCTGGTCGCCCGAACGTCGACGACCGGCGCCAGCGGGCTAAGATCGAGAACGATGCGATCAAAGTGCTGCCGTAGTTGCTGGAACAGGTCTTCCATCTGTTGCGAGGCCAGAAGGTCGCTCGAATTCGAGAAGCGGGATGTGATGGCACAAGGAAGAAAATGTAGATTCGTCTGCGGGTCTATCCAGACCACGTTCCTCCAGTCGGCTTGGCCGATGACGACATGGATCAAGCCATCCTGAGCAGCCGGTGTAAGCCTTGCGGTGAGGCTTGGGTTGCGGATGTCGCCATCGATCAGCAGCGTACGGCACCCGCTTTGCGCCAGGGTCTGCGCCAGCGCTTCGCTGACGGTTGACTTTCCCTCGTTCGGAAGTGCGGAGGTAATCCCCAGGACCTTGTTGGACCCTGCACCGAAATTTGCAAAATCGCTGGCTAGCTTGATTGACCGAAATCCCTCTGCGAAGCGTGAAAACGGGGCATTGATCACGTGCCGCCCGACGCTCTCCTCGGTTGAAAGCAGACGGTCGCGATACGACTGCTGGTGGCTGAACCCGGGCGCGGACCCATGTAGTGGCAACGTCGTGCCAGATGCTCCGTATCTCGGCGGTGCCTGCTGCGGTTTGGGCTTGTCGCGTTTACCGAATCTCCAGGCGGCCTTGCCGGATTCAGCGGAATTCGCTTTGACGGCACCCTGCTCGATGACCGGAATCGAAGCGAGACAGCGGGTATCCACGAACTGCTCGACCTGCGAAACGGTGCGGAAGACGCGATCCATCAAATCAAGTAGAATTGCGACGAGAGCCGCGAGAATCGACCCACCCACGATCGCCGCAAGCAGAATGAGGGTCGTTCTTGGCGACGTCTTGTTGGGAAGAGTCGACGCGGCCTGACTGATCACCCTCGCTTCAGTAACGGGAAACGATTGCTGCTGAACCGAGACCATGTACAGTTGCAGAAAGTTGTCCGACAATGCGCGAGCGCTCTGAGCGTTGCTTTCCAGATCTCTCAGGATGATCTGGGCCTGGCTGGTATTATTCGAGATCGCGATCGTATCGTTCAAGCTCTTCTGGCTGGACTCCTCGCGCGCCTTAGCAATTTCAAGGTCACTCTTGTAGACCTCGGCCGTGCGTCGCAGTTCGTCAATGATCGAGCGTCGAATTTCTCGCATCTGGTTGCGTAAATTGACAACCGCCAGATGTGTCGATCCATACCGGTTCGACCAATCGGCCTGCTTGGCCGCGTACTCGAGATAGGTCTGGCGCAACTTGGTGATGACCGGGTTGGCCATCGTCTCGCTCACAGTTGCCAGTTCATTCAGAATGACCTTGGAATCTTCGGTGTCCGCATTCAATATCGCGGTGATGCGTTCGAGCTTGGCTTGTGCCTCCGCACGTTGGCTGCGCGCAGTCGTCAACGAAGTATTGATTTCAGCGAGTTGCTGCTCGGTGAGCAGTCGCCCGCCGGCGTCGACGATGTTGTTCTTGGCCTTGAAATCCGCAACGGTGCGTTCGGCGGAAGACGCCTGCGACCGCAATTCCTTCAATCGGTCCTGCAGCCAGACCGCCGCCCGTCTCGAGGCCTGATATTTCGATTCCAACGAGTCCACGATATAGCCGTCGGCGACCGCGTTGGCGATCCGCGCTGCCAGGTCCTGCGATAATGCCTGAAAGGATATCTCGATAACATAGCTCACGCCGACTCGCTTGATGCTGAGGCCGCTCGCAAAGCGTGCGAGTGCTGCGCGCAGTATTTGCTCTTCCGTGGGCGGGGTCGACTCGGAGAATATTCTGGTAATCGCGTTACTGATGCTGCTGAGCAATCCGCCACCGTCGCTCATGAAGTCTGCCGACTCCGCAAGTTTCAGGTCCTTGATGACTTTGGAGGCGATCGCTTCGGACTTGAGAAGTTCGACCTGACTGTCGACCATCGCCGAGTCGATCGGGTTGTCTGCGCCGCTCGCGGGCGCTTGCGTCTGCAGGCCCTGCATCTTGCGGCTGTCGATCATCAGGATGGCCGTTCCGGTATATCGCTTCGGTGCCGTGAACACGTAAAAGCCGGCAAGACAGATGCACAGGAGCAGCGTGAAAATCATTACTGGATACTGGCGGCTCACCAGCGCAAGCGCAGAGGAGATGGTCTGCTCCAGCGATGGAGCCTCCGGCGCGGTGGTTTCAATCTCGCGAGATGTGATCTTTTGAAGCATCCGGCCCGCCTACCTAAATCTCTGTGAATGCGGCATCAGGCTGGCCTTGCCGCCGCGTTGAATTCGTGAATTGCAAAGTACCGCGTAGAAGTTGCACATTGGTAGAATTCGACACGCCGGGTGATCGAGATCGCGGCGCTCGAGAGTTGAGCAATGGCATCGAGGCCTCGGCGGAACACCTAGCCGGATAGTTCGGCACGTTGTTGGTCAGAGAAGTGTCGGCAACGCTGCCGGGCCATTGTCGGTGCCGCTCGCCGCAAAATCGTCATAATGCCATCATCCGTCAACTCCGCCAAAAAGCGACTTTCAACATCGAGGCAATTTACGCCGCCTGAGAAGATCGTTGTTCGCCCATGAATTGGGCAGGTTGCCCGAATCCCGCGTGCCGACCCGGTGGAACAGCGCCCGACCGGCCACCAATTCTGCGATGCAATATCGGCCTGAGTGTGACGGACAAGGATGGGGATCGAGCAGCTGCAGCAGGCAAGGCAAATCCGGTCTCAGGGTTACGACCGAATGAGGCACCGGAATGCGAACGAGTCTGGTTTCGTCCGCTATGGTGGCGAGGGTCGGCTTTGAAGTTCCGGCGGTGAGTCTCCGATCTCCGGGCACTTGAATGATCAAGCCAACGAGACCTCAATCAAAATCTTTCATGGAGGATTCCCGATTCCAATCCACAAGCGAGCTTGCCAGATCGTAGTCGAATTTGAACCCGCTTGCGATCAGGTGCTTCGGCAGAATGTTCGTAGAAAACCACAACTTCTTGATCCGGTCACGATTGATGCCGGTCTTGATGCCGACAGCTTGCAGCACCTCGAATGGAAGCACGGCGAGATTCATGAGCCATACCGGAATCGTTATCGTCGGCTTTGGGTATTCGGCAGCTGCAGAGAAGGCGGAGCAAATCTCGCTGATGGTGTAACGGTGCTCATAGCAGAAATTGTAGATCGACAAACTGTCGTTGCGAGACGCCATGAAGAGCATCGACGAGACCAGGTCCTTCACGTAGCCGCACGACTTGATGGTGTCGGTTCGGCCGGGATAGATGAAGGCCCGCCTTTCGAGAAGCCTCGACAATCGCGTGAAATTGCCTCGCTCGTAGCGCCCATAGATAACTGCGGGGCGCACGATGGTCAGCCGCCTGTCCGGGTCCTCCGACTGCCATAGGCGATGGATTGCTTCGGCCGAGAGTTTGGAACGGCCATAAGCACTGACGGGGACTGGCGTCGCATCTTCGGTAAGCGGGGTTTCCGTCGGACCGTAGACCGATATCGAGCTGGTAAAGATGACATTCCGGCTGCCAGTGTCTCTCGCAAATCGGCAGACGTGCACCGCACCCAGCACGTTTGTATAATAATAGTCGCCGTCCGGATGACCCGGGGTGACATGGATCGCGGCGAGGTTGAAGATATCGGCAGGCACCCCGCCACCGAGTTTCGGGTCGATTGGCTCACGGACATCATGATGGACATATTCGACGCCTTCGACGTGCGCCCTGGGCTTCGCGATATCCACTGAGACGATCCGGTCGTAGCGGCCGGAAGCGAGCATTCGCGTCATCAGATGTGTACCGATGAAGCCTGCGCCTCCAAATACAATAGCCTGGGTGGGATGGGACATGTGCGCGAGGTCAACGTGAGTGAATGTGCTGGATCAACTGCGACGAGCTTTGGTTCAAGGCTTGCTGACGATCGAGCGCGCGCATTGGAAAACTGCACGACCGGCGTTGCAAGAGTTGTGCCTGCACAGACCAGGATCGCTTGACACGCAGTACGCCCACTCGCGACCGCGAGCGCTTTCGCTGCTGGATATGCGAGCAAATCGGGGCAGCAATTGGTTAGTGGTGCGCTTTTGATGCGGCGATAACAAGATCGTTAGAGGCAGCGCGTGTGAACGCGGAAACTTCAGTTCCATCTTGGCGATCCCGAATGCGGTGGCGTTGCAAGCGGCAACGCGCACATTTCTTGAGCGTGCAACCAGGGGTTTTCGTCTGAATGGACGACTCAATAGAGCTCGCGATACTCAAATTGAAAGTTCGTTGATCCTGCCGCAATCCCCAATAGTCTCTGCAGTTTCTGGTAGCCTGCGAGCGGAACGACAATGCAGTCGGAACTTCCCGCGTAGCAGACCCGAACCCTGATCGACTGACCGCAAATGTTTTGAACCAGCACGATCTGCTCGATGATCTTGGGATTGTTGGCTTGGGGGTGCGTCAACGGATTGACCGATATGCAAAGCTTTCCGTCCGCTGTCGTGTGATTTGGAGCGAAAGTACCTTCCATCGGTCGAATCGAACTCGAAGGCCGAGTGGAAATGCCGGAGCCGCCATACATCGGAGGAGATGTGCGACCGAAGCCGGAAATTTGAGCGTTTGCCATCGTTGCGAGGAGCGATGAAGCGATAGCTACACATATCGCCGCATAACCGTCTGAGCGCCTAGATCGGTTATCATGTATCTTCACTGCTCTGCACATCCATGAGTTGGGGCCAGCTCCCGAAAGAAGCCGCGATTGTCGGCGGCAGGATAGATTTGCAGTTGCGGCAACAGAATGACAGGCAAAATGGTTCCCGGATTGCGGAAGGAATCGTGCCTCTTCCTTGCGCTTGAAAACACGTGCTAGAGGCTGCACCTTCCTGGATTGGGTGTCTGACGTCCGTCGACGGTGATGTTCTGTCGGCGGTCATGCGACGTACTTACAACGCGAGTATTCTGAGCGGCGAATGTTGAAGAAGATACCAGGACATGCTGAGTTGCCGGAAGTCGAACTGGCGACCCTGCCGCGCCTCTCGGTCGTCATTCCGAACTACAATTATGCAGCTTACGTGGGATCCGCGATCCGCAGCGCGCTGGACATACGATGGCCAAACATCGAAGTGATCGTCGTCGATGACGGGTCGACGGACCATTCACTCGACGTCATCAACGAATTTGCAGACGAAGTCACAATCATCAGCCAGGCGAACGCCGGGCAGATGATGTCCTGTGTGAACGGCTTTCGCAGGTCGTCCGGCGATATCATCATATTTCTCGACTCGGACGATGCCCTGCATCCTGATGTGATGACGGAGATCGTATCCGTCTGGTCCAAAGCCGCGAGCAAATATCAGTTTCAGATGCGCGTGATCGATGCCGAGGGGAAGCCGACCGGAAATGTCCTGCCGCAGTACTTCTCCTGTCCGTCCTCGGAGGACGTCCGCAAATGGATGGCAACAACCGGCGCTTATCCGACGCCGCCCGGGTCAGGAAATGCCTACTCGAAATGGTTTGTCGAGCGTGTCTTCGGCTTTGAGTCCGACTTCATTGATCGAGCTCCGGACAGTTATCTTTTGGCGGCCGCTCCTGCATGTGGCGAGATCGTGACGATCACCAAGCCGTTGGCGGACTATCGCGTGCACGGCCTCAATCACGGGGCTTTCCTTCAACTCGACGATACCCGCTTTGCGAGAGAGATCGACCTCACGCGGAGGCGGTACAAGTTCTTTTCCGAGATCGCGCGCACGGAGAAGCTGCCGGTTGCACCCGATGCGCTCAAGAGCAATTTGATATTTCTTTGTTTGCGGATAGCGTCGTTCAAGCTGCGGCCGGACCTTCATCCAATCGCGGCGGATAGTTCATTGAGCATCGCTGTCGATGCGCTTGGAGCGGCTGCGTCGCCGCAAGGTTTCTCAAGATCGCAGCGCATATCGCTGCTGGCTTGGATCTTCTGCATCCTGATCAGTCCGCAGTACTTCCGTCGTGCCCTGGTGAGTTTGCGCTACGTGCCCGCCCAGCGGCCGAAATGGTTGCGCGCGTTGCTCGGCCGACTCCGGATCATTCGATGATCAGGGCAGGGCTGGGACACTTCGGTCAGACGCAGCTTTGGGACGGATCGACCTCAGGCCGGCGCTGCCTGGTGGCTGCGACCATACGCACAGCATTGCCATCATGATCAGGAATGGAGCCATCGCGAGGTTGCCGCCACCGAGCTGATAGCAGGCCAGCATTGTCAATGCGAGCATCGAGTTGTCTTTCCTGAATATCGAGAGGACGAGATAGAACAGGAAAATCAGTAGCCCGATAATTCCGTAATCCGCGACGAGCTTGAGAACGGGATTTCCGCTGCCGCCAAAGTAGGCGGGCGACCGTTCCAACCCGCCGGGCCCGGAGCCGATAAGCACTCTGTCGGTCTGAAAGAGATAGTCCCAGGTCTGTAGTTGTGCGACGTAGCGAGCATAGCCGCTCGACTTGGTTGAACTGAATTCATCAAGCCTACTAACGATGGGATCAAAAGGTTCCGGTGCAACGAGATACGTTGTGCCGATCACCAAGGCAACGGCCGCCCCGATGGCGATAACCCGCAGTGATTTGAGCGGAGCAATCAGGGGATAGGCACCGAGGGACACGACGAGCACCAGGAGGCCCGATCCGGACCGAGTGAGCACGTACGAGATGGCATATAGCGGAAGATAGGCAAGTCGCCGCAAAATGAACACATCGACAATCACACCTATAGCGAGCAATTGGGATAGTGCTCCTGGCTCCATCGGGAAAAAACCGTTCGCGCGCCGATTCAAAGACCCATAAAATTCCACCGCATTTTGATTGTAGGCGGACTCGACGAGGACCGGATCGAGCGCCGGGATGGCATCCTTGAACGAGAAGATGCGTATTCCGCCGAATTGAAGAACGATCTGGACGATTGCCAGAACGGCGCACAGGCGAACATAGAACAGGAAGACGGGAAGGACCGCCTCGTTCGAGAATCTCGTCGAGGGTCCGAACAGGAAGATCGAATTCGTGACAAGAACCATCGCAAGTGATGCCGCACTGGTCTCGACACCGCGATCGGGAGATTCGGCTGCGGCGACCGCGCTGAAGAGAAACCAGACGACGACGAGTCCGAATGCGAGAGTCTGCGGCCCGCGAATGCTCACCAGACCAACCCACCATCCCCACGCGACGAGCGCGAAGAATCCGAACAGCGAAAAGAAGATCTGTCCGGTTCCGATGAGGAGTCCGAAGCGCTGCATGCAAATGCACAGAATGAAGGCGATATGCGCGAAAATGACGCTGTTGCTCTCGTCGCTTGACGCTGCTGCAGGGCGCTTGTTAGACGAGGTTCTGGCTGGGAATGTGTCGAGGCTCACCATGTTAGGACTCGTCGATTACTGCTTCTTGGCGCCTCGGTTGGTGGGTACGTCTGAGCGCAGGGCAACGATCGCGGTCGATCTTGGTCTCGCTCGTGAGGCTGTTCACCCTCTATACTTGAGCCTGTAGTGACTTCCCACATGGAACACGACACGAGCGCAAGATTTAACCCTTACGTTCATGGTGCCAGAGGTTTGTTTTGCCTCATGGTATTCGTCTATCACGTCGTTCATTCCGGACTACCCACGTTCGATCTGTCTGCCAGGGGCCTGTTGGGAGAAGCCCTGCAGACCGGAAAATTCGGCGTCGAGTTCTTCTTCGGAATCAGTGGAATCGTGATTCTGCCAAGCCTGTATCGGGCATCCTCGGTCGTGACCTTTATTCTTGATCGCTATGCAAGGATTCTTCCTGTGCTCTGGGCGACCGTGTTCGCGATCGCGATTTTTGGCTGGCTTTCAGGAAAGGGTCCAAGTCTGCTGCTGGTTGGTGCAAATCTATTGGCGCCGCCTCCATTTATTGACATCATCCACATCAATCCCGCCGCGTGGTCGCTCGGATACGAATTCCTGTTCTATGCAGTATGTGCTGTCGTTTTCCTGACCGGCGGCATCAGTCGGCCGCTGGCCCTGGCATTAGCCGTCAGTTCGCTGATCTTGCTCGTGTACTATCCACGCGCGCTCCTGATGATTGGTGGCGTGCTCATCGCGGAGAAGTACCTATCCTCGACCTTGTTGCAATCCCTGGCAAAGTACCCGGCGATCTTCTTCGTGCTGTTCCTGACGGTCTGGAGAGGCCTAGAGCTTGCCAGCGCAACAGACTACGTTGGCTTTGTCACGCCAGCATATTTGTCATTCCATGACTGGATCTCTGCTTTTCCATTTATGGTTCTTGGTGGCGTCTTCGGGACTATTTTCCTGCTAGGCATGTCCCGAGGAAACGGTCTGTTCGGAAGAATGTTGCGTTGGCAGGTGATGCAGTGGCTGGGAACGGTCAGCTTCAGTTTTTATCTCTGGCCGCCGATCGTCATGGCCGGGGTCAAGCTGATCATGTATCGAACGGGCATGGTCGATGCATTGGGGAGCGGATCGCAACTGGTTTTCCTGCTGGTCTCGCTTCCGCCGTCGCTTATCGTTGCAACGATCAGCCATCGCGTCCTTGAAGTGAAGGTGACGGGACAGATTCGAAAACGGCTCGATAGGGCTTCGGAAGCGAAACCGGCCGTCCGGCCGATCATTCAAGCACTCAACGGCACTCAGGGAGGGAACCTGATCGAGGAACAGTCAAATGTTCTTGATTGTTCGACCAGTCAGCGCCCCAAAACGATCGCAAGTTGACTGTCTATTCGGGGAAAAGCCGCAGAGACGTGCGCTTGATTGTGCCGGCTTGCGACGTGGCAGCGTCACCGTTGCCATCGTCTTTGTGCATTGGACCGGCACAGCGTTTCCCGGCCGGGCTAACAGCCGAACCGAAAGGACCTCGTTGATGATCGCAGCCGTGCGCAGGCAAGTCCTTTGTGTCGCCTCGATAGTCGTTGCACTCGGATCCGCAACGCCGGCCTGGTGCGCTGGCTGGGAGCTGGTCTTTTCGGATGAGTTCAACGGCGACAAGCTTGATCGAACCAAATGGGCTACCCGATACATCTACAACAACGAAACGATGGATCGTTTCAACGATGAAAAGCAGCGCTACCGCGACAACCACGTGGTGTCCGAAGGTGCGCTGAATCTTACTGCAAAAAAGAATGAGGGGGCGGACACGTTCGATTCCGCGATGATCAGGAGCCATCAGACATTCTACTACGGCTACTATGAAGCGCGGGTCTTTCTTCCGAATGCGCGGGGATCGTGGCCGGCATTCTGGCTCGAAGCCGATTACGACATCGATGGAAAGTTCTGGCATCCGCCGGAGATCGACATTTTCGAGTACGTCATCAATGGCGTGGAAGACAAGCCGAACATGCTGCACTCGAATGCCATGAGTAAAGATAAGTGGACGCCGCAGTCCTACACGTATCTGGACAACTCGTTCGTGCTCAGGTTCCAGGATATGGTCAGCAAGGAGGATCTGAACAAGGACTGGCATATTGCTGGCTTCGTTTGGGCGCCTGACCGCATTTCGTTCTTCTGGGACGGCCGTCTCGTCTACACGCGCATGTATCAGTGGCTCAGGAAGGACGGCCAGTTGGGGCCGCCGGCGCACATCGATCTTAATTTCGCCATCGGCGGAGCAGCCTGGGCCGGCCGGCACGGGATCGATGACGCGGCTTTTCCGCAGACGTTCAAGATCGACTACGTTCGCGTCTGCCAGTTCACGTCCTCTGAGCGGGGAAGCCGAAAATGCGGCCCGAGCGACGTGACGCCGGATCCGAATGAATTTGGATATAGGGCGGCGCTCAACGACATGCCGAAGCCGACATTCCTTAATGTTACGAATGTAGTAGCGGATAAGAAGCCGGATGCTGGGGTATTGTCACTGAGCACAACCGATCCGCTCAAGATCGAAATTCCGATCAAGATTCCGAACGACTATCCGACAGATCGAACGCTTCATGCCTACGTCTTCGATGAAACAACCGGCGTCATGGTCGCATCGGCAAAGAAGCCGCTGCAACAGGTCTCTCGCAAGGAAGGGGAAGATGGCGTCAGCGTGATCGAATTTGCGCTGCCGGCCGTGCCGCGTGAAGGGAACTATCTGCTGGGCAGCAAACTGACGGCTGAAGTCGCGGGCGAGGTCGGCCCCAAAGAAGTCCCAGTTGCTTGCGACACCACGGTGATCCAACCAAAAAAAGCCAGATCTTGCCGTCTATTGTCGCTGCATGTGCGCCGCTGATCGGAGTGGTGCATCCAAAGGTGGCATTAGGCTCCGTCTGGTCTGGATCAAGCCGAGTACCGCTGATTGCGATCGGCACGCTGTCCGAAGGTCGGTCTGAATTTTGCTTTGGCACGTGGCAGGTGAGCCGTCATGCGGGCTTGCCTGTCACGGTCAGCGTCTCTTGCAATGGTAGTCGTCCATGAACTCAAAGGTTCGCGCCGTCAGGCAAATCCTCCGTGGTGCATTGCGCGGCAGCCCGAGCCGGCTTTGTGATCATCGCACGTGGCGAAGTGAACATCCGCATACTTGGCTGACTGCCGTCGAGGAAGAGGTACTGGCGCGGAAGGCGCCGGTTCGATTCGGCAGCCGCGACGCAGGTTTCGGTGAAAGCGTTGACAACAGAATGCCCGAGCTAGGCATTCTCCGCCTGGACAAGGCCCGCATCCTCGGTCCCGACGGCTGGCTCGTGACGGAGGATGGATCGCTGCTCTACGAGAGCACCTGGTACGGATCGTCGTTCTCGCGCCATCCGCGATCAATTGCCTACGGGACGCCGCTGCCGCTAAGCGGCACCTGTCTCTCGCTGGCGAGTGATTTCGCCGGAGGAAACTATGGGCACTTCCTGCTCGACTGCCTGGGACGCTTGGCGCTATTTCAGAAAAGTGGCCTGTCGCTCGATGATGTCGATTGGGTCTATTTGCCCAAGCCAGCGTCCGAAACGGCAGCCAAACTCGTTCGCCGGCTTGGAATTCCAATGCACAAGTGCGTGTGGGCAGCCCAGGAGGATATCCAGGCCGATCTCGTAATCGGCACTTCGTTTCCAGGCTTGCGACGGAACTATGCGCGATGGCTTACGGAGTTCTTCCGCTTACAGGTAGCCAAGTCGCCGCTTCGTCACGACAGGCGCGTATACGTTCCGCGCAAAGGACAAAGGAAGATTGCCAACGAAGAAGAGCTGATGCCTGCACTGAAAAAGTTCGGCTTCGAGATCTACGACTTTGATGACGTTGAGGATGAAGCGGCGTTTTTCTCGGAATGCTCGATTGTCGTTGGCCCACATGGTGCGGGGCTGACCAATCTCGTATTCTGCTCGCCTGGAACGAAAGTCCTGGAGCTGATCCCTTCAGACCACGTGCATCCCTACTACTACACGATCGCAACGTCCGCCGGCGCGGACTATTCTTACATCGTGGGGGATAGCCAGGGAACGCGCCCGCAGGGAGCGTTTGGGCCCAGTCCATTCGATTTCGAGGTTGCGCCTGACATCTTCGAGCGCGCACTGGAGGCCATCTGTCAATGAACGAGCATTGAAAATGGTCGCTAATGGTGCGCGTACGGCGCTCCCTTTGTCGAAAAATTCAATCGCCATCGGAGCTGCCTGGATCGGTGTGAGCCGGCTGGTGGTTGCCAGTCTCGGCTTCCTGAACATGCTCATATTGGCAAGGATGCTCACGCCGGAGGATTTCGGCCTGGTTGCCGTCGCGACGGCCATCATTGCTGTTCTGACGTCGATGACTGAACTGTCCCTGGCATCGGCGCTCATTCACCATAAGGATCCAAGTGAAGATCAATTCCACGCCGCATGGACGTTGAGCCTGGCTCGCGCCTGCTTGCTCGCACTCTTGCTCTCGTTGCTCGCTTATCCGGTGTCTTTGTCCTACGGCGATGGACGTTTGATTCCGATCCTGTTGGTCCTGAGCTGTTCGATCGTGATATCCGGCCTTCGAAATCCGATGCTAGCGATGATGCAGCGTCAACTCGTCTTCTGGCAGGAATTTGTGACAAGCAGCAGCCGGGCGCTCGCTACCATCCTCGTCTCCTCCGGGATCGCCATTTGCTTTAGGAGCTACTGGGCGCTGATCGCCGGGGCTGTCGTCGCCAACTTCATCGATGTCGTCGCCTCTTATCTGATCCAGCCGTTCCGACCGAAATTCCGGATAAAGGGTAGCCGCTCTCTATTCTCGTTCTCTGTGTGGCTATCGCTCGGACAGGCCGTCAGCACCCTGAACTGGCGTTTCGACCAGATCATCATTGGATATTTTCTCGGGAAAGCCGCCCTGGGTGGATATGTGCTGGGCAGCGACCTGGCCGCGACGCCCACACGAGAAGCAACGAATCCGCTTGCCGGGACACTGTTTCCCGCGTTCGTGAGGCTGAGGGACGAAAAAGCCGCCCTTCAACGAGCTTATCTGTCGGCGCAAGCAATGCTGTGTGCGATCGCCTTTCCGGCCGGGTTCGGTTTCGCGTTGATCGCCGATCAATTCGTTCCGCTTGTGCTGGGTGAGGCCTGGGCAGGCGCGACAATCGTGATCCAGCTCCTCGGTGGTGCAATTGCGTTG
>NZ_JACOFQ010000041.1:0-55241 GCF_019455395.1 Bradyrhizobium sp. BR 10261
GTCGAGTACTGGGCGGCGTGCATCAGCGATGCGACGGCACCCTTCTGCGTCTGTGCGCTGTTGGCCAGCGAGCTCCCGATCCTGCCGGAGGAGGTTGCGCTGGAGGTCCGCGCGCATTTCCGTGCGCTGGCGTCGTGGCTGGCCTCGGTGATGGAGCGCGGCAAGCGGAAGGGGCAGTTGCATCTCGCCAGCACAGCGAAGATCGAGGCTGAAGGATTCATGGCGACCATTCACGGCGCGATGCTGTCGGCGCGCGCCTATGGCGATCCCAAAATGTTCGGTGTGATCACCACGCCGCTGCTGGAGCGGCTGTCCACAAAGCGCTGAGAGAGATCGGCGAGGCGCCCGGCACGCATGACGGGTGAGCGCTCTTTGTCGTGCGCGAGACTACCAACTAGTAGGTAAAGGAGAGGTCAGTGACTCATCATCAAACGGATCTGGTTCGCGACGATCACCAGCAATGGCTCAAACAATACTATTTCATCCGGGCGGCATTCTCTGTCGCCTGGGTGGTTGCTGCGCTTGCCGTGGTGCCATCGTCGTCACTGATCTCCGGCACCTTGTTCGTGCTCTATCCGGCATGGGACGCCGCGGCCAACTTCGTCGATGTATTGCGCAGTGGCGGGCTCGCTCAAAATCGCACGCAGGCGCTGAACGTTCTGGTCAGCCTCGCGACCACTGTCGCGGTCCTCGTCGCATTGCAGATGAGCATGAACGGGGTACTCGGCGTCTTCGGGGCCTGGGCGATTCTGTCCGGATTGCTCCAGCTGGGAACCGCGCTCCATCGTTGGAGACGTTTTGGTGCGCAGTGGGCCATGCTGCTCAGCGGTGGTCAGTCAGCCCTGGCGGGCGGCTTCTTCATCTTTCAGGCAACGATGCCGGCAGCTCCGTCGATCGCTGACGTCGCCGGGTATGCCGCAGTCGGCGCGCTCTACTTCCTGGTCTCGGCGGCTTGGCTCACCGTCGGCGATTGGCGCCGCCGCGTCAGGCGGATGCAGCAGGGGTGATGCGATCGAAGTGTCGAGCGCTAGCCTCTCTGGATCAGCTCGCGCCCGATCCGCTTCGGCGGTTCGCTCCGCAGCACGATGGCGGTGGTGACAGAACCGTATCGGGCGATCGCATCGACGATGCCCTCGAGCTCCGCGGGCGAAGGCACGATCACCTTGAGGTGAAAGCAATCCTCGCCCGTCAGCCTGAGCACTTCGATGATCTCGGGCATCTCGGCGAATTGCTTCAGGCAGGCCTTGATGTGCTCGTGCGTCGTCCGCAGGCGGATGATCGCCATCATGTTGAGGCCGACCACGGCGGGATCGACAACCGCGCGATACGCCCTGATGATCCCGCGCTCCTCAAGCCGCTTAAGCCGCTCCGAGGTGGCCGGCTGCGACAGGCCGACCTGGCGTCCCAATTCCGAGACGCTGATGCGGCCATCGTCCTGGAGCGTTTCGATGATCGCGATGTCTGTCGGATCGAGCATCGGCTGAAAGTCCCGGCTTCGCGTCATGACCTCTAATCTATCGGAATTGCGCCTCGCTTTCCGATGAATGCCAATTCCGTTTGCGCTTGTAAATCGCCATGCTGCGCGACAGCGAAGCGAATACGAGAGGTGAGGCGTGACGGAATTCATCCATTTGCCCGGGATCGGCAATTCAGGCGAAGCACATTGGCAAAGCCGGTGGGAGCTCGCCGATCCCGGCATCCGCCGCTTCAGTCCGGCGAGCTGGGACCAGCCCGATCTGGCCGACTGGATCGCGGCTCTGGACCGGGCCGTCGGCGCGGCGACAACGCCGCCGGTGCTCGTAGCCCACAGTCTTGCCTGCCTGCTCGTCGCGCATTGGCAGAAGCAAACGACCACAGCGGTGAAGGGCGCGCTTCTGGTGGCAGTGCCCGATCCGCGATCTCTAGCGTTTCCCGCCGAAGCCGCAGCCTTCGCCTCCGTGCCGGAACACCGCTTCCGCTTTCCCTCGACGATCGTGGCCAGCACCAACGATCCCTACGCGTCGCTGTCCTACGTGCAGGCGAGGGCCGCGCAATGGGGCAGCGAGCTCGTCAACATCGGTGCCAGCGGCCACATCAATGGCGCGAGTAACCTCGGTGACTGGCCGGAAGGGCGTCGGATCCTCGAGGAATTTTGCGCGCAGATGACTGGTTCGTAAGTCACTGATCCCGCTGCGGCCGTCTACTGTGCATGGGGTTGTTTTCGGCGTCGGGGACCTTCCTGACATCTGCCGCCAGCCCCTATTCCGTGCGGGCAGGGCGGGCCAAAAGTGCTTGTTGCGGAACTGTACGCGGTCACAGCTCGCGAGAACCCGGGAAATAAATTAGGCTCGCCCTGTCTGCTTTCGCCGTTCCCAATCGTCTTCCACCCAGACAGACCTGACGGGAGACAAAAATGTCCGCTTCCAACTATCGCTGGGTGATCGTCGCCGCCGGCGGCGTGCTCGGATGCGTCGCCATCGGCGGCATGTTTTCGTTGCCGGTGTTCCTGCAGCCGATCGCCAAGGACACCGGCTGGTCGGTGACCGGCATCTCCAGCGCGATGACCATCGGCTTCCTGGCGATGGCATTCAGCAGCATGATCTGGGGCACGCTGACCGACAAATTCGGGCCGCTGCCGGTGGTGCTGACCGGATCGACGGTCCTGGCGTTGAGCCTGTTCGCCGCGAGCCACGCCACCTCGCTGATCGCGTTCCAGTTCGTGTTCGGCCTCTTGGTCGGCGCCTCCTGTGCCGCGATCTTCGCACCGATGATGGCGACCGTCACCGGCTGGTTCGACACCCATCGCGGCCTTGCGGTGTCGCTGGTGTCGGCCGGCATGGGCGTGGCGCCGATGACGATGGCGCCGCTCGCGGCCTGGCTGGTGTCCCATCATGACTGGCGCACCGCGATGCAGATCGTGTCGCTGGTGGTGGGCGCCATCATGATCCCGGCCGCGCTGCTGGTGCGCCGTCCGCCCGCGCTTGCAAATCCGCCGATGGCGGCAGCAGGCGGGGGCGGGGCGCAGGCCGAGATGACCAGGAGCGAAGCGCTGCGCTCGCCGCAATTCCTGATCCTGCTCGCCACCAATTTCTTCTGCTGCGCCACCCATTCCGGCCCGATCATCCACACCGTCAGCTATGCCGTGAGCTGCGGCATTCCGCTGATCTCGGCCGTGACGATCTACAGCGTCGAGGGTCTCGCCGGCCTCGGTGGCCGCATCGCCTTCGGCCTGATGGGCGATCGTTTGGGTGCCAAGCGCGTGCTGGTCTCGGGCCTGCTCGCGCAAGCCTTCGGCGCGCTCGCCTATGTCTTCGCCCATCAGCTCACGACCTTCTACGCGGTCGCGATGGTGTTCGGCTTCATCTATGCCGGCACCATGCCGCTCTATGCGGTGATCGTCCGCGAAAACTTTCCGCTGCGCATGATGGGCACCGTGATCGGCGGCACCGCGATGGCCGGCAGCCTCGGCATGGCGACCGGCCCGCTCGCCGGCGGCATGATCTACGACGCGTTCTCCAGCTACGCCTGGCTCTATATCGGTTCCTGGGCGATGGGCCTCGGTGCGTTCCTGATGGCGATGACGTTCCGCCCGTTCCCGAAGCCGCAAGCCGAGCCTGAGCCGGCACCGGTCGCGGCGTGACGAGATTGAGGCGCAGCCTCAGAGCTGCGCCTCAATCGCCGCCTTGTCGATGACCGACCAAACCTGCCGGATCTTGCCACCGTTGAATTCGTAGAACACGTTCTCGCAGAAGGACACCCGCTTGCTGTTGACGGCAAGCCCGAGAAATGTCCCGGCCGGTCTGCAGTCGAATCTCAGCCTTGCGGCGATGCGCGGCGGCTCGGAGATCAGCAGCGCGATGTCGAAATGCAGATCCGGAATGTCGCGAAAATCCTGCTCAAGCATCGCGCGATAGCCTGATAGCCCCAGCGGCCGCGCATTGTGAGCGACGTCATGATGCACGAACTGGCCGAGTGCGGCCCAATTCTGCCGATTCAAGCAGGCGATGTAGTCGCGATAGATATCGGCAAGTTCCTCCCGTGCCATGGCATGTTCCTTCCGCCTCATCCGCGCCGCCGCAAATGCTCGACCAGCGCTCGCAGTTTCGGCGCAACGTTGCGGCGGCTCGGGTAGTAGAGATAGAAGCCGGCGAACACGGGGCAATAGTCTTCGAGGATCGGCACCAGCTCGCCGCGCTCGATCGCAGGGCGAAAGCTCGCCTCCATGCCGAAGGTGATGCCGGCACCGGCGATCGCCAGCTTGATCATCAGCGCCATGTCGTTGGTCGTGATGTCAGGGGTGACCGCGACGCTGAACTCCTTGGCGCCATCGGCGAACTCCCAGCGATAGGGGCTGAGCTTCGGCGCTGGCCTCCAGCCGATGCAGCGAAACGACGCGAGCTCGGATGGATGCGAGGGAACGCCGAAGCGGTCGCGAAACGACGGCGCGCAGACCGCGAGCTGGCGCTCGTCTCCGGCGATCGGCACTGCGATCATGTCCTGCTCGATGACCTCGCCGAGGCGGACGCCGGCATCAAAGCCTGCGGCGACGATGTCGAATTCCGCATCGGTTACGGTGATGTCGAGTTGCACCTCCGGATTCGCTTCGGCGAAGGACGCAAGCAACGGGCCCGAGAGAAAATGCTCGGCGATTGAAGAGACGGCAAGGCGCAGCAATCCACGCGGCTGCCCGCGCAATGCCAGCGCTCCATCGAGCGCGGCGCGCATATCCGCAATGGCGGGCACGACCTCGGCATTCAGCCGTTCGCCGGCCTCGGTCAGGCTGACGCTGCGCGTCGTGCGCTGGACCAGCGCAATGCCGAGACCTTCCTCCAGCCGCTGGATGGTCTGGCTCACGGCTGAGCGGGTCACGCCGAGCCGGTCGGCGGCGGCACGAAAACTCCGTTCTTCGGCCACCAGTGCAAAGACGGCGAGGGCATTGAGATCCGGTTCCATTGGTTAGTCTGGCTTACCAAGTTGATTAGGGATCGTCGTCTTATCACGACAACGAGCCGGGTCCATGGTCTGCGTCATCACAGCGAATGCGAGGAAGGACCCGTTCATGCCAATGGATAAAATCGTTCTCATCACCGGTGCCTCCAGCGGCATCGGCGCCGGGATCGCGCGCGAACTTGCTGCGGCCGGCGCAAAGGTCCTGCTGGGGGCACGGCGCGTGGATCGGCTGAAGGATCTCGCGGCCGAGTTGAAGGCCGCAGGAGGCACGGCGCTGGCGCATCCGCTCGACGTGACCGATCGCGCCAGCGTAGCCACTTTCGCCGACGCTGCGCGTGGCGTCTGGGGCCGTGTCGACGTCATCGTCAACAATGCCGGCGTGATGCCCTTGTCGTTGATGGCCTCGCTCAAGGTGGATGAGTGGGACCGGATGGTCGACGTCAACATCAAGGGCGTGCTCTACGGCATCGCAGCCGTGCTGCCGGAGATGGTGGCGCGCGGCGCAGGCCATGTCATCAACATCGCCTCGATCGGGGCGTTGAGGGTGTCTCCGACGGCGGCGGTGTATTGCGCGACCAAATATGCGGTGCGGGCGATCTCGGACGGCTTGCGGCAGGAGCACGATAACATCCGGGTCACTTGCATTCATCCAGGCGTGGTCGAGAGCGAACTTGCCGACTCGATCACCGATCCGGTCGCGGCTGAAGCGATGAAGAGCTACCGCGCGATCGCGCTTCAGCCCGACGCCATTGCGCGCGCGGTGCGCTACGCCATCGCGCAGCCCGATGATGTCGATGTCAATGAGATCGTGATACGCCCCATGCGGACCACATGAGCATATGTTCGGCTTCAAAGCGTTTTTTCGAAGAACAGATCCGGATAGGGATCGTCATTGAAGCGCGGGATCTCGCGCCAGCCGGTGGTGCGGTAGAGTCGGCCGGCCTCCGGCAGTGCGCTGTTGGTGTCGAGCCGCAACAGACCGATGCCGAGCGTGCGCGCGGCATCTTCAGTTGCATCCATCAGGCGTTTGCCTAGCCCCAGGCCGCGCGCGGAAGGGGCGACCCAGAGCCGCTTGATCTCGGCGTAGCCGTGATCGGTGCCCTTCAGGCCGACGCAGCCGATCGGCAGCGTGTCCGACAGCGCGACGATGAAGCTGCCGCGCGGCCGGCGCATGTCCTTGGCGTCAGGATCGCGCGAGAGCGAAACGTCAAAACCCTGTTTGAAGCGGCGGCCGAGCTCGGCGTAATACTCGGCCAGGCAATAGCGCGCCTCGTCGCTGCGCGGGTCCATTTCGGTGAGCGCGATGCGGTCGCGTGTCAGCGCGGAGGCGATCAGATCCATCGCCGCCAGCAGTGCCTCGCGCTGCGAGTTGCGGGCCAGAAACCCTTCGGCCTGACTGTTCGACAAGTCTTCATAGGCTGCGAACTCGCGCTTGCCCGCGCGCGTCAGGCTCGCAACGCGGCGCCGCGCATCATCCTCATGCGCGTGCGTCTCGATCAGGCCTTCGTCTTCCAGGCTGCGCAACAGCCGGCTCATCAGCCCGGAATCGAGGCCGAGATAATCGCGGATCTCGCCGATTTCGGAGCGCCCATGTCCGATCGCGTTGAGCACACGCGCCGCTCCGAGCGGCCGCCCGCGCCCGAGGAAGGACGTATCGAGCGCGCCAACGGCGGAGGTCACGGCGCGGTTGAAGCGGCGGACGCGGGAAACCGGATCGAGCATTATCTGACTTTAGTCAGATATCGTATCGCGGTCAACCTGGGTTCGCTTGACGAAGTGACTGCCTGTCATGCGTCGCTGGCGCGATAGGCGTCGGGAACGATGAACACCTCGTCGGCGCGGCCATAGCCACCGTCGGGGACTTCCTCGATCAGGACCATCGTGTGCGGCCGCGCCACTTCACCGAAATACTCGGCGAACAGTGCGGTGAGGCGGTGCACGATCTCGGTCTTCTGGCTCCGCGACAGCGCGGCTTGCGGGATCTTGATGTTGGCGAAAGGCATGAGGTCTCTCCGTGTGAAAAATCCGTGTCGCGTCAGATCACGCCGCCATTGGCGCGGATGATCTGGCCGTTGATCCAGCCGCTATCGTGGCTGGCGAGGAAGGCGACGATGCCGGCGATCTCGTCGGGCTGGCCGAGCCGGCCGAACGGGTTCATCGCTGCAATGGCGCGCACCTGTTGCTCGCTCTTGCCGTCGAGGAACAGCCGGGTCTCGACCGGTCCGGGCGCGACCGCATTGACGGTGATGCGCCGGCTGCCGAGCTCCTTGGCCAGGATGTGTGTCATGGCTTCGACCGCTGCCTTGGTCGCGGCATAGACGCTGTAGGTCGGCTGATACAGTCCGACGACACTGGAGGAGAAGTTGACGATGCGGCCGCCGTCGCGGAGCCGCCGCGCCGCTTCGCGCAATGATCGGAACACACTTTCGAGGTTGATCGAGATCTGTCTGGCGAACGCCTGATCGCTCATTTCGGCGAGCGGGGCGAGCTCCATCACCCCGGCATTGTTGACGAGGATGTCGATCTTGCCGAAGGCATTCTCGGCCGCATCGAACAGCTGTACCGCGGTCGTTGGGCCGGCAAGATCGGCCTGCACCGCCAGGGCGCGTCCGCCGGCGGCCTGGATTTCTTCGACGAGCGCGTCGGCAGCCGTTTTGCCGGTGGCGTAGTTGATTGCCACCGCGATGCCGTCTTGCGCCAGCCGGCGGGCGATGGCCGCGCCGATGCCGCGGGAGCCACCTGTGACGATGGCGGCGCGCTGCTGTTGAGTGGTCATGTGGACCTCCATAATGCTTGCGGCCCACGAGATAGCTGATCGCTCTCGTCGGATAATCATCCCGAACTTGCCATCACCTGTCGGCTGTGGTGAACAATCGCCATGGACCGTTTTGACGCCATGCGCCTCTTCGTCCGCCTCGTCGAGCGGCAGAGCTTTACGGCCGCCGCCGCGGACCTCGGTATTCCCCGCTCCACCGCAAGCGAGGTCTTGCGCGGCCTCGAGGCGCGTCTCGGCGCGCGTCTGCTCGAGCGCACGACGCGGCATGTCACGCCAACGCTCGACGGTGAAGACTATTACCGCCGCTGTGTCGCCATCCTCGCCGAGGTCGAGGAAGCGGAAGCGGCGATGCGCGATTCAGAGCCGCGCGGTCTGCTCCGCATCGACGCGCATCCCTTGCTGACCCGCACCTTCATCCTGCCGCATCTGCCAGCATTCCTGGCGCGGCATCCCCAGCTCCAATTGCAGATCGGGCAGGGCGACCGGCTGGTCGATCTCGTGCGCGAAGGCGTCGATTGCGTGATCAGATCGGGCGAGCCCGATGAGAGCGGCATGATTCAGCGCCGCCTCGGGACTCTCGCGGAAATCACGGTGGCCAGTCCGTCCTATATTGCGAAGCACGGCATGCCCGCGACGCCGGATGCGCTCGACGGCCATCAGATGGTCGGGTTCGTCTCGTCACGGACGGGCGATGTGCTGCCGCTGGAATTTTCCGTTACGGGCGCGCTGCGCCACATCGTGCTGCCGAGCCGGGTCCGGGTGAACAATTCCGACACCATGGCCGACCTCGCCCGGCTCGGCTTCGGCCTCGCGCAGGCCCCGCGCTATCGCTTCGCGGAGGACCTCGCCAGCGGCACGCTGGTCGAGGTGCTCGCCGATCACCCGCCATCGCCGACGCCGCTCTCCGCGCTTTATCCGCAAAACCGCCAACTAGCGCTGCGCCTGCGCGTCTTCCTCGACTGGATTTCGGGCATTTTTGCCGAGGCGAAGCTCTGAACTCATTCAGCCGGATTGAGACATTCAGTCTAAACACTTGATCGGGCGATCCGGTATTCCAGAGACAGCGAGGTTAGAATCGAGACGCCGGGGCGTACGGGATGCCCGGTCAAGCCGGGGCATGACAGTGGAGTGTGCGGGAGCGCACGACCCAAAACGGACCACGCTTCCTTGTGAGTTGTGCTTGCGCCGCCAGCCGCTACCATGCGGCCGCTCCTGGAACGCGGGAGCCAGCAGCAGGCGGGAGGCGAGATGAGTGGGCAGGAACGCAAAGTCAGGGGATCGGACCTGTTCGTCGCGGCGCTGGAGAACGAAGGCGTCGACCGCATCTTCGGCGTGCCCGGCGAGGAGAATCTCGACCTCGTCGAATCGCTGCGGACCTCGAAGATCGAACTGGTCCTGACCCGGCACGAACAGGCCGCCGCGTTCATGGCCGCGACCCATGGCCGGTTGACCGGCAAGCCTGGCGTCTGCCTCTCCACACTGGGCCCCGGCGCGCTGAATCTCTCCACCGGTGCGGCCTATGCCAATCTCGGCGCGATGCCGATGATCCTCATCACCGGGCAGAAACCGATCATGAGCAGCCGGCAGGCGCGCTTCCAGATCGTGGACGTGGTCGCGACCATGAAGCCGCTGACAAAATTGTCGCGGCAGATCGTCAGCGCCTCCAGCGTCCCCACCGTGGTGCGCGATGCCTTCCGTGTGGCGATGGAGGAGCGCCCGGGACCGGTGCATCTCGAATTGCCCGAGGACATCGCCGGTGACGAGGTCGAGACTGTTGCGGTGATCCCGGTCCATCCGATCGAGATCCCCGTCGCGCATCGCGCCGCGCTCGATCGCGCCGCCGAGATGATCTTGGCCGCAAAGCGTCCGCTGGTGATGATGGGCGCCGCGACCAGCCGGCCGCGTTCGACGCACGGCATCGCGAGCTTCGTGCGGAGGACCGGCATTCCGTTCTTCACCACCCAGATGGGCAAGGGCACCGTGCCCGGCGGCACTAATCTCTACATGGGCACCGCGGCCCTCTCGGAGCGCGACTACGTCCACGATGCCATCGATGCCGCCGACCTGATCATCGCGATCGGCCACGACCCGATCGAGAAGCCGCCCTTCATCATGGGTCCGTCGGGGCCGAAGGTCATTCACGTCAGCTATACCTCGGCCAGCGTCGAACTGGTCTATTTCCCTGATGCCGAAGTGGTCGGCGACGTCGGTCCGAGCCTGGAGCTTCTGGCCGACCGGCTCGAAGGCAAGCTGCCGCAGGCTGCCGCGCTGTTGCCGCTGCGCGAAGGGATCCTCAACCACATCGCCGACCGCGCCACCGAGACGCGCTGGCCGCCCACGCCGCAGCGGATCGTGCACGACATCCGTCAGGTCATGCCGGAGAACGGGATCGTCGCGCTCGACAACGGCATGTACAAGATCTGGTTCGCGCGCAACTATCGCACCCGCGTCGCCAACACGCTGCTGCTCGACAATGCGCTGGCGACGATGGGCGCGGGCCTGCCGTCGGCGATGATGGCCGCGATGCTTTATCCCGACCGCCGCGTGCTGGCAGTGGCCGGCGACGGCGGCTTCATGATGAACAGCCAGGAGATGGAGACGGCCGTCCGCCTCAAGCTCAATCTGGTCGTGCTGGTGCTGGAGGACAACGCCTACGGCATGATCCGCTGGAAGCAGGCGGTCGATCACTTTGCTGATTACGGCATGACCTTCGGCAATCCCGACTTCGCACTCTACGCCAAGGCGTATGGCGCCAAGGGGCATCGTATCGCAAGCATCGACAGCTTTGGCCCGACGCTTGATGCCGCCTTCAAGGAGGGGGGCGTGCACCTCGTCTCGATCCCGATCGATTATTCGGAGAACGTGCGCGTGCTGGTCGATGAGCTGCGCGCGCATGAGAAGGCGAAGGCGTGAATTGATAAGGCGAAGCTATCTCCAGATCGTCATTGCGAGCGCAGCGAAGCAATCCAGTCTGTCTCCGCGGAAAGATTCTGGATTGCTTCGCTGCGCTCGCAATGACGGAGCATGTGGCGAAGTCCGCGCCTGAGTATGATAACTGCACTTGTGCCGCGATCCCCGATCGCCGACACTGAGCATCCAACCAGCCACAGGAATATGAAATGACTCGCGTTCGTTGTGTGACCGAGATGGGCATGGGCGTCGACGTTCACGGCCGCGACGCCACCAAGGCGGCGAAGCGGGCGGTGTCGGATGCCATCAGGCATTCGAGCCTCGGCTTCTTCCGGATGATCGGCAAGACCGCGAACGACATGTTTGTCGATGTCACCATCGGTGTGCCCAACCCCGAAGCCGTCGACAAGGAGGCGGTCGCCAAGGAGCTGCCTTACGGCACCGTCACCGTGACCGCGGTCAAGGGCGGGCTGGAGATTCCCTCGGCCACCGAAGTGGCCAACGATCCCATCCTCATCGCCAACGCCGCCGTCATCGTCAGCTTCGACAAGGAGTAAGCCGGTGTCCTTCAGCGACGAGGCGTTATTGGATCGTCCGATCTGGAGCGCGCTGACGACGAGCCATCAACATCTGGCCGAAGGCGGTCCACGGGCGCGGCGCTATCCCGTGGACATGACCCCGTTCGCCGACATGGTCGACATGTCCGCGGAGAGCTTTGCAGCGCTTGGCGATCTCATGTCGCCTTCGCAGGTTGTCGCGCTGTTCACGCCTGATGCGGTCGACGTGCCCGCCGGCTTCAAGGTGGTGCTGGCCGAGAGCGGTGACCAGATGATCGGCTCGCCCGCCGACAGTGCGCTCCGGGACGCCGAAATCGTCACGCTGGGCAAAGCCGACGTTCCCGCGATGATGGCGCTGACGGCGCTGACCAAGCCAGGGCCGTTCGCCGCGCGCACGCACGAGCTCGGCACCTTTCTCGGTATTCGCGCCGGCGGCGAGCTGGTCGCGATGACGGGCGAGCGGATGAAGCCGGGCAAGTTCGTCGAGATGACCGCGGTCTGCGTCCACCCCGATTATCGCGGGCGCGGCTACGCGCAGGCGCTGCTCGCAGCCGTCGCGCGCCGGATCGAGGCGCGCGGCGAGATTCCGTTCCTGCACGTGTTCTCTAACAATACATCCGCCATCGCGCTCTATCAGCGGCAGGGGATGCGCCTCCGTCGCCGCCTGCACGTGACGGCGCTGATGAAGCTGGAATAGACATCCGCAGTGATGGCCATCATTTCCGGCGAATGCGCGCTATATCCACGCTCGGCCATGCACTGCTGGCGCAGCGGCTGTTTGAGCAGCGTGAGAGTGGGAAAGAAAGGTAACCAATGCGGATGCAGCCCATCACCATAGCCGGGGCGGACGGATCGTTTCAGTTATTTCGATGGCCCCGGCGCGATGTCTTGCGTCCGGGGCCGTTGTCTTCGGGCATCAGTTCAATGCCGTTTCTGACGCTGCGATCCACGCGACCACGGCCTCGGAGAAGCCGTTGACGCGGGTCCAGGCGCCATAGCCGACACCGTGCTGATACGAGGCCACGTTCACCATCGTGACGCGCCGCCAATTGCGAACCCTCGGGGTTCGCTCTGCCATCGGTGTCCGGCTCATCGCCTCGTTCCCTCCGGCAGGCCCCGCGCGCTTGGGCACGCGCATCGATTGCGCGAGCCCCGAGATCCGGGTCTCTCGTTCCGGCCAAGGCCGGGATGTTCGAACGGGCCGCGCGGTGGGCAACAAAAAACCCTCCGGAGCGGCAGGCTCGGGAGGGTCCGTGAGAAGCGGACTGTCGATCTTGCGGTCAGGCAAGATCGCTTCCATGAGCCGGGCATGTGCAATCGATTGGCCGGAGGCCATTCGACAGTCGCGCCAATCTTTCGTAGCTGTGCTTCATCACTGGGTTCATGCTTTCACGAACGGAAGTGTTCGCGAGGGCGCGGGACATACGCCCGCAACTTGCGGATGTCAAGCGATGCGAATGTGAGAGTTTGCAAGACGTGGACGCGTGACGTGCCAAACTATCTCGGTCTCGATGGATTTCGGTTCGGCTGGGTTGCTGCGTGGATCGATGACCACGGCCAGCATGGATTTGATTATGCACCTGGCCTGGCGCGTCTGCTCGCGATGCCGCATGCGCGCGCGATGATCGACATGCCGATTGGGCTGATGCCGAGCGGCTATCGGACATGCGATTTGCATGCGCGCGAACTGATCGGCCCCGCCGTGTTTCTAGGGGCCCGCCGCGATCTCTGGACATTTCCCGACATGGCGGCGGCGAACAGGCATTACTGGGAGCGCGAAGGCAAGGGCAGGGGCGTCTCTGCGCAGCTCTGGAATATCAGGGACAAGATCAGGGACGTCGACGAGATCATGACGCCGGCACGGCAGGCGTCGATCGGCGAGGCGCATCCGGAATTGATCTTCCGGAATCTCGCCGGGGGAGTCCGGCTTGCGACGAAGACGTCGGCGGAAGGCCGCGAGCAGCGCATTGCTCTGCTGGTGCAGCGCGGCTTCGCCCGCCTGCCGAAATGGCTGACGCAACGCCATGGCACCGGCATGGGCCGCGACGATCTCATCGATGCCTGCGCTTGCGCGGTCGCGGCGCGCGACAGCACGGAGCGCCTGGGCGGCGATGAGATCGATCCGCGTGGTCTGCGGATGGAGATCAACTACTGAAGCGGCTGGCGGCTCATGCATCCGGGAAAAATAGGCAAATTATTTGAACCACACAGGAACTGGCGACGGCCGGTCCGCGTTCCCCGTGCGAACCGAATTGGGAGAAGCTCGTGCGATGAATGATGCCAGTCAGTTCGCGACCGCCATGCTCGCGCTCGTTTTCGTCGGAGCATTGCTCGTCACGGGGCAGCTCTTCATCGAGCAGCGCGCCCAGCGCGACGCGGTCTACGCCACCAGCCATTTGCTGCGGCCATTGTGATCGGGATTCCTCGACAGAGATCGGTGTAACGACGATCCGGCCTTGCGCCATGTCCCGGCCCGCCTAGATTAATCAGAATCTCACGCAAGCGGCCGGGGCCACGATGTCTGATTTATCCGCCTTTCCGATCACCAAGCGTTGGCCTGCCAAGCATCCCGAATTGCTTCAGCTCTATTCGCTGCCGACGCCCAACGGCGTGAAGGTTTCGATCATGCTGGAGGAGATCGGATTGCCGTACGAGGTCCATCTCGTCGACTTCGGCAAGGACGATCAGAAGGCTCCGGAATTCCTTTCCCTCAATCCGAACGGCAAGATCCCTGCGATCCTCGATCCCAACGGTCCCGGCGGCAAGCCGCTGCCGCTGTTCGAGTCTGGTGCGATCCTGCAATATCTCGCGGAGAAGACCGGCAAGCTGCTGCCGCAGGATGCCGCCCGGCGCTACGAGGCCATCCAATGGGTGCATTTCCAGATGGGCGGGATCGGGCCGATGTTCGGCCAGGTCGGCTTCTTCCACAAATTCGCCGGCAAGGATTTCGAGGACAAGCGGCCGCTGGAGCGATACGTCAGCGAGTCCAAGCGCCTGCTCGGCGTGATGGAGGCGCATCTTTCCGGCCGGCAATGGTTCATGGATGACGATTACACCATCGCCGACATTTCGATGCTCGGGTGGGTGCGTAACCTCATCGGTTTCTATGGCGCCGGCGACCTGGTTGAATTCAGCCAGTTCAAGTCGGTCGGTGCCTGGCTCGAGCGCGGGCTGGCACGTCCGGCCGTGCAGCGTGGCTTGAACATTCCGAAGCGCCCTTGAAGCTAGCTCAGCGCCTTGTAGGTCATGTAGAGGGCCATCAGGGCGACGAGGGCGACCATGCTCCGGCGCAGCACCGTCTTGCTGACGCCGTTGGCCGCACGGGCGCCGAGATCGGTGCCGACCCAGAGGCCGGCAACGATGCCGATGATGGCGGGCCAGCCGACCATCAGACCCTTGCTCCAGTAGATCCAGGCTGCCGGGATATTGGTCGGGATGACCGAGAAGATCAGGCTGACGAGTTGCGCCTGATGCTGGGGCACGCGCAAGCCCGCGGCGAGGCCGACCGTGATCGCGAGACCGCCGCCGATGCCCATGAAGCCGGAGGAAAAGCCCGCAAGTCCGCCGATGAGGAGCAGGGCAGGCCAGGGCAAACGGTCGCGATCACCGGCGCCAGCGTCCTTGCGGTCGCGACGCAGGATCAGAAGCGCGATCAGCGCGACGAGATAGCCGACATAAGTCCATTGCAACGCCGCATCGGAGACGGCGGCAGCGGCATGGCCGCCGCCCACAGCGCCGATCAGAAATCCGATGCCGATCCAGATGACCCATGGCAGGGGGCTGCGGTTACCGTTCTGCCAGTAGCGGCGCACGCCGGCGAGGCCCGTCGGCGGAATCTGGGTGAGGAGCGAGGTGCCCTGCGCGACGTGCTGCTCGGCGCCGAGCAGCAACACGCTGAAGATGACGAGGCCCCCGCCGGGACTCGTGCCGCTGAAGCCCGAAGCCAGTCCCGCGACAAGGCCGACACCGCCGCCGGCGAGCAGCTCGTGAATCCAGGACATCGTTCACGCCCTCGTCCGCCGCTTGATGTCGGGCTTGGCCGTGCGAAAGCCGTCGATCACCGTGGCGACGGCCGCCATGCAGGCTGCGATGTCAAAATCCTCGTCCCAGCATTTTTGCAGGACGAAACCCTGGAAGATTGCGATCAGCACGCGCGCGATCGCATCCGCGCCGATATCGCGCCTGATCAGGCCGTCGTGCTGGCTGCGCTCAACCAGGGCTATGATCAGCGCGCGCGGCAGGTCGATGCCTTCGACGACGCTGGCGCGAACGCGGCGGTTGCGCAGCGCCTCGGCCCAACCGTGGATGCCGACACGGCGCCGTGCTTCGCCTGCGGGATCGGTGAGCCATTGCGCATAGACGCGCACCAACGCGTGCAGTCCCTCGATCGGATCGCCAGACCCTTGCGCGACCGAGTTGAGGACGGCCTCGCGGCGATGCCGGTCGTCGGCGAGCGCCTCGATCAGATCGTCCTTGCTCTGGAAGTAGAGATAGACCGCGCCATGGCTCAGTCCCGACCGCTTCACGATGTCGGCCATGCCGGTCTGGTGAAATCCGTCTTCGGAGAAGCAGGAAAGGGCCGCTTCGAGGATCTGCTGTCGCCGGTCCTCGCGCTTCTTGTCGCTGATCTTGGGCATCCGTCCGGTCCATAAATAACTGACAGATCGATCGTTTTAAGAACGTGCCAGGAGCTAAGCAAAATCCAATCAATCAAGATAAAAAACGATCAGTCAGTCACTTATATTGGCGAAGAGGATTTGGGTCAAGCCCGGCCGCTGGGCCGTAGATGAGGAGGATGAAGCGATAGGCGGCTTGCGAAGGCGTCTCCGGCTAGAACAGCCGTTCGGCACCGGCTTGCTCGGCTGCATCAGCACGACCTTGCCGTCGGCATCGGGGAAGCCGAGCGTCAGCACCTCCGAGACGACAGGTCCGATCTGGCGCGGCGGGAAATTGACGACGGCAGCGACCTGCTGCCCGACCAGCGTTTCGAGCGGATGGTTTTCGGTGATCTGAGCCGAGCTCTTGCGCACGCCGATGGCCGCGCCGAAGTCGATCCACAGCCGCCAGGCCGGCTTGCGCGCCTCAGGAAACGGTTTCGCGTCGACGATGGTGCCGACGCGGATATCGACTGCGAGGAATGTATTGAAGTCGATGGTCGGCGCGGCGGCAGCAGTGGGATCGTGCGTGACGTGCATGGTGTATCCATTGGGAAGAGGTCGAAAGCGTCGTCCGCAAGATTGTCGCGCGATCAGGAGTTGCGTACAACGCCACAGCACGTCACGACACATGCGCGAGGACCGTCTTGCCTAACATCATCTACGGTATCAAGAACTGTGACACCATGAAGAAAGCGCGAACCTGGCTCGACAGCCATGGCGTCGCCTACGAGTTCCACGACTACAAGGCCGCAGGCGTCGAGAAGGACAAGCTGAAGCAATGGAGCGACAAGCTCGGCTGGGAGACGCTGCTCAATCGCGCCGGCACGACCTTCAAGAAGTTGCCGGACGCCGATAAGGAGGACCTGACGGAAAAGAAGGCGTTGGCGCTGATGCTAGCGCAACCATCGATGATCAAGCGGCCGGTGCTCGAAATCGGCGGCAAGCTCCTGGTCGGGTTCAAGCCTGACATTTACGACAAGGAAGTCGGCGCAAAGGCGCGCAAGAGCTAATTCAGCTCGATGATCTCGGCGGTGACCCCGGGCGCGCCGGGCCGATCGGCAAATTCCACGACGTCGGCGGCCGCGATGCGGCCAGGGGCGCGGTGAAACAGGGCGCGATCCATTACCGTGCCCAGTTTAGGCCGCGGTGGCGCGTCATTTCCGCGCATCAGATTCTTGATCTCGAAGCCGCCGTCCTCGCAGAAGGTCTTGAGCGAGGCGATGACGTGGCTGACCTTGTCGCCGGTCAGGAAGGGCAGCAGCAGCCGCTCATAGGCCACGACGCGGCCGTAGATGTCGTCGACATCGGCGATGCTGTAGACCGGAAATCCGCGCGCGACGCATTCGTGATGGACCGGCATCACGAATGGCGCGAGACGCGGCCCGACATGGTCGTCGAGCAGAACTCCCTTGCCGGTATGGCCATAGGCGCGGGAGATCCGTGTGCCTTCGCTCTGGATGGTCAGGCGCGGCGTCGACGTCGAATGGTCCGCCGTGTAGTAGGAGATCGGACAGTTCTTCCTCGAGCCGCGCGGGCTGATACTCCCAGATCGCAGGTGCAGTCTGATGGCGCGCATACAGTCGCAGCCACGTGTTGAGCAGGTCACGTTGCTTGATTGAATTGACGACGGAGGGAGCAGCGCTGGAGAAATCCAAAACAATAGTCCCGGCGAATGAAACCGGCGCATGATCTCGCTCGCGGGAAAATTTTTGATGAAGGCTGGCGCGCGGAAGCAAAGACCGTTATCGACGACTTGATGACCGGTGTCTTGCGAGCCGGGAAGCCGGCAGGGCGGCATCACGAAGCCTCCAACTAAGGGAGCATAAGGCTCCCCTCCAAAGGCCTGACCTGCTCAGCTTTCCGCCTTGCCTAACCCCCGTCACCTCCGGCATATTCCGCGCCCGGAGGCGGCGTTCCGGGACAGGCTCCAAGGCCTGGCGGAAAGCCGAAGCAACAAGGATAGCCACGCACATTGTGCGGGCAGGGGGAAATCTGTTTGGCCGATGAGTTCATTCTCGAAACGGAAGGCTTGACCAAGGAGTTCGCGGGCTTCTTCGCCGTCCGCGACGTTGCGCTCAAGGTTCGCCGTGGCAGTATCCACGCGTTGATCGGCCCGAACGGTGCGGGCAAGACGACGTGCTTCAATCTTCTGACCAAGTTCCTCAAACCGTCTGCCGGAAAAATCCTGTACAAGGGACAGGACATCACGGCGATGGCGCCCGCTGACGTGGCACGCCTGGGGCTGGTGCGTTCGTTCCAGATCTCGGCGGTGTTTCCGCATCTCACCGCGCTGGAGAATGTTCGTGTCGCGCTTCAGCGCCAGCATGGCTCCTCCTTCGATTTCTGGCGCTCCAAGTCCGTGCTCAACCGCTTCAATGACCGGGCGCGCGAGCTGCTCCACGATGTCGGCCTCAGCGAGTTCGCCAATACGCCTGCGGTCGAGATGGCCTATGGGCGCAAGCGCGCGCTCGAGATCGCAACCACGCTCGCGCTCGATCCGGAAATGATGCTTCTGGACGAGCCGATGGCCGGCATGGGCCATGAGGACATCGACAAGATCGCGGCGCTGATCAAGCGTATCTCGGCGAAATATACCATCCTGATGGTCGAGCATAATTTGAGCGTCGTCGCTAATCTCTCCGACATCATCACCGTGCTGACGCGCGGGCAGGTGCTCGCGCAGGGGCATTATTCCGAGCTAACCAAGGACGAGCGCGTCAAGGAAGCCTATCTGGGGGCCGGTCATGCCTGAGACTGCAATGGCTGAGGCCCCAATGAAGGGTGCAACCGGCGGCAATATCCTCCAGGTCCGCAACTTGGAGGCCTGGTACGGCGAGTCCCACATCCTGCACGGGATCAATTTCGACGTGAATGCGGGCGAGGTCGTCACGCTGCTCGGGCGCAACGGCGCCGGCAAGACCACCACGCTGAAGTCGATCATGGGTATCATCGGCAAGCGGACCGGCTCGATCAAATTCAACAATCAGGAGATCATCCGCGCGACCTCCGACAAGATCGCGCGCATGGGAATCGCGTTTTGCCCGGAGGAGCGGGGAATTTTCTCCAGCCTCGATGTGAAGGAGAACCTGCTGCTGCCGCCGGTGGTTCGAGCAGGCGGATTGCCGCTCGAGCAGATCTTTGACCTGTTTCCGAACCTGAAGGAGCGGCTGAGCAGCCAGGGCACCAAGCTGTCCGGCGGCGAGCAGCAGATGCTTGCGATCGCGCGCATCCTGCGCACGGGCGCAAGCTTTCTGATGCTGGATGAGCCGACCGAAGGCCTGGCGCCCGTCATTATCCAGCAGATCGGTCACACCATTGCGCGGCTCAAGAAGGAAGGCTTCACGATCCTTCTGGTCGAGCAGAACTTCCGCTTCGCGTCCACCGTCGCCGATCGTTATTATGTGGTCGAGCACGGCAAGATCATTGACGGATTTTCCAATTCGGAGCTCGCCGCCAACATGGACAAGCTCCACGCCTATCTCGGTGTCTAGAACTGCCAACGAGAAAATTCAAAAAGGAAAGTTGCATGAAGACCAGGTCGATTGCGTCATTGCTGCTGACCACCGCGCTCACCTTCGCCGCAGCAGGCGTCGCGTCCGCACAGGACAAGGCCGTCAAGATCGGCGCGCTGTCCGATCAGTCCGGTCTCTACGCCGACCTCGGCGGCCCCGGCTCGACGCTCGCCGCGCAGATGGCAGTTGAAGATTCCGGCCTGGCCGCGAAGGGCTGGAAGATCGACGTGATCTCGGGCGATCACCAGAACAAGCCGGACATCGGCACCGCGATCGCGCGGCAGTGGTTCGACGTCGACAAGGTCGACGTCATCGTCGACGTGCCGAACTCCGGCGTGGCGCTCGCCGTCAACAACGTCGTCAAGGAAAAGAACGGCGTTTACATCAATTCCGGTGCGGCGACCTCGGACCTTACCAACGCGCAGTGCTCGCCGAACACCGTGCACTGGACCTACGACACCTACATGCTGGCCCACACCACAGGCCAGGCGCTGGTGAAGGCCGGCGGCGACACCTGGTTCTTCCTGACGGCGGACTACGCCTTCGGTGCGGCGCTGGAGCGCGACACCACCGCGGTCGTCACCGCCAATGGCGGCAAGGTGGTCGGCGGGGTCAAGCATCCGCTCAACACGCCGGACTTCTCCTCGTTCCTGCTCCAGGCGCAGGCCTCCAAGGCCAAGATCATCGGTCTTGCCAATGCCGGCGGTGATACCACCAACACGATCAAGCAGGCCGCCGAGTTCGGGATCGGCAAGGGCGGCCAGAAGCTCGCAGCGCTGCTGCTGTTCCTCACCGACGTCAAGGCGCTCGGTCTGGAGACCGCGCAGGGCCTGAACTTCACCGAGACGTTCTACTGGGACATGGACGACAAGACCCGCGCCTTCTCCAAGCGCTTTGCCGCAAAGATGAAGAACAGCGCTCCGCCGACCATGGTGCAGGCAGGCGTCTATGCCGGCGTACGCCACTATCTCAAGGCGCTGGAAGCGCTCGGCGGCAATCCGCATGACGGCGTCAAGGTCGTCGAGAAGATGAAGTCGATGCCGACCGAGGACGATCTGTTCGGAAAGGGCGAGATCCAGCCCAACGGCCGCACCATCCACAATGCCTATCTGTTCGAGGTGAAGAAGCCCTCCGAGTCCAAGGGACCGTGGGACTTCTACAAGCTCGTCGGCACGGTGTCGGGCGATCAGGCCTTCACGCCGCTCTCCGAAAGCAAGTGCGCGCTGCTCAAGAAGTAAGACCAACAGCCCGCCGGCCGTGAGCCGGCGGGCGCTACTTTGGGAACGCCGAAGGGACCGGGTGCGAGATCGATGCAGGCTCTTTACGCACAGCTACTGGTGGGACTGATCAACGGCTCGTTCTACGCGCTGCTCAGTCTCGGGCTTGCCGTGATCTTCGGCATGCTCAACATCATCAATTTCGCCCATGGCGCGCTCTACATGATGGGCGCCTTCGTCGCCTATTTCCTGCTGAACATCGGCGGCATCAGTTACTGGTGGGCGCTGCTGCTGGCGCCTGTCATCGTCGGCATCTTCGGCATGATCCTGGAACGGACCATGCTGCAGTGGTTGACCGGGCTCGATCACCTCTACGGCCTGCTGCTGACCTTCGGCATCGCGCTGATCGTGCAGGGCGTGTTCCAGAACTATTTCGGCTCCTCCGGCCTGCCTTACGCCATTCCGGACCAGCTCAAGGGCGGCATGAATCTCGGCTTCATGTTCCTACCCGTTTATCGCGGCTGGGTCGTCATCTTCTCGCTGGTGGTGTGTCTGGCCACCTGGTTCCTGATCGAGAAGACGCGGCTTGGCGCTTACCTGCGCGCCGCAACCGAAAATCCGACACTGGTCCGCGCCTTCGGCATCAACGTGCCGCGCATGATCACGCTCACCTACGGCCTCGGCGTCGGCCTTGCCGCGCTCGCCGGCGTGCTCTCGGCGCCGATCAACCAGGTGCGGCCGCTGATGGGCGCCGACCTCATCATCGTGGTGTTCGCGGTGGTGGTGATCGGCGGCATGGGATCAATCATGGGCTCCATCATCACCGGCTTTGCGCTCGGTGTGATCGAGGGCCTGACCAAATATTTTTACCCCGAGGCCTCCAACACCGTGGTGTTCGTGCTGATGGTGCTTGTGCTCCTGGTGAAGCCAACGGGATTGACGGGAAGGGCAGCCTGAGATGACGGCCTTGACGGACGATAGGCTGCCGGTCACGCCGCGCGCCATGCGTGACGAGATGGTCTTGTTCGCGGTGATGGCGCTGCTGCTGGCTGCGGTGCCGTTCACGGGCGTGTATCCGTTCTTCGTGATGCAGGCGCTGTGCTTTGCGCTGCTCGCCTGCGCTTTCAACCTGTTGATCGGCTACGGCGGCTTGCTGTCCTTCGGACACGCGATGTTCCTCGGCACCGCCGGATATTGCAGCGCGCACGCCCTGAAGGTGTGGGCACTGCCGCCGGAACTCGGCATCCTCGTCGGCGTTATCGCGGCCTTCGCGCTCTCGCTCGTCACGGGCTATATCTCGATCCGCCGCCAGGGCATCTACTTCTCGATGATCACACTGGCGCTGTCGCAACTGCTGTATTTCATCTATCTCCAGGCCCCGTTCACCCATGGCGAGGACGGCATTCAGGGCATTCCGCAAGGGCACATGTTCGGCGTGCTCGATTTGTCCAAGCCGACTGTGCTCTACTATGTCGTGCTGGTCGGCTTCCTCGGCGGCTTCCTGCTGATCTACCGCATCATCAACTCGCCCTTCGGCGAGGTCTTGAAGTCGATCCGCGAGAACGAGCCGCGTGCGATCTCACTCGGTTATCGCACCGACCAGTACAAGTTCCTGGCGTTCGTCCTGTCGGGGACGCTGGCGGGTTTCGCCGGTGCACTGAAAGTGTTCGTGGCGCAGAACGCCTCGCTCACCGACGTGCACTGGTCGATGTCCGGCGAAGTCGTGCTGATGACGCTGGTCGGCGGTCTCGGGACCATTTTCGGTCCCGTGGTCGGCGCCTTCGTCATCATCGCCATGCAGCAATATCTGGCCGGCTTCGGCCAGTGGGTGACGGTGATCCAAGGCTCGATCTTTGTGATCTGCGTGCTCACCTTCCGGCGCGGCGTCATCGGTGAAATCGCACATTACTTCCGAAGATCGCTCTAAGCTATTGATATTGCATCAATTTCATTGGCGCACGAAAGCGGTGGATGATCCGGCTCCGCGGCCGTGAGGTGGCACGCGCGCGGATCGAAAATGGTCTATGACAGTTTCATGACGGCCCACCCGGGCCGGGCCATTTCCATCAGGTAGACTATCCCCATGCTGCGTTGGTTTCGCGCTTTCCTTCCCAAGGAAGAACGGTTCTTCGACCTGTTCGACCGCCATGCCCAGACGGTGATCCAGGGCGCGGTCGCACTCCAGGGGATGCTGAACGGGGGTGAGGAGACGCCGGTCTATTGCCAGCGCGTCAACCAGTTCGAGAACGATGCCGACAACATCACCCGCGAGGTGCTGACGGCGGTGCGACGCACCTTCATCACCCCGTTCGACCGCGGCGACATCAAGAACCTCATTACCTCACTGGACGATGCCATCGACCAGATGCAGCAGACCGCCAAGGCGGTGATGTTGTTCGAGGTTCGTTCCTTCGAGCCGCCGATGCGCGAGATCGGGGGGCTGCTGATCGAATGCGCCAATCTGGTCGGCCGGGCGCTGCCGCTGATGCAGGAGATCGGCAAGAACGTTGCCATGCTGACCGCGATCACGGAAGAACTCGGCAAGCTCGAGGGCCGCGTCGACGATCTCCACGACATCGGCCTGAAGGAGTTGTTCCTCAAGCATCGCAACGGCAACGCGATGGATTTTATCGTTGGCGTCGAGATCTACGACCACCTTGAGAAAGTGGCCGATCGCTTCGATGACGTCGCCAATGAGATCAACAGCATCGTTATCGAGCAGGTATAGGGCAGGGCGGCCGTGGATGTTGCGTTGGGTCTTCCGGTCCTGGTCGGACTGATCGCCGTCGCGCTGCTGTTCGACTTCCTGAACGGCCTGCACGACGCCGCCAATTCGATCGCGACCATCGTCTCGACCCGGGTGCTGCGGCCGCAATTCGCGGTTTTTTGGGCCGCTTTTTTCAATTTCGTCGCCTTCATGGTGTTCGGCCTTCACGTCGCCCAAACCATCGGTACCGGCATCATCGATCCCGCTATCGTCGACGCCCAGGTGATCTTTGCGGCGCTGGTCGGCGCCATCGTCTGGAATCTCGTGACCTGGGGGCTCGGCATTCCCTCCTCGTCCTCGCATGCGCTGATCGGCGGCCTTGTCGGCGGCGGCATGGCCAAGGCGGGAATCTCGGCGGCGGTGTGGAGCGGTCTGTCCAAGGCCGTGCTTGCGATCGTGCTATCGCCGCTGGTGGGCTTTCTGCTCGCAATGATGCTGGTCGCGGTCGTGTCATGGCTCTCGGTACGCTCGACGCCGTTCGCGGTCGACCGCGCCTTCCGCATCCTGCAATTCGCCTCGGCCTCGCTCTATTCACTCGGCCACGGCGGCAATGACGCTCAGAAGACGATGGGCATCATCGCCGTGCTGCTGTATTCGCAGGGGCAACTCGGCAGCGAATTCTCGGTGCCGTTCTGGGTGGTGCTGTCCTGCCAGGCCGCGATGGCTCTGGGCACTCTGATGGGCGGCTGGCGTATCGTCCGCACCATGGGCTTGCGCATCACCAAGCTGACGCCGATGCAGGGCTTTTGCGCCGAGACTGGCGGCGCGGCGACGCTGTTCATGGCGACGTTCCTCGGCGTGCCGGTCTCGACCACCCACACCATCACCGGCGCCATCGTCGGCGTCGGTGCCGCGCGCCGCGTCTCGGCGGTGCGCTGGAACGTGGCGAGCTCGATCGTCTATGCCTGGGTCATTACGATCCCAGCTTCGGCCATCGTCGCGGCACTGAGCTGGTGGGCCGTCCAGCTCTTCAAGTAACGAGCTTCAGCCCGGCGATGCCCGCCACGATCAGCCCGATGCTGGCGAGGCGAAGCACTGTGGCCGGCTCCCCCAACAGGAAGATGCCAAGCGTCGCCGTGCCGACCGCGCCGATGCCAGTCCAGACCGCATAGGCAGTTCCAACGGGCAGGGACTTCAGGGCGATGCCGAGCAGGATCACGCTGCCGGCCATGGCCGCGATCGTGATGAGTGAGGGAACCAATCTGGTAAAGCCCTCGGTGTATTTCAGGCCGATCGCCCAGGTGATCTCGAGAAGACCGGCGACGAACAGGATGCTCCAGGCCATGACGCCCTCCATTCACGGCAGGGCCGTCCCCGCTAAAGCATGATCCGGAAAAGTGCGAAGCGGTTTTCCGAAAAGATCATGCTCAAACAATAACCTAAAGCGCGATGACGATTCATCCCAATCTCATCGCGCTTTAGGCTGATGCCGATAAGCAGGGACGCCGTCCTCCCCCAAGGCCGGTATGGCCGCGGCCGATATGGGGCTGGCCGAAGGGCTATGCAATCACCAAATGAGGCTTGATCCGGCCGATTTTCCCTGCCAAACGCTCCCGCCATGTCCGACATTGCCGCCACCGCAGCCGAATCGCCGGCCCGTTCCCCGCTTGCCGCTGAAGTGTCGCGGCGGCGTACCTTTGCGATCATCTCGCATCCGGACGCCGGCAAGACCACGCTGACCGAAAAGCTGCTGCTGTTTGGCGGCGCCATTAATCTCGCCGGCCAGGTCAAGGCCAAGGGCGAGCGGCGCAACACCCGCTCGGACTGGATGAAGATCGAGCGCGAGCGCGGCATTTCGGTCGTGACCTCGGTCATGACCTTCGAGTTCGAGGGCCTCGTCTTCAACCTGCTGGACACGCCGGGCCACGAAGACTTTTCGGAAGACACCTACCGGACGCTCACCGCGGTCGATTCCGCGGTCATGGTGATCGACGCCGCCAAGGGCATCGAGGCGCGAACGCGAAAACTGTTCGAGGTCTGTCGCCTTCGCGATATCCCGATCATCACCTTCATCAACAAGATGGACCGGGAAAGCCGGGACGTGTTCGAGCTGCTCGACGAGATCGAGAAGACGCTGGCGCTCGACACCACGCCCATGACCTGGCCGGTCGGCCGGGGACGCGACTTCCTCGGTACCTATGACGTCATCAATGGCGGTGTCCGCCTGCTCGAAGGCGGCGGCGCCAAGACTGGCGCTGCGCAGCAGATCGAGATTGCCGAGCTCGCCAAGCTCAACGCCAATCTCGATGCGTCTGCCGTGAAGGAGGAGCTCGAGCTCGTCACCGAGGCTTCGAAGCCGTTCGAGCTCGAGGCATTCCGCGAGGGCCATCTGACACCGGTCTATTTCGGCAGTGCGCTGCGCAATTTCGGCGTCGGCGACCTGCTCGAAGGCCTTGGCAAGTTCGCTCCCGAGCCGCGCGCGCAGGATAGCGACCAGCGCAAGGTCGAGGCGACCGATCCGCGCATGAGCGCCTTCGTGTTCAAGATCCAGGCGAACATGGATCCGAACCACCGCGACCGCATCGCGTTCGCGCGCCTGTGCTCCGGCAAGCTCAGCCGCGGGATGAAGGCCAAGCTGGTACGCACCGGCAAGAGCATGCCGCTGTCGAGCCCGCAATTCTTCTTTGCCCAGGACCGTTCGGTGGCCGACGAGGCCTTTGCCGGCGACGTCGTCGGCATTCCCAATCACGGCACGCTGCGCATCGGGGATACGCTGACCGAAGGCGAGGACTTCAATTTCGTCGGCGTGCCGAGCTTCGCACCCGAAATCGTTCGCCGCGTCCGTCTCACCGACGCGATGAAGGCGAAGAAGCTGAAGGAAGCGCTGCAGCAGATGTCGGAAGAGGGCGTCGTGCAGGTGTTCCGTCCGCGCGACGGCGCTCCGGCGCTGGTCGGGGTGGTCGGAGCGCTGCAGCTCGACGTGCTCAAGGCGCGGTTGGAGGCGGAATATTCATTGCCGGTCGAGTTCGAGGTCAGCGAGTTCCAGCTCGCGCGCTGGGTCTCCTCGGAGGATCGCAAGAAACTCGACGCCTTCATCGCCGCCAATACCTCCAGCATCGCCGATGACGTCGACGGTGATCCCGTGTACCTCGCCCGGAACGAGTTCTATCTCGGTTATACCAAGGAGCGCGCCGAGGGCATCGAGTTCACCAACGTCAAGGACGTCAAGAAGAAGGGGTAGCATGCCGCTCCGTACCCCGCTGTCATGCCCCGCGAAGGCGGGGCATCCAGTGCGCCGCAGCCCATCGATTCAAACACTGCCGTCTCGGAGTACTGGGTCGCCCGGTCGAGCCGGGCGACGACACCGTTGTTTGAGCGCGAGCATGTGAACGCCGCGGGCTTGACGCTCCCACAGACGGTATCACGTTTCGCTCACATGACATCGCGAGCTGAAAGCATGTGGCGCGGCATCCTCCTTTTCCTGCTATTGGCGATCTCGACCGTCGCGGCCGACGCGCAGCGTCGCCAGATCAATCCGATCCCGTTTGCGCATGAGCCGTGCAGTGTGCTCGATGGCCGGCCGTGCACGCCGTCCTATTGCAGTCCGCTCGAGCCTGGTCCCTGCATTCCCGAGATCGACTATCCCTACGGCGAGAACCTTCAGCTCACGATCGAGAGCGTGCCGGCGGAGGCTGATCGGGCCAAGTATCAAAAGCCGGATCACGATCTCGATACGATCGGCGACCTCTTTGCCGAGCTGCGCACGTGCTGGTCGCCGCCGTCAGACAATGTGCGCGCAGGCATGCAGATGGCCGTCCGCTTCAGCTTCAACAAAGCCGGCGGCCTGATCGGCCCGCCGCGGCTGACCTTTGCGACCGCTGGCGTCCCCGCCGATATCAGAACCACCTACCTCAACGCGATCAATTCGTCTCTGAACGCCTGTCTGCCGCTGAAGTTCACCAGCGGCCTCGGTGGCGCTTTGGCCGGACGGCCAATTGCGATCCGCTATGTCGACAATCGAGAGCCCGGAAAGTAGCGCGTCAGTTGCGATCGGCGGCCAATGGATGATACCTCAGAGGCGGGGCGCTGGGTTAAGGGGAGGATGTCGTGGGTCTGCTGGTCATGATCCTGGGGCTGGTGCTGTTTTTCGCCGCCCATGTTTTCACAACGAAGCGAGACGCACGCGCGCAGGCGATCGCGCAGCTGGGTGAGGGGACCTACAAGATCCTCTATTCGGTCGTCTCGCTTGCAGGGCTGGCGCTGATCGTCTGGGGCTTTGGCCATTATCGTTCGACCGGCTGGATCGATGTCTGGTATCCGCCCAAGGCGCTGAAGCACATTACGGTCGCGCTGATGCTGCCTGCCGTCATCCTGGTGGTCGCCTCCTATTTGCGCGGGCGCATCTATGCGACGCTGCAGCATCCGATGCTCGCCGGCGTGAAGCTTTGGGCGTTTGCGCATCTGCTCGCCAACGGCGATCTCGGCTCCATCATCCTGTTCGGCTCGTTCCTGGGCTGGGGCGTGTATGACCGCATCTCGCTGAAGCATCGCACCGATAGCGGCGGGCCGCCGATTCCGGTGGGCGGTGTCACCAATGATCTGATTGCAGTCGCCGTCGGCATTGTCGCCTATCTGGCGCTGGCCTTTGCATTCCATCCTGTCGTGATCGGTGTTCCCGTGATGGGCTAGCCGGTGAACGCAAGACATCGCCTCCGCGCTCATGTGCGGAAGGAGACAAGAGCAAGAAGATGAGGGCCTGCCGATGGACTGGTCGCAATCTCAGATTCCGCCGATGCACCTCGAGGCGCGCTTTGGCGACCGGGTGGTGCCGGCCTTCGTCGATCGGCCTTCGAGCTTGTGGGCAATGATTGCGGAGACCGCCGCGCGCAACGGCGACAGCGAAGCGCTCGTCTGCGGCAATGTCCGGCTGAGCTGGCGGCAAACTGCGGAGCAGGCGGCGCGGATTGCATCAGGTTTTCGCAAGCTCGGCCTGCAACGCGGTGAGCGCATTGCGATCCTGCTCGGCAACCGCATCGAATTTCCGTTGTTGCTGTTCGCCGCCGCGCATGAGGGGCTGGTTACGGTGCTGCTCAGCACGCGCCAGCAGAAACCTGAGATCGCTTATGTGCTCGCCGATTGCGGCGCCAGGATCCTGATCCACGAGGCGGCGCTCACCGAACGGCTGCCGGATGCGCGCGATGTCCCCGAAATGATCCACCGCATCGCGATCGATGATGACACCAAGCTTTCGCGCTTCTCCTTGCTCTCCGACAACGCGCCGGCTCCAACGCCGATCGAGACGAACGAGGAGGACACCGCGATGATCCTCTATACCTCGGGTACGACGGGCAAGCCGAAAGGCGCCATGCTGGCCCATTGCAACATCGTGCACTCCTCGATGGTGTTCGTCTCCTGCCTGGAATTGACGGCGGCCGACCGCTCGATCGCAGCCGTCCCGCTCGGTCACGTCACCGGCGTCGTCGCCAACATCACAACGATGATCTGCTGCGGCGGCGCTCTGATCATCATGCCGGAATTCAAGGCGGCCGATTACCTCAAGCTCGCGGCGCGCGAGCGCGTCACCTACACCGTGATGGTGCCGGCGATGTACAATCTCTGCCTGCTGCAGCCGGATTTCGACAGCTATGATCTCTCGAGCTGGCGCATTGGCGGCTTCGGCGGCGCGCCGATGCCGGTGGCGACCATCGAGAGGCTCAAGGCAACAATTCCTGGCCTGAAGCTCGCAAATTGCTACGGCGCGACCGAGACGACGTCGCCGTCGACCATCATGCCGGGCGAGCTGACGGCGAGCCATATCGACAGCGTCGGCCTGCCGTGTCCGGGTGCGCGGATCATCGCGATGGGGGCGGATGGCCGCGAACTTCCACCCGGCCAGATCGGCGAGCTCTGGATTCAGAGTGCCTCTGTCATCAAGGGCTACTGGAACAATCCGAAGGCCACGGCCGAAAGCTTTACCGCCGGCTTCTGGCATTCGGGCGATCTGGGTTCAGTCGATGCCGATGGATTCGTCCGCGTGTTCGACCGGCAGAAGGACATGATCAATCGCGGCGGCCTCAAGATCTATTCAGCCGAGGTGGAATCCGTGCTGGCGGGCCATCCCGCCGTGGTCGAGAGCGCGATCATCGCAAAGCCATGCCCTGTGCTGGGCGAGCGCGTCCACGCGGTCGTGGTCACGCGCGCACAGGTCGGCAGCGACGACTTGCGGGCCTGGTGCGCCGAGCGACTGTCTGATTACAAGGTGCCGGAGACAATGGTGATCACCGCCGAGCCCCTGCCGCGCAACGCCAACGGAAAGGTCCTGAAGCGACAGCTGCGGGAGCTCTGGTAGGGTCTCCTGCAGCTGCGGATTATCCTGGATTGGGCGTTAACGCCTTGATCGGCCTTGCTTTGCCTTGCCACCGCCATATCGATAGGGTATCGCCGCCGCCAAATGGGGACGGGCTTTCGACGCGCGCGATCTGGCGCGTGCTCCCGGCCGGGCATGGGATTATCTTAAGTGTCTGAATTATTTGACGAAGTCGACGAGGAAGTACGTCGCGAACAGCTCAAAAAGCTGTGGGACAAATATTCGCTCTACTTCATCGCCCTGATGGTGCTGATCGTGGCGGCCGTGGGTGGCTGGCGCGGCTACCAATACCTGGAGGCCAAGAAGGCCGCCGAGGCGGGCGCCACGTTCGAAAAGGCTGTCGAACTCTCGGAGCAGGGCAAGCACGCCGAGGCCGAGTCGGCCTTTGCCGATCTCGCCGCCAAGGCCCCGTTTGGTTACCGCACGCTGGCGCGCCTCCGCGCCGCGGGGGAGGCATCGGCCCGCGATCCCAAGGCTGCGGCAAAGATGTATGACGACATCGTCGCCGACCGCAGCGTCGGCAGCGAGTGGCAGGATCTTGCGAAGATCCGCGCGGCGAGCCTGCTGGTGGACAGCGCAAGCTACGCTGATATCCAGCAGCGGCTGGAAACGTCCGCCGAGCCCAAATCGACCTTCCGCCACAGCGCCCGCGAATTGCTGGCGCTATCGGCCTGGCGCAACAACGACATGACCGCAGCCCGCAAATGGGTCGACGCGATCGCCGAGGACGGCGAAACGCCGCCTAGCCTGCGCTCGCGCGCCGAGGCGCTCCAGGCCCTGCTGCCGCCCGTCGCCAAGAGCTGAACTGAGAACAGCCGAGCTGACGGTCCTGAGAGCTAGACGAGATATCGATATGCGCCGCACGCCACGTTTGATTGCAGTCGCCGTCCTGATCGCCTTCACGGGCCTCCTGGGCGGCTGCTCGAGCGGCGGATTCGATCCGAGCGACCTGATGGACTTCCTCGATACGAAGAAGAAGCTGCCGGGCGAGCGCAAGCCTGTCTTCCCCGAGGGCGTGCCTGGCCTCGAGCAGGGCGTGCCGAAGGAGATGTACAAGGGAGCGCAGCAGCAGCAGGACCCGAATGCGCCGGCCGTCGCGGCGCTGCCGGCTGAGCCGGCGCCCGCCGAGCCACCGAAATCGGCGAAGTCCGCCAAGGGCAAGAAGACCAGGCAGTCGGCCCCCAACGCCGCTGCGCCGACCGGCGAGGTCGACGGCGAGGTCCAGCCCGATGCAGCGCCCGCGCCCGCTGCCCCGGCGCCCAAGCACAAGATCGTCCGCAAGCGCACCACCGCGCCGCCGGACCAGCAATCCGCCCAGCAGCCGGCGCCACCGGCGCAGCAGACCACCCAGCAACAGCAGACGCAGGGAGCGTTCCCGGCTCCGCTGCCCAGCGGCACTTTCTCGCGCTGATATTTTTTTCCCTGAATTGACAGGCGCAGCCTCCGCGGCGCACGAATGATCGATGTCCTTTACAATCGCCATCATCGGCCGGCCCAATGTCGGCAAATCGACGCTGTTCAACCGCCTGGTCGGACAGAAGCTCGCGCTCGTCGATGATCTGCCCGGCGTCACCCGCGACCGCCGCGAGGGTGAGGCCAGGCTCGGCGATCTCGAATTCACCATCATCGACACCGCCGGTCTCGACGAGGGCGCCAAGGGCTCGCTGACGGCCCGCATGCAGGAGCAGACCGAGACCGCAATCGCGCAGGCCGATGCGCTGTTCTTCGTGATAGATGCCCGCATCGGCCTTACTCCCACCGACCGCGCCTTCGCCGATTTCGCCCGCAAGGCCAACAAGCCGGTGCTGCTGGTCGCCAACAAGAGCGAAGGCAGGCATGGCGATGCCGGTGCGATGGAAGCCTTTGCGCTTGGCCTCGGCGATCCCATCCAGATTTCCGCCGAGCATGGCGAAGGCATGGGCGAGCTCTACGACGCGCTCGCCAAGCTGATGCCGGAGCCTGCCAGCGAGGACGAGGCCGAGGACGACGAGCCGATCTCGGAGGAAGAGGCTGCGACGCGTCCGATCCGGGTGGCCATCGTCGGCCGTCCCAACGCCGGCAAGTCGACGTTGATCAACCATCTGCTCGGCGAGGAGCGTCTGTTGACGAGCCCGGAGGCCGGTACCACCCGCGATTCCATCGCAGTCGAGATCAACTGGAGGGGCCGCGAGTTCAGGGTGTTCGACACCGCAGGCCTTCGCCGGCGCTCCCGCATCGAGGAGAAGCTGGAGAAGCTCTCGGTCGCAGATGCACTGCGTGCGGTGCGCTTTGCCGAAGTCGTCGTGATGATGATGGATTCGCAAAATCGCTTCGAGGAGCAGGATCTGCGCATCGCCGACCTGATCGAACGCGAGGGCCGCGCGGTCGTGCTTGCTGTCAACAAATGGGACCTGATGGAGACCAAGGGCGGCGGCGCCATCTCCGGTCTGCGCCGCGATGCCGATCATTGGCTGCCGCAGCTCAAGGGCGTGCCGATCGTGGCCGTCTCCGGCCTGATGGGCGAGGGCATTGATCGCCTGATGCAGGCGATCCAGGATGCCTATGCGCTCTGGAACAAACGCGTGCCGACCTCCGCGCTTAATCGCTGGTTCGAGCAGGCGATCCAGGCCAATCCGCCGCCCGCCGTGTCGGGCCGCCGGCTGAAGCTGAACTACATCACCCAGACCAAGGCGCGTCCGCCGAGCTTCGTGCTGTTCTGCTCGCGCGCGGATGCGGTGCCGCAATCTTATCTGCGCTATCTCATCAACTCGATGCGCGAGGCCTTTGACCTGCCGGGCACCCCGGTGCGCATCACCCTGCGCGAGAAGGCCAATCCGTTCGCCCACAAGCGCAAGCGTCCGTCGTGAGCGGCTGGGCAGTTTCCGAAATGAAGTGCCGTAGGGTGGGTTAGCCGCGCGGATGGCGCGAAGCGCAAACCGCGCGGCGTAACCCACCTCTTTCATTTCCGCGGAGACAGAAGAGGTGGGTTACGCCAGCGGACTGCGCGTTGCGCAGCCGCCTGCTAACCCACCCTACGAACTTATTTCTTCACCAGCGGGCAGTCGCTGGCTTCGAGCGGCTTGGCCGCATCCTCAGGCGCAATGGTGGCGATCAGCTTGTAATAATCCCACGGTCCTTTCGATTCCTCCGGCTTCTTCACCTCGAACAGATAGGCCGGGATCAGGCGACGGCCGTCGGCGCGCAGCGGGCCCTTGCCGAACAGCGGATCGTCCGTGGGCAGCTCCTTCATCTTGGCGACGACCTTGGCGCCGTCATGCGGATTGCCGCCGAGTGCCTCCATCGCCTTCAGGTAATGCAGGATCTCGGCATAGAGACCTGCGACCGTCATCGAGGGCATCGAGCCCTTCGGCGAAACCTTCTGGAAGCGTTTGGACCATTCGCGGGTCTGGTCGTTGAGATCCCAGTAGAAGGATTCGGTGAAGGTCAGGCCCTGGGCGGTCTTCAGGCCGAGCGAATGCACGTCGTTGATGAACAGCAGCAGCGCCGCGAGCTTCTGGCCGCCGGAGACGATGCCGAACTCGGCGGCCTGCTTGATCGCATTGGTGGTATCGCCGCCCGCATTGGCAAGGCCGATGATCTTTGCCTTCGACGACTGGGCCTGGAGCAGGAAGGAGGAGAAGTCCGCGGTGTTCAGCGGGTGCTTGACGCCACCCAGCACCTTGCCGCCAGTGGCCGTCACGACGGAGCCGGTGTCGCGCTCCAGCGCATGGCCGAACGCGTAGTCCGCGGTCAGGAAGAACCAGCTGTCACCGCCCGCCTTGGTCAGCGCCTTGCCGGTCCCGTTGGCGAGCATGTAGGTGTCGTAGGTGAAGGAGATGGTGTTGGGCGTGCAGGCCTTGCCGGTGAGGTCTGCGGTCGCCGCACCCGAATTGAGCAGCACCGAGTTCCTTTCCTTGACGAGGTTGTTCACCGCGAGCGCAACGCCCGAGCTCGGCGTGTCGGCGATGGCGTCGACCTTCTCGGCGTCGATCCATTGCCGCGCGATGTTGACGCCGATGTCGGGCTTGTTCTGGTGGTCGCCGGAGAGGACCTCGATGGTCCAGCCCTTGGCCTTCAGGCCGGAATCCTCGACTGCCATTTTCACGGCTGCGACCGAGTTCGGGCCGCCGATGTCGGCGTAGAGGCTCGACATGTCGTTGAGCACGCCGATCTTGATGGTCTTGTCCTGGGCAGACGCCGACGTCGCAAAGCCGAGGCCGGCACAGGTCAACAGCGCGGCGTAGCGCCACGCGCGCAAATTCCTCATTGTATTCCCTCCAAATGGTATGCCGGGACAGCCCTCTTTGATGGGGCTTTTGACCGTCGGCGCGATCGGTAATGATCGTGATGTTCCCGATAGCGTGTCTCGGTGCTTGCGGCAATGCGCTAATCGTAGCGGTCAGGGCGGTCGGTTAACTCGAGCAACCTGGCATTGACCCAAATTTCATCAATCGGTCGCGCGGCCGCGGGGTGGACCGACCATGCTTCGGTCAGGCCGGCGCGCGGAAGCTCAACAGGCTGCGCGTCTTGTAGTCATAGAACTTGCCGGTCTCGGTCCAATCAGGCGCGCACATCGGAACGATGAATTCGGCGACCTGTTCGGGCGTGTCGAGCGTTGCGGGATCCTCGCCCGGCATCAGGGTGGCGCGCATGCGGGTGCGGATCGGGCCGGGGTTGAACAGATTAACCCGGATTGCGGTGTTCGCGGTCTCCTGCGCCCAGGCGCGCGCCAGCGTCTCCAGCGCGGCCTTGGAGGCGGCGTAGGGGCTGACATAGGCGGTCGCCTTGTTGGCGGCGCCCGAGGTGATGAACACGGCGCGCCCCGCATCGGACTGCTTCAGCAGCGGCTCCATGCAGCGGATCAGCTGGAAGTTCGCGGAGACGTTGACGGCCATGACCTCGTTGAACGTCTTCAGCTCGATATGGCCGACCGGCGAGGAGGGGCCGAGCACGCCGGCATTGCCGACGAGGACGTCGAGCTTGCCATAGCGCTCGTGCAGTCCCGCGCCGAGCCGCGCGATGCCGTCGGAATCGGTCAGGTTGAGCGGCACCAGGGTGGCGCTGCCGCCCACTTTGCGGATCTCGTCGTCGAGCTCCTCGAGCCCGCCTTGCGTGCGCGCGGTGGCCACGATATGCGCGCCGGCCTTCGCCAGCGCCAGCGCCGTGGCAAAGCCGATGCCGCGCGAGGCGCCGGTGACGAGAGCGATGCGGTTGGCGAGGGGTTTGGTCATCGTCAAATGCTTCCGTCATGCCCGGGCTTGTCCCGGGCATCCACGTTCTTTGCGGCGGGTATTACAGACGTGGATGGCCGGGACAAGCCCGGCCATGACGAAAAGGGCCTCGGATCAGCCCCGGGAACGACCTTTCGTCAGCTCGCCTCCGCCAGCAGGGACAGCTGCCGCGGTTGCGGCTCGGTCTGGGTCTGGTCGGTGAGGTGGGTCGGATAGACGCCGGTGAAGCAGTGATCGGCAAACTTCGGATTGGCGGGGTCGCGGCCGGGCTCGCCCATGGCGCGGTACATGCCGTCGATCGACAGGAAGGCGAGCGAGTCCGCGCCGATCAGCTCGCGCATCTCCTCCAGCGAATGCGTCGCGGCCAAGAGGCCGCCGCGGTCGGGCAGGTCGATGCCGTAATAATCGGGGTAGAGGATCGGGGGCGAGGCGAGGCGGAAGTGCACTTCCTTGGCGCCGGCATCGCGCATCATGCGCACGATCTTCTTCGACGTGGTGCCGCGCACCAGGGAGTCGTCGATCAGGATGATGCGTTTGCCTTCGATCGCGGCGCGGTTGGCCGAGTGCTTCATGCGCACGCCGGATTCGCGGATCGCCTGCGTTGGCTGGATGAAGGTGCGGCCGACATAGTGGTTGCGGATGATGCCGAGCTCGAACGGCACGCCCGAATGCTGGCTGTAGCCGACCGCCGCGGGCACGCCGGAATCCGGCACCGGGACCACGACGTCGACAGGCACATGGCTCTCGCGCGCGAGCTGGGCGCCAAAGGCCTTGCGCACCTCGTAGACCGAACGGCCGTGGACGACGGAGTCAGGACGCGAGAAGTAGATGTATTCGAAGATGCAGGGACGCGGCGCCATCGGCGGGAACGGCTTGTGGATGTCCTGGCCGTTCTCGTCGAACACGATGACTTCGCCGGGCTCGATGTCGCGCACGAAGCGCGCGCCGATGATGTCGAGCGCGCAGGTCTCAGACGTCAGGATCGGGCAGCCGTCGAGCTCGCCCAGCACCAGCGGGCGGATGCCACGCGGATCGCGCGCGCCGACCAGCTTCTTGTTGGTGAGCGAGACCAGCGCATAGGCGCCTTCGATCTCGCGCAGCGCATCGATATAGCGCTCGATGAAGCGGGCGCGCCTGGAGCGCGCCACCAGATGCAGGATCACCTCGGTGTCGGAGGTCGACTGCATCATGGCGCCGCTTCTGACGAGTTCGCGGCGCAGCGTCAGGCCGTTGGACAGGTTGCCGTTGTGAGCGACCGCGAGGCCGCCCGCATTGAGCTCGGCGAACAGCGGCTGCACGTTGCGCAGGATGGTGGCGCCGGTCGTCGCGTAGCGGACGTGGCCGACCGCCACGGTGCCGGGGAGGCGGTCGATCACCTCGCGGCGGGAGAAGGTGTCGCCGACGAGACCGAGGCGCCGTTCACTGTGGAAGCGGCTGCCGTCGTAGGAGACGATGCCGGCTGCTTCCTGGCCGCGGTGCTGGAGGGCGTGGAGGCCGAGCGCCGTGATGGCGGCAGCTTCAGGATGTCCGTAGATGCCGAAGACGCCGCATTCCTCGCGAACTGTGTCTCCGTCCAGGTCGTCCTGAAGCTCTAGCGCGGCGGAGCCGGGATCGAGTTCAGTGTGGGCGTCCTGGTCAGGGTGTCGCATCTCGTCCGCGCCTCTCTGTTAAGGGCAATCAACGCGCCGCAGGTTTCTCGATCAGCTTTTTCAGGCTGTCACGAGCCGGTTTGCTGTAGCCGTCGCCACTGCCCGAAGGCTGCTGCTCGGTTTCAGCTTGATCATCATCTGGTTTGTTTTTCTTGAATCTCTTCAAGATGGTGTTCTCGGGGTCGTCAGGCAAGAGGGCCATCAGCCAATCCCCGGTTCCCTGGAGCACCACGCGGGACTTGGCCCCGCTGACCCAGTCCGGGCGCTGCTTGTCCGGCACCAGCCAGGTGAAGAACAGGAAGGCGACCACGACGATCAAAAGCCCGCGAGCCAGGCCAAACAGGAAGCCGAGGGTGCGGTCCAGCGCGCCGATGCGCGAATCCAGGATCATGTCGGAGATCCGGACCGTGATGACGGAAACCACGACCAGGGTACCGACGAACACGCCGGCGACCACGACCACGCTCGCGACGGTGTCGTTGTTGAAATAGGTCTTGGCCGTCGGCAGCAGCTTGGAAAACGAGTACAGCGTCACGATTGCCGCCGTACCCCAGGCTGCGATCGAGAGGATTTCGCGCATGAAGCCGCGGACCATGGCGAGCAGGCCCGAGATCAGCATCACGCCGAGCAGGATCAGGTCGAGGAGTGTAACTGGCATCGGCTGGTCTGGTCCGCTCGTACGCTCAAAGGGTGCTCAGCGAATCGGTGTTTGGCCGCCGCCCCTAACTGAAGGCCGGACGACGTTCCCGGCAAGGCCGCAACCACGCAATCCCATGCTGCTTTTGTGACGGCTGTATAGCGGCGGGGGCGCTTGGCGTCACCTCCAGCTAACCCTCCCCGCGGCGGAATCTTGCCGGTGTGGCATTTTTCTCCGCAGGCGGGGGTGAATCGCCGCGGCGAGAGCCCTTGGCGGCGATCTCTGCGACCAGGGTCGTGAGGCTGTTGACCGCGTTCAGGGCCAATCCGGCGTCACCGCTCGCTTCGCCCCCGCGGGCCGATTCGGGCAGCACCGCGCGCTTGAAGCCGAGCTTGGCCGCTTCCTTGAGCCTGGCAGGGGTCTGCGCCACCGGGCGGATCACGCCAGAGAGCGAAATCTCGCCGAAATAAACGGCATCGGTGGGTAACTGCGCATTAACCAGCGACGACACAAGCGCCGCCGCGGCGGCCATATCGGCTGCCGGCTCGTGGATGCGCAGGCCGCCCGCGACATTCAGATAGACGTCGTGGCCGGACAGCTTGACCCCGCAATGGGCCTCCAGCACCGCCAGCACCATCGAGAGCCGGCTCTGGTCCCAGCCGACCACGGCACGGCGTGGGGTACCGAGCGAGGTCGGCGCCACCAGTGCCTGCAATTCGACCAGGACGGGCCGCGTGCCTTCGATGCCCGCAAAGACTGCCGTGCCGGGCGTGCCGAGATCGCGTTCGGACAGGAACAGCTCGGAGGGGTTGGTGACCTCGCGCAGGCCAAGGCCCGTCATCTCGAACACGCCGATCTCGTCGGTCGGACCGAAGCGGTTCTTGACGGCGCGCAGGATGCGGAATTGCTGCGAACCTTCGCCCTCGAACGACATCACGGCATCGACCATGTGCTCGACCACGCGAGGGCCGGCGATCTGGCCGTCCTTGGTGACGTGGCCGACCAGGATGATGGCCGCACCCGTCTTCTTGGCGAAACGAATGAGCGCCTGCGCCGACGCGCGGACCTGCGTGACGGTGCCGGGGGCGGATTCCACCGTGTCAGTCCACATGGTCTGGATCGAGTCGATCACGATCAGCCGCGGCACCGTGCCTTCGGACAGTGTCGAGACGATATCTTCCACCGAGGTCTCGGCCGCAAGCTGCACCGGTGCATCCGACAGCCCGAGCCGCTCGGCGCGTAAGCGCACCTGGGCGATGGCTTCTTCGCCGGAGATGTAGACGATGCGGTGGCCGGCGCGCGCCATCATGCTGGTCGCCTGCGTCAGCAGCGTCGATTTGCCGATACCTGGATCGCCGCCGACCAGCAGCACCGAGCCGCGGACAAAGCCGCCGCCGGTGACGCGGTCGAGCTCGGTCAGCCCAGAGGACATGCGCGGTGCATCGGGACTTTTGCCGGCCAGGCTCTCCAGCGCAAAGGTCCGGCCCTTGCGCTTGGAGCGGATCGAGACCGGCACGCTGCCGCTGGTATCTTCCTCGGCGAGCGTATTCCACTCGCCGCAGGACTCGCATTTGCCCTGCCAGCGGTTATAGGCCGCGCCGCAGTTCTGGCAGACGAAGGAAAGCGTGTTCTTGGCCATGGGTATGGTGAGTCGGAGGTTACCAATGCGCTGATAGCACGGAACGGTGGATAGCGCGGGCGTCCGTGAGCGCTTCCAATAGAGCATGATCCGGAAAAGTGTGAAGCGGTTTTCCCTCGCGACATCAGCGGAACGCGTTTGCGCGGAGATCATGCTCAAACAAAGAGCTGAAGCGCGATGACGATTCAACCCAATCTCATCGCGCTTTAGCCCAATTCCGCGCAGCCGATACACCCTTTGTTAGCTCTACGCCGCCGCGTCACGCCGGACTTTGCCAAATGTTAGCGGACGCGGGTCCAGCGTCGGAACCAAGACGGAGTGACGGAACGAATGACGATAATCTTGCGTATGTGGCTCGCCATGAGCATCGCCTGCGGTGTTCTTGCGCCCGGCGGCTACACTGTTGCGGCCGATGCCAAACCGCTCAACATCGTCTTCGTAAGCCCCGGCAAGATCGGCGAGATCTATTGGGACATGGTCGCGCAGACCATGCAGGCCGCCGGCCGCAAGCTTGACGCCAAGGTCGAGGTGCTGACCAGCGAGCGCAACTACCGCACCATGCAGGAGCTCGGCCTCGGTGTGGTCGCGCGCGCCGATAAGCCCGACTTCCTCATTCTCTCGAACGAAGAGTCTGCCGCCGTTCCGATCCTGGAGGCCGCCGAAGTCGCGGGCATCAAGACGCTGCTGCTGTCGAACTCGTTGATTGGCGAGGATGCGAAGCGTCTTGGACCGCCGCGCCACGTTCTCAAGAATTGGCTCGGCGACATCACGACCGATCTGACGACCGCGGGCACGCGGATGGCCAATGCACTGATCGGCGCCGCCCGCAACGAAAAACGGCAGAGTCCCGACGGCAAGATCCATCTGCTCGCGATCGGCGGCGACGAGATCACGCCGGCGTCGATCGCTCGCAATGTCGGCCTGCAACTCGCGGTCGCAGCCGCGCCCGACGTGGTGCTGGACCGGATGCTGTTCGCCAACTGGACGCAGTCCGAGGCGGAGCAGGTCGCTGCGAATTATCTCGGCTGGGCGCAGCGCAAGGGCATTCGTCCAGCGGGGATCTGGGCCGGCAACGACCCCATGGCGCTGGGCGCGCTAAGGGCGGTCGCGGCCGCCGGCATCACGCCGGGCGAGCAGATTCAGGTGGTCGGCCTCAACTGGTCGGAGGACGCGCTGCGCGAAATCAAGGCTGGCCGCCTGCTGCTGAGCGATGGCGGCCACTTCCTGCTTGGCGGCTGGTCGATCGTGCTGCTGCGCGACTTTGCCGATGGTTGCGATTTCGCGGCCAATTCGCCGCATGTCGAGGTCAAGACGTCGGCGATCACGCGCGACAATCTCGCTTCCGTCGCGGCGCTGATCGCCACGCGCGCCTTCGACCGGATCGACTTTGCGCAGTTCAGGGCCAAGGCGGGACGTTGCGGCCAATACGACTTCTCCGTGGAGGCTCTGATGTCCTCAATATCGCCGTCACGCGGCGCCGGTGAATGATGCGGGACGCTGACGGGATGAAAGGTTCGAACAAGCCCGCACCATCGCGCTCGGTGGTTCGCGCGATGATCTGGGCGACCGTGCCCGTGCTGCTGCTGGTGCAGCTGCTCGCTTCGGCCGGCGTCGAGATCTCGAGCTTCTGGGTGCAGATCAGGCAGCTCGATGCCCGCATTGCCCGCGTCGCCGAGAGCCGCGCCGAGCTGATCGCCGAGCCGCTGTGGAAGATGCGCTACGACCAGGTCACGGGCGTGCTCAACGAGATCATGCACGACGAGAGCATCGCCGCTGCCGCGGTCTACGATGACACCGGCGTCGTGATCGCCCGTGTGGTGGCGCGGCCCGTGGTACAGGCGCTCACGGAAGTCTCGCGGCCGATCAACTACAGCAACGGCAACATGGCCGTTCAGGCCGGTCGCATCGCGATCGCCTATTCCTACGCGAGCCTCTATATGGGCGCCGGCAGCAGGCTGGGGCTGCTTCTCGTCGTCGGACTGCTCGGAACGCTTGCGACCGTGATCGCGATGCGAATCTCCGCCAACATCTTCATCGGCAAGCCTCTGGCTGCGATGATGTCGGCGATCCAGCGCAGCAAGCAGGACGGCCGCGCCTATCCGGCCGATGTCAAATCATCCAACGAATTCGGCCAGCTCGCGATCGCCTTCAACGCGATGCAGCACACGACATCAGGCGCGCTCGACCGGCTCGGCCATATGGCCGATCACGATCCTCTCACGGGGCTACCCAACCGTCGCTCGCTATCCGAGCGTCTGGTGACCTTGAGCAGGGATGCCGGCTCGCCGGATGCACTGATCGCCTTCAGCTTCATCGATCTCGACGACTTCAAGGGCATCAACGATACTTTTGGTCACGATGCCGGCGACAAGTTCCTGGTCCATATCTCCGAGCGGCTACGTGGCACGGTCGAGCCCGAGGATTGGGTCGCGCGGCTCGGCGGCGACGAGTTCGTGGTCATTCGCCCTGAAGTCAGCAACGAGGCGGCCGCACAGGCTTTCGCGCGGCAATTGCTGGAGGCGATCTCCGCGCCGATCATGCTGCATGACAAGCAGGTCGTGCCGCGCGCCAGCATCGGCTTGGCCGTGCGCCATGCCGGCGATCCCGAATTGTCGCACTTGCCGGCGCTCGCCGACATCGCGCTCTACCACGCCAAGAGCAAGGCGCCCGGCACTGTTGCGGTGCTGGATGAAGCGCTTCAACACGATTATCGCCGCCGCAGGGAGCTGGAGCTTGCCGTTCCCTCCGGCTTCTCCGAGGGCCAGTTCGAGGTCTGGTATCAGAGCCAGGTCGACCTCGAGACCCAGGACGTCATCGGCCTGGAGGCGCTCATTCGCTGGCGTCACCCGGAGCACGGCGTGATCAACCCCGGTGAATTCCTGCCGCTGATCGAGCGTAGCGGCAACAATGCCCGCCTGACGCGCTACGTGCTGACCGACGCCTGCCGCGCGCTGCAACGCCTTGCGGCTGCCGGCACGCCGCACATACGCATCGCGATCAATTTGCCGCCGTCCGAGCTTGCCGACCATTCGCTCGCAGCCTGCTTGCGCGAGACTTGCGAGCGGTTCGGTGTTGCGCCCTCGTTGCTCGAACTCGAGATCACCGAGGGGTCGCTGATCAACAACATTGCCAGCGCATCTGACACGTTGCGCCGGCTGCGGCGCCTCGGCGCCACCATCGCACTCGACGATTTCGGGACGGGCTACAGCTCGCTTGCGCATCTCAGGCGATTTCCGCTCGACAAGGTCAAGATCGACAAGGCGTTCATCCACGAAATCCCCGAAAGCGCCGAGGACAGGGCCATCGTCGGCGTCATCGCCTCGCTCGCCGGCACGCTGGGGCTCACCCTGGTTGCGGAAGGCATCGAGCGGGCCGAGCAGGTGCAGGCCATGCGCGAGATGGGCGTGAGGCTCGGCCAGGGCTTTCTGTTCCACAAGCCGCAGCCGCTCGATGCGGTGCTGCGCCAGCTTGCAGAATGCGGCGGCGAAGACCGCGTGCTGGTCGACAGCCCGTCGATCGCGCCCGAGTTCGCGGTTTGAGCGCCGGAGCATGATCCGGAAAAGTGTGAAGCGGTTTTCCCTCGCGACATCGGCGGAACGCGCTTGCGCGGAGATCATGCTCAAACAAAGAGCTAAAGCGCGATGACAATCTCATCGCGCTTTACGGCCGCGTCGCATTCCAGAGCATCGAAAGCCCGGCTGCGATCATGATCGCATCCATCACCAGGCGAAACATCTCCGGTTTCAGGTGCAGCACGAAGCGCTTGGCGACGAAGGCGCCTGCCATCAGCGAGGAACCTGCGATCAGGCCCTTGATGAAGACCTCCTGCGTCAACGCGCCGAAGCGCTCGAACGTGACCGATTTGGCGAAATACAGCCCGAGCGAGGAGGCGGCTTCGGTCGCGAGAAATGCGCCTTTGGAGAGACCGTAGAACAGGAACAGGGGCACGCTGAGCGGACCGGTCGAGACCACAATGCCGGTGAGATAGCCGATGATCGCGCCACCGATCGCCAAGTGCCAGAGCTTGGCCTTGAGGTCGTGCCGCGCCAGCCAGTGCCGCACCGGAACCATCGCGATCAGGAAGATGCCGATGGCGAGGTCGACGGCGTGCGCGGGCAGGGCGAGCAGCGTCCGCGCGCCCAGCACCGCGGCCGGAATGCCCGTGACCGAATAGGCCGCGCAGGCCCGCCAATCGACCTCGCGCCACCACGCCAGAATCCGCGAAAAGTTTGCCATGACGGAAGCAACCGCCATGATCGGCACGGCCTCCTTCGGCCCATAGGCATAGACCAGCACCGGCATCAGCATGATCGACGAGCCCGTGCCGACGATGCCGGAAATGGTGCCTGCGATCAGGCCAACACAGAGGACGAAGAGGAAGGCCAAAGGCGGAGCTCCGGGACATTGACGGATTCCCGATCGCGGCGCACGGGGAGTTCGTCCATGGTGACATTCTGCCAGTGTTTTGCCCGACAAGTCAAACGCAATTTCGGAATAACGGTAGGGCAGGGATTCAGCCGAGCCGTCTACTGTGCATGGGGTTGTTTTCGTGATTTCGTTTGAGTGGCCTCGCTGCTGACAGCATGTTGGCAGCAGGGGCGGGCTATGACCACCTCCTGACAAAACGGGAGCGGATCATGCCGGTCGAGGCAAGCTGTCATTGCGGAGAGACGGTGTTCGAGGTGACGGAGGCGCCTGCGAGCGTAACGCGCTGCACCTGCTCGCTCTGCGCCAAGCGCGGCGCGCTGTGGGCCTATTACACACCGGCGCAATTTCGCCTGCTCTCGCCCCCCGACAACGTTGCGACCTATCTCTGGGGGAGCCGCACCGTCAAGCATCATTACTGCGCCAATTGCGGCTGCGGCACCTATTCGGAGTCGCCGGACTGGTCGACCGGCAAGCCGGATTTCGACAATCCCAAGGTCGCGGTGAACGCACGCCTGTTCGACGATTTCGACCTGGAGACGGTTCCGGTCAATATGATCGACGGCAAGAATCTGTGGTGAGCAGGCGGCGCCCCACGCATATCTGCGTGCATGCGCATCCCCTTGAGGCTGGCTGGGAAAGCTGATTTGATTCCGGGCCGATAATAAAGGGAGGAATCGATGATGCGTGTTTTTGCGCAAGTGATGGTCGCAATGTCTCTAGCCGTTGCGGCCAGCTTCAATGCGCAAGCGCAGACCAAGCCGAAGGTCACGACGCTCGGGCCCGACTTTCCCAAGGCCACGCTGTTCGTCGGCAACAGCTTTTTCTATTACAACAACGGTATGCCGGGCCGCCTCTCGCTCATGGAGCGGGCCATCGATACCGACAAGATGGCCTATCGCAACACCATGGTCACGATCGGCGGCTCCGGCCTCGATTGGCACGACATGGACAATCTGCTGCGGCCGGGAGGCCTCGGCGCCTATTCCTTCGACGACGACAACAATGTCGTCTTCAACAAGCCGGGCAAGCAGTACGACACGGTCGTGATGATGGATTGCAGCCAGTGCCCGATCCATCCGCAGCTGAAGGACGCCTTCACCATCTTCGCCAAGAAGGACAGCGAGATCGTCCGCGCCCACGGCATGCGGCCGGTGCTGTTCATGTCCTGGGCCTATCTCGACAAGCCTGAGATGACGGAAGGGCTGGCTGATGCCTATACGACCGCCGGCAATGCCAATGATGCGCTGGTCATTCCTGCAGGCCTCGCTTTCGCGCGCGTGCGCAAGCTGCAGCCGGAGCTCAACCTCTATGCGCCGGACCGGCGGCATCCGAGCCCGGCCGGCACCTATCTCGCCGCCTGCGTCACGCTCGCCGCGCTGACGGGACGTTCGCCGGTTGGGAATTCCTACACCATGGGGATTGATCCGGAGACGGCGCAGCTGCTGCAGAAGGCGGCGTGGGACACGGTGCAGGAGTATTACGGGCGGTGATCGGACTGGGCGATCAATCGTAGGGTGGGCAAAGGCGCGCTTGCGCCGTGCCCAGGACCTATCTCCGTAAGCGAATTTTGGTGGGCACGGTTCCGCCTTCGCTCTTCGAGCTACGGCGGACAAGTCGCTTTGCCCACCCTACGGCACCTCACTTATTTCAGCACCACCCACGCCGGCGCGTGATCGCTCGCACCGTCTTCACCGCGAACCGTCTTGTCGACGCCGGCCTTGGCCAGGCGTGGGACGAGGGCAGGGCTCAGCAGCAGATGATCGAGCCGCAGGCCCGCATCGCGCTGCCAGCGGTTTCGCTTGTAATCCCAGAAGGTGTAGATGCGCTCCTCCCCATGAAGCTCGCGGATCGCATCGCACCAGCCCTGTTCGACCAGCGAGGCGAAGGCCGCGCGGCTCTTCGGCTGGATCAGCGCATCCTTGTCCCATGAGCGCGTCGGATAGATGTCGATCTCGGTGGGCGCAACATTGTAATCGCCGGCGAGCACCACGGGCAGATCCTGCTTGAGGAAGGTCTTGGCGTGGCGCCTCAGCCGCGCGAACCAGTCGAGCTTGTAGTCGAATTTCGGGCCCGGCTGCGGATTGCCGTTCGGCAGGTAGATGCTGGTGACGATGATGCCGCGCACGGCAGCTTCGATGTAGCGCGCCTCGTGATCATCAGGCCGTCCCGGCAGGCGGTCGCGCGTCAGCACAGGCTCGGCGTTGCGGGCGAGGATGGCGACGCCGTTCCAGGTCTTTTGTCCACGCCAAACTGCGCCGTAGCCGGCTTTCTCGATCGCTTCCGCCGGAAATTCGCCATCACTGGCCTTCAGTTCCTGAAGCGCGACGATATCGGGCTTTGCCGCGCGCATCCATGCGAGCAGATTGGGCAGGCGGCGATTGATGTTATTGATGTTGAATGTCGCAATCTTCATGTAGAGCTACCGGCTCCTGAATTCCGTCACCGGAGATACAATGTCCAAGTTGAGCTTTGCCGCCATCGCATTCGTCGTCGCACTCTCCGGGGCCACTTCAGCACAATCGGCCGATACGCGCGGCGCATGCAAGGCGGACTACGACAAATTCTGCGCCGGCATCGCGCCCGGCGGCGGCATCGTGGCCTGCCTCAACGGCAAGCGCGATCAGCTCAGCACGACTTGCAAGGCCGCGCTGGACAGCAGGAAGAAGAAGTAAGCGGCTGACCGCTCAGCTCGGCAGCGGCGGCGGGCTTGCCGGCTGCGCAAGCGGCGGCGGGGAGGGCGGCTGCTCTGCGGCCTTCGCGGGCTCCGGCTTCACCAGCGGCTCGACCACATTGCCGCCCTTGTAGACGCGGGCGTAGCGGCGGCCGAGGCTGGTCAGCACCTCATAGCCGATCGTGCCGAAATGATGGGCGAGCTCGTCGACGGTGATGCCTTCGCCGAGCAGCGTCACCATATGGCCTCGGCGCGCCGCGTTCGGCGGCAGATCGGTGATGTCGATCGCGATCAGGTCCATCGAGATGCGCCCCGCGACCGGGCAGCGCTTGCCGGCGACGATCACCTCGGCGCCGCGCGTGCCGTCATTGGAGCTGGCGGCGCGGAAATAGCCGTCGGCATAGCCGACCGCGATGATCGCGAGTTTGGTCGGCCGCCGTGCCGACCAGGTGCCGCCATAGCCGACGGTCTCTCCGCGCTCGATCGAGCGGGTCTGCACGATGCGCGCCTTGAGGTCGACGACCGGCTGCATCGGATTGTCGGCCTCCGGTGTCGGATTGACGCCGTAGAGCGCGGCGCCCGGCCGCACCAGGTCGAACTGGAACGGCGCGCCGAGGAAGATGCCGGAGGAATTGGCGAGCGCCGCCGGCACGCCGGAGAATTCGCTGGCGATGGCGCGGAAGGCCGCGAGCTGTTTCGCGTTGATCGTATTGTTGAGCTGCTCGGCCGAGACCAGATGGCTCATCACCAGCGTGATGCCGTGATCGCCGGCATTGATGCGGGGGATGATGGCCTGCGCCTCCGACAGCGTCAGCCCGAGCCGGTTCATGCCGGTATCGATATGGATGGCGGCGCCGCCGGACCAGCCGGAGCGGCGGCAGAACACGTCCCATTCGGCGAGCTCGTTGAGGTCGCCAATGACGGGCCGGCAGTTGATCTTGGCGTAGTGCTCGCCGGTGTTCTGGAAATAGCCGCCGAGCACGTAGATGGTGGCATCGGGCACGGCTGCGCGCGCCGTGCGGGCCTCCTCGATGGTGGCGACGAAGAAGGTCTTGCAGCCGGCCTTGTTGAGCGCCTGCGCCACCTGCGCGGTGCCGCAGCCATAGGCGTCGGCCTTGATCACCGCGGAGCACTCGGCCGGCACGGCAGTCTTCTCGAGCTTGCGCCAGTTGGCGATGATGGCGTCGAGGTCGATGGTGAGCACGCCGCCATAGGCAGCGAGGGCGGCAGCCTGATTGGCCTCCGCGGAGAGAAGGCCGGATTGCGGGATCATGTTCGGGTCGGACACCATTGTCATGGCGTCGTTTTACGCGAAGAGGCCGGGCCGGTTCAAGGAACTCAGTAGTCGTCGCCGCCGCGAGCCGGCACCTGACTGTCCGGTGCAAGGTCGCCGAACCTCGTGACCGAAGCTTCGAACGCCAAATCGACGGTGCCGGTCGGGCCGTGGCGCTGCTTGCCGATGATGACCTCGGCTTTTCCGTGCGCAAGGCTCATGTCGAGCTGCCACTTCTCGTGTTCCGGCGTGCCTGGGCGGGGCTCCTTCATCGCGAGGTAATATTCCTCGCGGTACACGAACAGGACGACGTCGGCGTCCTGCTCGATCGATCCGGATTCACGCAAGTCCGAGAGCTGCGGCCGTTTGTCGTCGCGGGATTCAACCTGGCGTGAGAGCTGGGACAGCGCGATGACGGGAACATTGAGTTCCTTGGCGAGTGCCTTCAGGCTGGTCGTGATCTCCGTGATTTCCTGCACGCGGCTGTCGCTGGCGCGCTTGCTCGAGCCTGACAGCAGCTGGATGTAGTCGATCACGAGCAGGTCGAGGCCCTTCTGTCGCTTCAGCCGGCGCGCGCGCGCCATCAGCTGCGCGATCGACAGGCCACCGGTCGCGTCGACATAGAACGGCAGCGATTGCAGCTCGATCGAGACCTCCCGGATCTTCTCGAAATCGGCTTCCGAGATGCCGCCGCGCCGGATGTGGGAGGAGGGAACGCCGGTGCGCTCAGCCACGATACGCGTGGCGAGCTGGTCGGCCGACATTTCGCAGGAGAAGAAACCGATGACGCCGCCATTGGCGGCCTTGGTGGTGCCGTCGGCCTGGAGTTCCGGAACGTAGGCTCGTGCGACATTGTAGGCGATGTTGGTCGCCAGCGAGGTCTTGCCCATGCCGGGACGGCCCGCGACGATGATGAGGTCGGACTGCTGCAATCCGCCCATCTTGGTGTCGAGGTCGCGCATGCCGGTCGAGATGCCGGACAGCTTTCCGTCGCGCTGGAACGCCTTGGCCGCGAGGTCGACCGCGACCGCGAGCGCCTGCGAGAATTTCTGGAAGCCGCCGTCGTAACGGCCGGACTCGGCAAGCTCGTAGAGCTTTCGCTCGGCGTCCTCGATCTGGGCTCGCGGCTGGAAATCGACCGGGGCGTCATAGGCGACATTGACCATGTCCTCGCCGATGCCGATCAGGTCGCGGCGCAAGGAAAGGTCGTAGACCGTGCGCCCATAATCCTGGGCGTTGATGATCGTGGTCGCTTCGGCCGCCAGCCGCGCCAGATATTGGCCGATGGTCATGCCGCCAACGTCGGTGTCCGCGGGCAGGAACGTCTTCAGCGTGACGGGCGTGGCGATCTTGCCCATCCGAATCAGGCTGCCGGCGGTCTCGAAAATGGTCTGGTGCAACGGCTCGAAGAAATGCTTCGCCTCCAGGAAGTCGGAGACCCGGTAGAAGGCGTCGTTGTTGACCAGGATCGCGCCCAGAAGGCTCTGTTCCGCCTCGATATTGTGCGGCGCGCTCCGATAGGAGGGCGTTCCGGGCTCGGGCGCAAGTTTGAGGACGTTCGAATCAGTCAGGGCCATGGTCGAGCGATAGCAAGTTTCTGGGGCGGATGCGGGGCCGGGATAAAGCGCCGCTCCAGGCCAAAGCGGAAGCTAAAACTTCGTCACTATCAACCGATCTTAAAAGCGGTGGATGATTGGCGGCGTCTTTATTCGCCGCGCTTGACGGATTTTCGCGGAACTCAAGGCCGGACCGGAAGTGGCCGCGATCGCGCCACGGAAAAATCCGGACAGGGTGAACCTAATGAATTGAGGCGCAGACCTATTTGAAAGCGCGTGAAGCGGTGCGCGGGCGTTTTCCGGTGCGGGATCAGACCAGCAGGAGATAAACCAACGCCACCAGGGCCGCGCCGACGCCGGTGGCGATCAGGGCGTAGTCGGTGCGAAGTTCGTCCTGGACGTCGAATGAGGTTTGGGTCTGCTTTCTCATGGCGACGGTCTAGGCCAGCTCCGACCTCGGGAATGTGAAGCAGATCACATCTCTTCGGTTTCTTTCGGGGGTAGGCAGGGAACAGGCGGGTGGGGCCGGGGATTATCCCGAACCCCTCACGGGAAACGAGGCAAGCGATGCCGCCAGAACGGCAGCACCAGGATTGGCGAAGCGAGACAGGCAGCCGGCTGTGGCTGTCCGGTCTGATCGCCGCCATGCAGCACGCCGAGCGGCCGGAAATCCGGCGCCAGCCGGTCGCACCCGAGATCGTCATCGAGCTGAGGGCGCAACTGGCGTTGGCAGCCTCTTACCGCGCCTCCCATATCTCGACCCAGCGTCACTAGAGCCTATTCACCAGCGAGCCTCAACTTCGGCTTGGCGCCGCCCTCGAGGGCGCGCAGCCGGGCTTCCTCGTGGGCCATATAGTCGCGGGTCATCGGCACCACGCCCTGGCGCTTGGTCAGCTGGACCTGGAAGTTCATCATGCCCTGCTTGCGAAAGGTCATCTCGCTGGCTGCGAGATAAAATTCCCACATCAGCGCGAAGCGCTCGTCGTAAAGCTGCACGGCTTCCTCGCGCCGCGCCATGAAGCGCTCCCGCCAGGCCTTCAGCGTCTCGGCGTAGTGCAGCCGCAGGATCTCGATGTCGCAGACCAATAGCCCGGCGTTCTCGATCGCGGGCAGCACCTCCGAGAGCGAGGGGATGTAGCCGCCGGGGAAGATGTATTTGGCGATCCAGGGGTTCGTCGAGTCCGGTCCCTGCGAGCGGCCGATCGAATGCAGCAACATGACGCCGTCATCGCTGAGCAGCTCGGCGCAGCGCTGGAAATAAGTGTCGTAGAACCTCGCCCCGACATGCTCGAACATGCCGACCGACACGATGCGGTCGAATGGCCCCGCGATATCGCGATAGTCCTGAAGCAGGAAGCGCGCCTGATGCGTCAGACCCTTCTCGGCGGCGCGCGTATTGGCAATCTGCAACTGCTCCGTTGACAGCGTCACGCCGGTCACGTCGGCGCCTGCGATCTCGGCCAGATAGAGGCCGAGCCCGCCCCAGCCCGATCCGATGTCGAGCACGCGCTGGCCGGGCTTGACCAGCAGCTTTGCGCTGACATGCCGCTTCTTGGCGAGCTGCGCGTCGTCGAGCGTGGCGTCCGGCGTCTCGAAATAGGCGCAGCTATATTGCTTGTCGGCGTCGAGGAAGAGCGAATAAAGCCGCGCGTCGAGATCGTAATGATGCGCGACATTGCGGCGCGAGCGCGCCCGCGCATTGAACTGTCTGATATGTCGGACGAGATAGCGCAGGTGCCACCAGGGTTTTGCCCAGTGAGGCAACAGTTCGGGTTGATCGAGCAGGATGGCGAGGACATCGGCGATGTTGCCGCGCTCGACGACGAACTCCCCGTTCATATAGGCCTCGCCAAGCCCGAGCTCGGGATTGATGAGGATCTTTCGCTCTGCGTCTGATGTCACGAAGCGCACGGCGATCGGCTCGCCCGTGCCGTCGCCGACAGTGAATTTCGATCCATTTGCCGTGGTCACCGTCAGCGACCCCCGGCGAATGAATTGCGACAGGAAGCTACGCAACAAGCGGTCCATCCACACCTTCCTCTCGAGCGGACAAGAGATGCGACTAACCCGGCCTTTCGATTCTGACGCTCAGGTCCCCGCTCGGGTTCCTATGCGTTTGCATCTAAATCTGGGGAGGGCGTTTGGGTCCCGCCATTGCGTCATGTTCACGGCAGATATTCCTAAGGCGCTTAACCCCATCCTTGCGCCGGAGCCTGCTTCCATTCGCAGCGCAATCGGCTAAAAGGTGACCGCCGCCGCGCCGGGTGCCGGCCGTATCTGTCGGATTTCAATGGAGATGATGGGAATGTCGAGCCGAGCGCTCAGCCTCGCCACGGTGCTGTTTCTGATTGGCTTCGGCGCCTCCGATGCCGTTCTGGCGCAGGCGACGAACCTCGAGGCCGGCAAGGCCCCATCCCAGATCTTCGCGCAGACTTGCAATGCCTGCCACAAGAGCCCGCGGGGGCTGTTGAAGACAGTGGCGCCGGGCTCGTTGCCGGGCTTCCTGCGTCAGCACTACACCACCAGCCCCGACATGGCCGGTGTGCTGGCCTCCTACCTCGTCTCCAACGGTGCCACCGACGCCCGCTATCAATCCAAGGACGGCGGCAAGGACAAGAAGGACGCCTCCAAGGAGAAGGACGCCAACTCGCCCCCGGGACAGTCGCCTGAGCATCAGGGCCGACGGCAGCGTCAGGACGCCGCCAAGCCGGAAGGCGAGGGCGCCTCTACCGCCGCGCCTGAGGGCCGTCAGAAGCGCGCGGCGCGGCCGAGCGAGGAAGGGGCCAAGGAAGGTGCCAAGGAAGGCGTGAAGCCCGAGGCCGCCACCGAACAACCGCGCGAGGGTCGCAAGGGCAAGCGCATGAGCAAGCGTGCCAAGCCGGAGACGGAAGACGCCGCCGCGCCGAAGGTCGATTCCAAGACCGAACCCAAAACTGAACCGAAGAGCGAACCGAAGAGCGAGAGCGCCAAGGCCGATACCGAGTCCAAGCCCGACAGCGGCAAGCCCGCCGAGAAGCCGGCAGAGACTAGGCCTGAGAGCGCCAAGGTCGAACCGAGCGCCAGCGAGACGCCGGCCTTGCGCCCCGATCCGGTGCCGCAGGTGACGCCGGCTCCGCCGGCCGCCGCCAAGCCGGCTGAACCGGCTGCGCCCAAGCCCGCGGAAGCTGTCATCTCCAAACCGGCCGAGCCCGCGTCAAGCGCCGAGCCAGCGGCCAAGCCGGTCGAGCCGGCGCCGATGGCGCCCGCCGCGGCTCCATCGCCAGCACCGGCCGAGTCGTCCGGCCCGCCGACGGCGCCGATCTCGCGCTAAGCAGGACCGCAACGGCACTCATCTCGATTGCGATGCTCGGCGAGGACGTCGCGCCCAAAATAAGAAGCCCGGCCGCCTGAGGCGACCGGGCTTAGCTTTGCGCCTGAGCGCGAAGCTTACTTCTCTTCCGTGGCCGGAGCCGGCGCGATGTCTTCGTGCTGGGCTTCCGGATCGAAGAACTCGCCGGCAGCGGCGATCGCCTCGGCGGCGGCGTCGCGGTCCTCGTTGCGGGTGGAGATGTCCTCGCCGCGGTTGATGCGCTCGGCCTCGTCCTGGCTGCGCGCGACGGTGACGGTGATCTCGACCTCGACCTCGGGGTGGACCGCGACGGTGATCGAGCGCTTGCCGATGGTCTTGATCGGCGCGTCGAGCTGGATCTGCGGGCGGGCCAGCGAGATGCCGTCGGCTTCGAAGGCGACGACGATGTCACGCACGTTGACCGAGCCGAACAGCTGGCCGGCTTCCGAGGCCTGGCGGATCACGATGATGTTCTTGCCCTCGATCTTCTCGGCGACCTTGGCCGCCTCGCCCTTCGAGGCAAGGTTGCGAGCCTCGAGCTCGGCCTTCATGCCGTCGTACTTGGCGCGGTTGTCGGCGGTGGCGCGCAGCGCCTTGCCGCGCTTGAGCAGGAAGTTGCGGGCATAGCCGTCGCGAACCTTCACGACTTCGCCCATCTGGCCGAGCTTGCTCACGCGTTCCAGCAAAATGACTTCCATATTCGTTCTCCTTTGAAGTGCTCTGGTTTTCAGTTTCGGGTTGAACTCAAGATATCGGCAATGGCGGCGGCTGCCGGTTACGCAGAAAGCGCTCGCGGAAGCCGAACACGGCATCCGCAAGCCCAAGGATCACCATCGCGATGACAGGCCAGCCGAACACGACGACGACGGCATAGGTTGAACCGAGCCAGAAGGTACGGCTCTTCAGCGCGAGCGTCAGCGTATGCAGCACGGCGAAGCCGGTCAGCGCGTAAGCCATCATCAATGCCGCCGTGGTGATCTGCGCGACGATCGCGAGCAGGCCGCCGGTGAAGCAGAAGGCAAGCGCGATGCAGAGCACCGCGAGCGTCATCGCCGGCAATTCGGCCGTCTTCAGATCGGGCCAGGGACGGCGCAGCCGGCCCGATGTCGCCGTCACTTTGGCGCTGAGCCAAAGGTTGAGCGTGAGCGTCATCATCGAGACGATGGCGGCGGCAGCCGGCGCGATGCGGACCAGCGCATCGATGAACTGGTCGGCCTCACCAGCGGCCTGCGGATCGGTGGCGCGGAGGATGCGCATCAAGCCGCGATGTAGCGTAGCGGTGATGGTGTCGGCGTCGGCGCCGAGCGTGAGCAGGGCCGCAAGCGTGGTCAGCACTGCGAAGCCCGCGATCCACAACAGGATGCGGCCGACCGGATACCATTCGATTTCGGGTTCGACGGGCGCAGCGACGTCCACGGCCGTCACGCCCGCAACGTGCCGGCCGAGCAGGACAAGATGGCCGAGCCACCAGGCCGGCAGGGCGATGGTGACTGCAAAGGCGATGCAATAGGGCAGGCCGAAGATCGCGCCGAGGCCGACCGCCGCGGCGATACCGCCGAGACTCGCATAGAGCGGCCCCCAGCCGATCGCGGCGACCATCAGCGGCAACGGTGCGAGATAGAACAGGACAAGCGAGATCAGCGCGCCCGACACGATCGAGGCGAACATCAGGGCCGACGCAGCGCCGGCGATCAGGGCTATCAGTCCAAATACCATCATCAGCTGTCCCGCTCCCTTCGAGCGGTTAGAGGCGTCTTGCCCCAACCATCGGCGACCGGACGACCCGGAAGCCTTATGAATTTCAAGGAGTGCGGCCGGCGGTACAATCGCCGCCGGCCGAATTCGTGTTAGCGAATGACGTAGGGCAACAGGCCCAGGAAGCGCGCGCGCTTGATGGCGCGGGCGAGCTCACGCTGCTTCTTCGCGGACACCGCGGTGATGCGGCTCGGCACGATCTTGCCGCGCTCGGAGACGTAACGCATCAACAGCTTGGAGTCCTTGTAGTCGATCTTCGGCGCATTGGCTCCCGTGAACGGGCAGCTCTTGCGGCGACGGAAAAACGGGCGGCGTGCACCAGCTTCAGCCATTGTTCTTACTCCCCATCCGTCGTTTCAGCTTCGTCGCGCCCACGGCGCGGACCGCGATCGCCGCGGAAGCCACCGTCGCGATCACCACCGCGGAAACCGCCTTCGCGGTCGCCACGGAAGCCGCCTTCACGCTCGCCGCGGAAGCCACCGCCACGATCGTCGCGCTCGCGATCACGGTCGGCCTTGCGCATCATCGCGGACGGGCCTTCCTCGAGCTCCTCGACGCGGACGCTGAGATAGCGGATCACGTCCTCGCTGATGCGCTCCTGGCGCTCGATCTCGGCGATCGCCGCGGAGGGCGCGTCGATGTTGAGCAGCACGAAGTGCGCCTTGCGGTTCTTGTTCATGCGGTAGGTGAGGGAGCGAACGCCCCAATTCTCGGTCTTGGTGACCTTGCCGCCGAGACCTTCGACGATGCCGGTCATCTGCGCAGTCAGCTCTTCGACCTGCTGCGTGCTCGCGTCCTGGCGCGCGAGAAAAACATGCTCATAGAGAGCCATATCAGTCCTTTCCTCGTGTTGGCGCATTGCCCGGCGTCAAGCCCTTAAGAGACCTTCGGAAAGGACTCTGGGATTAAGCTCAGAAGGCGGAAACACGGGACGACGGGCCGACTGGCCCTGCCACACCAAAATCACTGAGGATTTGCTGAGACCGTCCGTTCAGCTCCCGGCCGGGGTCTGCGGATGCGCGCGTTATACGGATTTTGGCCGGCTTGGCAAGGTTTGCGGCCGATGTTTTGGGCCTCGGACGGTTCCGGCGCAGGGAGGTCGAATGTGCTCGCCACACACTCAGGGTCATCGCCCGGCCAGTGCGCGATTGCGTACTAGGACCGGGCGATCCAGTACTCCGAGGCGGTTATAGTTGAACCGAAGGGGCGCGGCGTACTGGATGCCCCGCCTGCGCGGGGCATGACGGTGGTGGGGATGGCTAGACCGGCGTCGGGGCGACCCCGGGTTCTTCAATTCCATATCCGGCTTGATCTATTTGTTTGTATGTCATACAAATAAATCAGGGAGAGGACCCCAATGGCGGAAAAGCCGGCCCAGGACGCGCTCGAGGCGGCAGGCGACCCCAAGCATGCGGCGCGGGCGACGCGCTCGGCGGGGCGCAAGATGCGGTCCCTGCTGCTG
>NZ_JACOFQ010000042.1:0-54918 GCF_019455395.1 Bradyrhizobium sp. BR 10261
CGGTCGCATAGATGAAGAAGTCATAATATTCGAGAGCCGACCCGATCCAGCCGCTTGCAGCGGCCTTCCTTGACTGGCTCATGTCATGGATCGCGCGCGTCGTAGCCATTAGGTTATTTGCTCTCGCTCAGTTGTTTGGCGACGTCCCGCGGGCGGGCTTCGCTGACAATTGGACAGCAATCGCGCGCTCTCATATCCCGCGCGACACCCGGGAGAGGAGGGCCACGGCTTTCGCTCCGTCCGGGGCAAAGTCGGGCCGCCGGCGTCGAGAACCGCGGCCGCGCCGGGGTGAGGAGAGCTTCCGGCAAGGGCAGACTGCATTGCATCATGCCGATGCCGCCTCCGACTTGACGAGTGTGAAGTACATCATTTGCTCCAGAGGCCGCCATGCGATCGCGGTAACACAACTCTAAGTTACAAACTGGCAATGCGCTTGAACGTCTTGGGCCACGATTGATCAATGCATGCCTCGAAAGCTGATCCCGCACGATCGACCTACAAAAATCACATTTCACCGAATAGAATCCGGCCGCAATTTGCCGCACTCGCAAACGCGTGATCGACCAGAGTTCCCTGCACTCGTCGCCGCGACGGCCGCGCTGAAGGACCGAATCATGGCCGTCGGCAATGTACCCGCGGCGATGTCCCCCGAGGAGTTCCGGAAATCCTTGCCGAAGCGCTTGTTGAGCTGGTCGGCTTCCCGGTGCTGCTGCGCGATCTCCTCCTCCGACAGACCTCCGGCATAGTGCGCAGACTTGGAGTGGTCGGCGACCCCGAAATACACGAACCCGTGCTGGCGCGTCGCCTTGGCCATCGTCCCGAGGGTCTCGGTGCCGTCCGAGGCATCGGTGTGGCAGCGCAGGATTCCGCGCAGGTCCTTAGGGGATCAAAATCGCATGGCATCGCCTATCAGGTGTCAATTTCCGCAGCGCAGGAGCTCTCTTAGGCGTTCTCACGTTCCCTGAACTTTCTTACCTCGGTGGAGGAGAGAATTGCTATGATGCAGCATAAGGCCGTCATGTCATGCGATCGCTATACTTTGGCTTGAATGACCCGATCTTGAGCTCGACGATCAAGTGTTGGCCAGTCGGATTGACGATCTCAGAAGCCGCCGAATTCATGCGCAACTACGAAGGCGCCAGCTCAAACGTTTCTCATCGAGATGATGGGAGCTTCCGATGCTTTGAGTCGCATGACGCAGGTAGAAACGCGGACGTTCCCATCGTTATTGCGGCTAGGGTTCCAAAGACTGAAAATTTCCAAGAGGACAAACGCCGTGCACTTGAAATGATCGATATTCAGGTCGTTGAGCGGGATTTCCACTTTTGGGGCGGTAACGTGTCTACTGAAGCGGAATTCCAGCCCCTACGTCAGGCTGATCGCAAACCTATTGTGGCGCAACAATTCCTTTCATTGCCATGTTCTAGGGGGCGATGAATCGCTCAAGGACTCCAGCGTTCGCGACGGCTTTTTGAAATTGCTGCTCGACTACTCCGGCTGGGTCCAGCTAATTGTCACGAAAGAGAACGGCGCCAATTGCGTATGGCTGAATTTCCGCGATGCAGCGGCTGGCTGGGATGTCATCGAAGACCACAGTGAAGAACTTTCATTTCTGATCACTCCGATCATCGAACAGTATCAACCAGACTACTCCAACGAGCGATAAGACGTTGCTCGACAATTCGAACCGACGAATTGAACTGCAGAAAACGGGCTCTGCCCGCGAAGCGCTGCCGCATCCGCGCACCACCACCGGCTAGAGTAGCGACCCAGTCTACACGGAGCAAACGAGGCGGACGATCTAAGGTGTGCCAGCCGGGCGCGGATCAGCGGGCCTGCTGATCAACAAGGTGCCGCAGAGCGATAGCGACATAGCGACCAGACAAGCGTCAGGAGCATTCTCAACGTTCAGGCGAGAAGCGCCTTAAGAGAGCTGACAGTCAGAATCTTCCCATATAATCAACGATTTATTGCTGATTCCGTAGACTCAAAATTCAACTCACTTTTGATTCCGTAGACTCAGAATGTGGCTTCTAAAGACTCAGAATTGATAGCGCATGTGTACTGAAATCCTTGCCCTTTTCTCTTTCCCAGACTCAAATCGCATCGGACGGCACACTTTACTTGAACACGCAGTGACCCAGTAGCAGTCCGGCGAGGCACCAGTGTCACGAGCGTGCGGGTCAATTCCGTCCCATTGCCGCGAGCACACCATCTTCTGATGCTTAAGTATCGGAACCAACCACATACACTAACTGCGAGGATCCCAACCGCAGCCTCGCAACTGCGCAGCTCGCTCGAATTTCCACGTCCATACCGTGTCCTTTGACTTCCTTGTCTACTCTACATAGAAAGTGTAAGACATTACTAGCTTCGAAGAGTGGGAGAATTTGTTCGTGGATGAACTTGTCGACGAAAATGTCGGTCGCAGTCTCTCACTTAAGCGTTTAGGCCCGCCTTCAATCGAAATTCAACGCGCACCGTTTATCGAGCTTTCTCTGCATTCAGCTCACGGTAGGCTGAGCGTTGCAACTCGCAACGGCGCAGGCACCTTCGGCGCGTAGGACAATCCGAAATATCGAATCAACAACTTCGCGTATGGCGCCCAGATGCCATCGCGTGACCCGTTATGCCCGGCGCAATGGAGGAGGGAGCGTTATGTCTGAAGGTCGTCAGGCGCTTTCGGATTTGTTTTGTGACGAAGCCGGAAGTTACGTCCCCAGCGAGAGTCTCGGCGGTCCTATGGACCAGATATTGCTAAGGCTAAAGAGTATGCCCCGACAAGCGGCAACGCGACATATCGGCTGGCGCTTGGTGGCGGCTTTTGCTCATGATCGAACCAAGGACCTAGTTTTCTGGGCTCTCTTATGTGCCCGCTTTCAGGGATGGGAAGGCGATGCTGATGTGTTTGCCGAGATGAGAAAGATGTTGTCCCTCCCAACCGGCACCATCGAATAGGAGCGAGTGGCTTCCGATGGCAGAACGTGAGAAATTCGATCTAAGCAGCGGCACCACAATGCGAGGGCTACCACAGGACGTTTCTCAACGGCCCAGACGGCTCGCGCGCAGGTAAACGCCTCATAGATCAGCGCTTCTTATCACCGGAGCGCCGCTTCGCCCTTAGAAAGGTTGGGTGAAACTCAAGATCGAGCTTGGAGGCCATCACATCCAGAGTTTCGAGAGTGGGATTTCCCTCGCCGTTAAGTAGCTCATGAAGAAACTGCTTTGAGATGCCAAGTTTCTCTGCAAATGCTTGCTTCGTCAGCTCGGCGTCCAAACGGTGTTGCTCAAGAGTTTCTGCCAGTTCTTGAGCAGCTTTCCGTATCATCCGATTGTTTCTGTTCGGTACACGCTCGCTCATTGGTCATAGCCCCCATTCCGCTCTGCAATTCGTCAGTCAAAATCTGCGCGACCAAGGCGCCTGATGCCACACATGGCTGTCATATTCTATTCGAGAAACGGATTAGACATCGGGAAACACGGGCAATTTTTCTGGCGGCGTAATACCTAAATACCTCTATCAGGTATATTCAGAACCGGCAAATTCCAAGGCACATCAAGGTCATCCAATCGCCTGAGCATACCGGCGCCACCGCGTTTGCAGTTGCCATACGCCGCTCCGCTCTTCTTTGACCTGCTGCTCGCCCGCTGATTCCATTTCGACAAATCGTTTGGATGTTTAACCGACAGCCCGAGAAGACGACGCCATTGCCCCGGTCCGATCATCAACTATAGTAGACTATCAACAGGCCCGCCCGAATCACACGTTGGACTAATAGCGGTGAGTTCATGCATCATGGCAATCGAGAAGACCGCGGCATCGGGTCGCGCCAAAGACCTGCTGTCGAACGAGCACCGCTGAGTGCACTCAAAATTGTTCTGACCAAATTCGTCGTTGCCGGATTGGCCCTTGCAGTGCCGATACAAGTTGTTTGGGCCGCCTCAGCCTACGTCGCGGCTCCCGCCACCAGCGAACTCGTCGCCGAATACGTTCGGGCAAACAAGCCGACTGCAATCATTGCGGTCCAAGCCGATCAAACGATTGCAAACTGGGGTGAGATACACCGCAGAGTCAACCTGCGATCGATTCGAAAGAGTTTGCTCTCTGCCTTGTACGGCATTGCGATTTCGGAGCACAAGATCAATCTCACCCAAACGCTGGAACAACTCGGCATCGACGACGTATCGCCACATCTGACTGCGATCGAAAAAAAGGCAACTGTCCGCGATCTATTGATGGCCCGCTCCGGGATCTTCCACGCCGCGGCCTACGAAACAGGCGACATGCGCCGAAAACGACCGGCACTCGGAAGTCACGGTCCTGGCAGCTTCTGGTACTACAACAATTGGGATTTCAATGCCCTTGGAACCATCTACAGGGTAGCAACGGGCGAGGACATCTTTCAGAGCTTTAGCCAACGCATCGCGAAGCCGATTGGTATGGAGAACTTCTCCGCAAACGACGGTCGATACGTGCGTGAGGCATCCTCAATTCATCCCGCCTATGTCTTCAACATGAGCGCTCGCGATTTATCACTGTTTGGACTGCTGTTTCTGGATGGTGGTCGCTGGCACAAACTGCAGATCATTCCATCAGCATGGGTCAACGAATCCACGACGTCCTATTCACGGACCGATCGCGATGATCGCGGCTACGGATATCTTTGGTGGACGCTGCCTCCCGAAGACTGGGGTCCAAATGCCTTCATGGCCTCCGGCTACGGGGGGCAATTCTTGATAGTGGCCCCTTCCAAACGACTGATCGCGGCTCAAACCGTCGACCTTCAAGACAACCCTCGTGGTGTTCGAGCTGCCGAGTTTCTCAAACTCATCGAAAAAGTTGCAGCTGCCACGCCCTAAGTCGCAATCTGGAATGACTGCAAGCCCTGCGACTTACCCGCCCATGCAGCATCGGATACGGCGGCTTCAACACGGCGAGTCCAGGATCGTCGGCCTTAGGCGGCGAGAGACGCAAAAAGAGGGCTGAATATCTGCTCGTCGGAGTTCGCGAGACGGGCGCGAGCACCACACGCCATCTGGCTGCAAGCGGGCCTCGCCGAGCCTTGCTCATCGTCATGATCGCCGCGGCCCGCCTTGCTACTCCGGGTAGTTCCGGCGCGAGCTAGCCCTTCACATCGATGCCGGCACAACCATGAGCGAGCCAATGAGCACATTCCCGAGATAGCATGTTGTCAACATTAGCCGCGTAATGGGCCAAGTCATCGTCCCTAAAGACTCCCTCCCATCTCCGGTTATTGCCGCGAAAGAAAAATCTCTCGGCCCCGCCGTCAAACATATCGGTCAATCCAGACAGCAAGACCGCCCCGTCCCGACTCATTGCCTCAAAGCTTGCGGCGTCCACCAGGGACGGCCAGAGGGCTTCCGGGATTACGATATGCAGAAAGTCCGCTATCCGCCTCATTTCGCCGGCCAGGTTGGCCTTTAGATCGTTATAGTGGACCAGCAGGATATTGGGGCGCGACCTTTCGCTCCAGAAGGTGCGCACGAAATGAAGAAAAGAGACATAAGGCCATCCGTCGCGTTGCTTCTCCGATACTCCCCGTCCGACCCATTCGTGGAAGAAGTCCGCCGGATCGGTGGGCGCTCTCGGAAATGCAGCTCCAATTGTTGGATCTGCCAGCCCAATTGCATCCAACATCCCCAATGCTGCCTGGCTGAATCCCGTGCAATGATTGTGGTATGACATGCAGGCATCGCGCCCGTCCCGAGCGACATAGATGTAATTCACCTCATCGTAGACCGGCAATCCATCGAGCGGGAGATGACTCTTGAGTGACCGCCGGCCCTCTTGCCGCTCGATCGAGGCAATCATGGACTCGATCGACGAGAGAGACCGTCTGTCAATTCGGGGGGAATTCTCTGGTATCGCCGCAGGCATCGGTGATTTGGAAATCAGCAGCCTCACGATCTGCTGCATCCAAGTCGTTCCGCACTTCGGATATGTCGCAACTATGATGTCGCCATGGCGAGGCAAATATTTGTCCCAATGGCGACTGTCTGCAACCCAGGTTCGATACACGCATTGGGCCGGCCTGCTCAGCATGTGACACTCCGCTGTTCCGAAACGCGAAGCGGTACCATCCGGAGTACCGCCACTAACCTACAATTCGCCGTGCCTTCAACATTTCGATCACTTCCGTTGCGGCGTCGAAAGCCGACATCGTTCGCGTCGGAATCACGATCTCCGAATTTTCAGGCCGCTGATACGGCGACGAGACGCCAGTAAATTCCTGGAGATGGCCAGCCAGCGCCTTCTCGTAGAGGCCCTTCGTATCTCTCGCGATACAATCCTCGATTGGAGCATCGACAAACGCCTCCAGATACTCGCCAGGCTCCACTAACTCTCGCACGAACTGCCGCTCTGCAGAAAACGGCGAGATGAATGCGCACAAGACTATGATCCCGGCTTCAACGAACAGCCTCGCCACCTCTCCGACACGGCGGATATTCTCCACACGGTCGCCGCTCGTGAACCCGAGGTCCTTGTTGAGTCCGTTGCGCACATTGTCCCCGTCGAGCAGCATGGTATGCACGCCGATTTCGTTCAGCCGGCTCTCGACGAGATTTGCGATCGTCGACTTGCCTGAACCCGAGAGTCCGGTGAACCATACAATCGCACCCCTTTGGTGCTTGATCCTTGCTCGGGCCATCTTGTCGACGGAGAAGGAAACGCGCCGGACATTTGCGTCAAGCGCGGAGTGAATCATTCCGGCAGCAACCGTCTGGTTCGTCGATCTGTCAATCAGAATAAGGGATCCCGTCAGCCGGTTATCGCGATAACTATCGAAGGCGACGGGTGTGCTGCTCCACAAGCCAACGCTTCCGATCTCGTTGAGAGATAGTGTCTTCGCGTCGACTTTCTCCCGTTTGGCCATATCGAGCTTGTGGTGAATAGCAGTCACAGTTGCGAGGGTCGATTTCGTCCCAATGCGCATGAAATAAGAGCGGCCAAACAGTAGCGGCTCTTCGGCCATCCAAATCAAATCTGCGGCGAAGCGATCCGAAACGTATGGCGGCTCCATTTGCGAGGCGACCATATCGCCGCGCGCAACGTCGACGTCGTCCGAAAGCTGCAACGTCACTGCATCTCCGGCGTGCGCCGTCTCGCAAGCACCGTCCTGCGCAGATATCTGCGCGATTGTGGTCCGTTGCCCCGATGGGTGAATCACCACTGCGTCCCCCCGCCTCATCGTGCCGGACGTGAGTGTCCCTGCGAGGCGGCGCTGTTCTTGTCCGCAACGGTTGATCCACTGCACTGGGAAACGAAGCGGGTTGAATGACCTCCGACAGGCGGTATCAATTCTTTCAAGATACTCCGCTAAAGGCATTCCCTGGTACCAAGGAGTACGCTCCGATCGTGCCGTGACGTTATCGCCGTAACGTGCGGATATGGGAATCGACGCGATCGTCGCAAAGTCCAATTCGGCCGTGAACTCCCTCAGTGCAACGTCAATTCGGTCGTATGTTTGGCGGTCGAATCCAACCAGATCAATCTTGTTGACTGCCGCAACGATGTGGCGAATACCGAGCAAGGAACAGATCGTTGCGTGACGACGCGTTTGAGGCAGCAATCCCTTTCGAGCGTCGATCAGGAGCACGGCGAGTTCCGCGGTTGATGCCCCACTGGCCATATTGCGGGTATACTGTTCGTGCCCCGGTGTGTCGGCCACGATGAACGACCGCCTTCGAGTCTGGAAAAAACGGTAGGCTACATCAATCGTGATGCCCTGCTCCCGTTCCGCCTCCAATCCGTCGACAAGGAGCGAAAACTCGATCTCCTCATCAGCGGCACCGTATCTGACCGAATCTCGCTTCAGGTCAACGAGCTGATCATCCAGAATTAGCTTAGCATCGTATAGGAGGCGACCGATCAGCGTCGACTTTCCATCGTCAACGGAGCCGCAAGTCAGAAAGCGCAACTGGCTGCTTGCGCACGTCGCGAGAAACGAAAATTTCTGATTCACTAGAAGTAGCCCTCGCGCTTCTTTCTTTCCATCGAAGCGCACTCGTCAGTGTCAATGAGACGCCCTTGGCGCTCGGATGTGCGGCTCGAAACTATTTCCCGAATAATTTCCGCGGCTGAGGCGGCTTCACTTTCGATCGCGCCCGAGAGCGGGTAGCAACCAAGCGTCCGAAAGCGGACTTTGCGCATTTCCGGCAACTCACCGGCACGGAGCGGCAGCCGGTCATCATCAACCATGATGAGAGCCTCGCCCCGCTTCACAACCGGCCTGACTTTCGAAAAATAGAGCGGCACGACAGGGATATTTTCGGCCAGGATGTACTCCCAGACATCCAACTCCGTCCAATTTGACAGCGGGAAGACTCGAATCGATTCACCGCGACGAATACGGGTATTGTAAAGACTCCAAAATTCCGGCCTCTGATGCCTTGGATCCCAGGAATGATTGGAGCTACGGAAGGAAAAGACGCGCTCCTTCGCGCGACTCCTTTCTTCATCACGGCGGGCACCACCAAATGCGGCATCGAAGGCATGGAGATCGAGCGCCTGACGCAGGCTTTCGGTCTTCATGACTTGTGTGTACATGACTGAGCCCGACATGATCGGATCCACGCCCCGCTCAATTCCATTGCGGTTGACGTGGACGATAAGCTTCACTCCAAGCCGTTCCGCGGTGTCGTCGCGGAACGCAATCATTTCGCGAAACTTCCACGTCGTATCTATGTGCAGGAGCGGAAACGGCAATTTGCCAGGATGGCACGCCTTGAGCGCGAGATGTAACATCACGCTCGAGTCCTTTCCTATGGAGTAGAGCATCACCGGATTTTTGAACTCGGCGATTACCTCACGCACGATTGCGATCGATTCGGATTCGAGAGCGCGCAATTTCGGCGACATCGTCATGAACGTGCCAGGTCCGTATTGTCGTTCAATGCGTCGCCACGGGCCCTTCGTGATAGATAGGCCCATGGCCGCTTCGCAGCATCGAGCTCCCGGAACCTCCCGATTTCCGCCTCGAAAGACAGCGTGACTTCGACTTCGTCCAGCCCATGAAGCAACATGCGACGAAATAGTTCTGGCGTGTCGAAGGTGAGTGCGATCCCCTCAGGTCCTATGATCTTTTGGGCCGCGAGGTCGACGCTGACGTTTTCCGTGCCCCCGGACTCGATCACTTGCGCCGCCAGCCTGGCAATTTGCTCCTCTGCGAGCACAACTGGCAGTATCCCGTGCCGAAAGCAGTTGCCGTAAAAGATTTCGCCAAAGCTCGGCGCAATAATTGATCGAAAGCCGAACCCTCGTAACGCCTTGACTGCCCATTCTCGCGAGGATCCGCAGCCGAAGTTTCGTCCCGCGAGCAGGATCACAGCCTTGCTCCAGGGTGCCTTGTTCAGAATATAGTTTGGATTCGGACTTCCGTCCTGCCGATAGCGGTGCTGCGCAAATAGTGTCTGCGCCCATCTATCGTAACCATCATCCACGGACCGCAGCAGTTCAGTTCCCGGGCTTATCTGATCCGTGTCGATGTCGCACTCCAGGAATGGTACAGCTGCGCCGCGAATAGCCACAAATCGTTCCACGCCTCAGACTCCAGTCATCAGTTCCTGCGGATTGATGATACGCCCAGCCACCGCGGCAGCAGCAGCGCTGGCCGGGCTGGCAAGATGCGTCCGCGTTCGCGGGCCTTGCCTTCCCGCAAAGTTCCGATTTGTGGTGCTTATGACGCGCAGATTCGACAGCCGATCATTTCCCATGTGCCCGCAGAGGCCACACCCGGATTCATGCCACTCGAACCCCGCATTCTTGAATATCTCATCAAGTCCCTCCCGCTCGGCTTCCAACTTCACAGCGCTCGAACCGGGAATACATATCCCCGTGACTCCCGGTGCAATTTTCCTGTCTTTCAGCACCGTGGCGGCGATGCGAAGATCCGATAGGCGCGCATTGGTGCACGAACCGATGTAGGAAACATCGATACGAACGTCCTGCATTCTTGTGCCGGGCGTAAGCTCCATATAGGTCAGCGCCCTCAGCATCTCCTGCCTGACCGCGAGGTCATCGTGATCCGAGGGATTTGGCACCACCCCGTCAATTGGCAAGACGTGCTGAGGACTGATGCCCCAAGTGACCTGTGGTCCTATCTCGCGACAATTGATTGTCTCTTCGCGGTCAAACCTCGCCTCGTCCGCTGTACACAGACCCCGCCAGTGGTCGACGGCTCGATCCCACGCATGGCCGGCGGGCGAATACTCGCGTCCGGCGAGGTATTGGAACGTCGTGTCATCAGGCGCGACGAAGCCATGTTTTGCAGATAGCTCGACGGCCATATTGCAAAGGGTGAGCCTTGCCTCGACGGGGAGAGAGCGAACAACGGATCCAGAAAATTCTACCGCATGACCGGCCCCGCAGTTCACCCCAAAACGTCCGATGAGATAGAGAATGAGGTCCTTCGCGGATACAGCTCGCGTGAGCTCTCCCTCAAACGAAATCCGCATCGTCTTCGGCTTTCGTTGGATCAGTGTCTGGGTCGCGAGAACGTGCTCTCCCTCAGTCGATCCGATACCCCACCCAAGCGCACCCACGCCGCCGACGGTGCATGTATGGCTATCGCCGCAAACGAGCGTCGAGCCGGGCAACGCAATGCCAAGCTCCGGTGAAATGACGTGGACAATCCCCTGCCGAGGATCTCCCACCCCAAAAAACTCAAATCCGTACCTCTCGGAACCTTCCCGCGCCTCCGCAATGAGTTTTGCTCCCAACTCAGACGGCGACTGCATCGCCCCACGGTCTGGTACGGTATCGATGAGATGGTCGATGGCGGTGAAGATCAACTCAGGCTGCGCGGGCCTTCGGCCCGACGCGACGAGCTTTCGTATTGAGGCAGCTCCGGTCAATTCATGAAGGAATAGACGGTCGATCTGCAGGAGATCCATCTCGCGCGAGATGCTCGCAATCACGTGCTCCGCCCATACTTTGTCAAAAAACGTCGTCTTCGCTCGCTCCATGTTTCCCTCAATCGCCCAACCGCGCCGCCTCACCACGTCCACAAGTCAATGAGTCTCTCCGCACTCGCCAGCGCCAGCCACGACTTTGTCGCGATCAGCGCTTTCTGTACCTCGGATCCAATTCATATCCGGCAGGGACTCAGGTCGGCCGCGCGCCAATCTCCTCCTCCACACGACACGCTTCTTCGACTAGAACCTCCCAGATCTTCCGAACGACCTCACCCCTAAGTCCTAGTGCAGCTCCCTGCGCCGCGCGCGAATCCAGCACGATCTGCACCCGATCGGGTTGCATTACGGGTGCTCCGAGCCTCTTCTTGAGCTCTCCAACCTGCCGAACAACCTCTGCTCGGCTTGCCAGTAGGCGCACCACGTCTTGATCGATGCGGTCTATCCGATCCCGAAGATCCAGTAGCCCGCAGGTCGTCGCCTCCTCTTCCACGGTCCATCTCCCTCCTTGGCTGGAACGTCGGCATCGGAACTCGCTCATGGCTTCAACGCTTGCAGCAGAGCATTACCCGGCCGCTCGCAAGGCGGGTACCGACCTGGTGAGCGCATTCAACAGGGCTTTTGCCTTGAGCCGCGTCTCGTCGAGCTCCTCCAACGGATCTGAAAGAGCCGTAATGGCGCCTCCAATCCCGATCGACAGAGAGTTCTCCCGAAGCACGATCGTCCGAATGACAATGTTCAGGTCCGCCGCTCCGTTGATGGAGAGATAGCCGATCGCGCCGGAGTAGATACCTCGTGGAGCGTTCTCCAATGCGTCGATGATCTCCATCGTTCTGATTTTTGGCGCCCCCGTCATCGATCCTCCGGGGAACATCGCTCGCAGCACGTCGATCGTATTTGCGCCTTGTTTGAGCTTCCCCTGAACTGTGCTGACGAGCTGGTGAACTGTCGCATAGCTTTCGATGGAGAACAGCGACGGAACGTTGACGCTGCCGATTTCGCAAACCCTTCCTAGATCATTTCGTATCAGATCAACGATCATGAGATTCTCGGCTCTCTCCTTCTCGCTTCCACGGAGGCTCTCGCGGAGCTGAAGGTCCTCGGCCGCAGACACGCCGCGTCTGATTGTTCCCTTGATTGGTTTCGATTGAACCATGCCGTCGCTCGAGCAGCGGATGAACCTCTCGGGAGACGAGCACAGTACGCTCGTGTCGCCGAAGCGCAGAAACGCGCTAAACGGAGCCGGATTGATAGATCGCAACGCCAGATAGGTGGTCAAATCATCTAACTGCGATGCTGGAGCAGTGATCTGATTTGTCAGACAGATTTCGTACGACTCGCCATCTCGTATCGCCTCTTTGCACCTCTCGATCAGGAAGCGGTATTCCTCATCCTCGCTTCGCAACACAAACGAACCGACAGCGCCTTCACGCTCCTGGTTCGTATGCACCTCGAACCCTTCACCCAACTCAGCCAATCGGCACTCGACCGATTCAACCCATTGGGCCGCTCTCTCTGCTTCAGTCTCATAATCGCAGCATACCAGCCAAATATTCCTCTCCTGATGATCAAAGCAAATGACACGGTCTGCAAAAATTTGCTGCACATCCGGACTCTCGCTTTTGTGCACCCTGGCGCCGGACGTCTCGGCCTTCAACTCATAACCGAAATAGCCAACGAATCCCGGCGTGAATTCAAACGGCAGGTCGCTGACGGGCGCAATCCTCAAGTCTCGCAGGCGCTTGTCGAGGTAGGTTAAGACGCTACATGCCTCCTCGATCGACTGGTCCCCACGCCTAATCACGAGCTTTGACGTGGAAACGTCGTAACAGACCGTTTCGGAAAGCGGCCCGCACGAATCCCCCATGAAGGAGAAACGAGACATGCCTTCCGTCACCAAGCTGCTATCAAGCCAGAAGCTGGGATTTGCCGTGCCGAACAGCGCGTTAAATACCCTATCCGGCGCAAGCCAGCGTTCGATCTTCTTGGCAAAGACACGGACGGTCTTCTCCGCATCGCGCACACCGCTTCTGCCGACGCTTTTAGTCGACACACCGGACAGCGAAAGGAAGTTCGAAAGCAGTGCTTCCCCGTGCTCGGTGCAAATCGACTCCGGATGAAATTGAACCCCCCACATCGGACGCTCTGAATGCCTCAGCGCCATCAGGAGTCCATCTTCTGACCAGGCCGATGCAAGCAGGGGCTCCGGCAATCGATCGGCAAGCAGCGAATGATATCGAACGACGCTAAACGGAGAGGGTATTCCGCGAAACAGCTCCGAACCGTCGTGACGAACCAGGCTCGTGCGGCCATGCATTGGTTCTGGCGCATGCCGGACATCACCGCCAAACACATGGCAAATCCCCTGGTGCCCCAGACACACGCCCAAGAGGGGCCAGCGACCATCCAGAATCGCATCGCGGGATATGCCGAAATCGTCGCCCCGGTCTGGACGCCCGGGCCCAGGCGAAATGACAATGTTTCCAAAATCCAATCGCGATATGTGCGCCCAATCCGCCTCATCGTTGTTGACGACAAGCGGCTCAATACCGCTCAGCTCCGCAATCATTTGATAGAGATTGAATGTAAAGCTGTCGTAATTGTTGATGAGCAACGTGCGCACTTCAGAACGCTCCAATGGGAAAGCTCTCACGCCAAAAGCCGCCGTTGCGACAAGGCGAACTGCGCCGCGCCGACTCTCGTCGAAACGCTCATGCGCGGCGCCTCGCTTCGATCACGCCACCCTCGACTGAGATCAAACATACGCCTCTCGAGCGGAGAGTCAACGATAGACGACCGGTAAGAACGGATTTGTCCATTCACCGGCCGTCACGCATCCATGCTTCGAAACATCGTCGCGCATCTTTCTGCCAGATGGGCCGCACAAGGAAGAAGGTTTTCGGAGGCTTTCGAAAGAAGCGCCAGGAACCTGTCGCGATCATCGGCCTGTATCGCTTCATCGATCACCGTTGCAGCCTCCAAGAACGCCTGACGCACCTCCTTGGAGAATTGATTCTCCCGCTGGATGCTCCAGTATGTATCAGCATGCCCACAAAGAATTCGTGCGGCCAACATCTTCACCACGAGGCTTGGCGGCGTATCGATGGCCACTTGAACGTCGCGGGTGGGCTTCGAGAGCGCGAGGGCAACGCTCAACACGGAGAAATGAACCAACGCCTGAATTTCTGCGGCCAACCGGTCGTGCTCATGACTCTCCAATTCGCAGACCTGCGCTCCCGAACCGCGGAGGAATTTTGCGAACAGATCTCCCCGGGCGCCACCTCTCCGATTTACGAGAACGATCGTTCGTCCGGCAAGCCCTAGATCCGGAGCGAACAGCGGATTTATCGAAACAAATTCGAAGAGTTCCTGTGGTTGGACCACGACAGCCGGATCCGACATCACCGACTGAATTGTTACGAGAAGGCATTCGGGCCCTATCGATGCACAAATCCTCGAAAATGCTCGTCGCAGGACCTGATCGGGGAGGCAGAGAATGACGAGGTCGGCAGCGGCCAATGCCTCCGACAGGAAACTGTCCGGGCGTTCGGCGTCTCCGATTGAACAACCCGGCGCTTCGACGACATCGAAGGCGGCGAGCTCTGCACATACGTTGGAGAGCAGCCCTCGAAATAACCGGCCGAAGCCTCCGTTAGCCCCCACTATGACTGCTCGAGCGGCGACGGACGATTGCTCCATGAGGCTTCAACTCCATGACACTTCAACTCCATGACACGTCCTGTCCCGCGGGTCGGAGAGACCCACTCGTCTCCGCGTCCCGCCTCTTTCGACGTAGATTGACGTTTCGTCGTTCACGACAGAACACGCAATCTGCAGCAAAAGGGTCTTTCATCCGCGCCCAATGGTGGTAATCTATAGACGACGATCTCGTTGCTCAAGGCTTTGCTCAAGGCCCTTCGGCAACGTGTCGTGCTTGGAATGGGCAGGTGTGAGGTTCAGGAGGGGAATGGCCCGCTGCTTGCCCGGACAAGCCGGCAGGATTATCACGCCATGCGCAGGTCGTAACTGGAGCATCCGATGCCCGATTTGATAAGAGAAGCCGCTCGGTCCGGAGTCGTGGTCTTTCACGAGGAAGTCGCCAGAGACGGCTCCCAGGGCAAGACTCTCATGCTTGGCCAACATCGCGTTTCGCTCGCCAAGCGGCATAGTTCGATTTTAGGAGCTAATGCGTCCAGACAACTCGTGTTCAATGCCGGATTTCCGAGTTGCGGGACGGAAGAGTTCGAGGCGGTACGGCAAGTGATGTCCGAAGTCGATTGCTGCTATGTCGGAGCATCGGGCCGAGCAACAAGAGACGAGGCACACCTGCTTCTTCGCGCCGTTGAGGGGGCCCGATTTGGACGGGTTTCCGTGGCCGTCCCGACGTCAGTGGCGATGTGCGCGACAATGCTGCATAAGCCGCCGCCGGCATGCATCGACGACGCCGTCGCAATCGTCAAGATTCTGATGGACGCCGGCACGGCCTCATGCGTCGATTTTGCGCTGGTCGATGCGACCCGATCGGATGTCGGGTTTGTCGCGGACGCCGCTTCAAGGCTGACGGAGGCCGGAGCATCCATGATCATCATTTGCGATACCGTGGGAGCGCTCTTCCCGGCCGAAAGCAGGCGACTATTTTCTCAATTGGTGGCCCGCGCGTCGGCTGAAGTGACCTTTGTTGTCCACATGCATAACGATCTCGGCTTTGGACTGGCCAATACGCTCGAGGCGCTTAGCTGCGGGATACGCGGAGTGACCGGTTCCTGGTTATCTTTGGGCGAGCGGGCCGGCATGCCGGCGACTGAACAGTTGTTGTTCGCGCTGGGGCACGAACCTGAACGTTTGCCTGAACGAATGGGCATCAAGGCCGACATTTGGATTGAACGGCCGAACTTGAGAGCCATCGTCCCGGTTGCCCGCTACGTTAGCCAGGTGACGGGACGAGAGATCCTCGTAACGGATCCGATCGTCGGCACTGGCGTCAACTCGATTTCTACAGGTACTCCATTTGTCAATCCGACACTTTTTCAACCCTACGACCCGCTGAGTATTCTCGGCATCGGGCCTACGATCCTCCTGACTCCGCTCGCAAGCAGGAGAATAGTCGTTGCGGTTGCTAGTCGTCTTGGATGCCGTTTAAGCTCCGCAGACGTCGACCGCGCCTTGTCATGGGTGAAGTCGGAGTCTTTCGACCGAGGCGTCGGCGTTATCGATGAGGCTGATTTCGCGCAGTTCCTGGAGGAGCTGGGATATCCCGCCAGCTCTTGTGCCTCCGTCCAGGGCCCTGCTCTCTTGTCCGCCGCAGTTGGCAATCGAACGGACCATGTTGAGCGAACGGGAGACCGACCATCATCGGCCAACATGGCCCATCGGCATGTCAAATGAGCCGTCCGCGGCGCGGAACGTGGGACAGGCGAAGCACGCGGCGAAGTCATTTTGGGGCAGCAACATGCTGATGGCGCTTGCTGCCAGATGGGCTCTGGACAAAGGTGGAAGAATGATCGGCGTTCTCGGCGGGATGGGCCCCGTTGCAACCGTAGATTTTCTCAACAAGATGCTGGCCGCCACGCCGGCTCGGACCGACCAGGAGCATGTCCCCTTTGTAACGTATTCTGACCCAGCGGTGCCGGATCGTAGCACTGCAATACGCGATGGGCGCGCACCGTCTCCTCTCCCTCGAATGGTGAATGGTGTTCGTGCCTTAGAGAAGGCTGGCGCCGATCTGATCGCGATTCCATGCAATACGGCGCATTATTGGTACGACCAGCTGACCGAGGCGACCAGTATCCCCGTACTCGACATGGTCGCGCTAGCGAGCAAGACGATTGCGGCAGACCTTGCCGATGGCGCAGAGGTCGGCATCCTCGCGACCCGGGGCACGCTTGCAGCGCGCCTGTATCAGAAGAAGCTCGAGCAACTTGGGCTTCATCCGCTCGAGCCGGCGCCGGACCGGCTTTGCGCGATCGATAAGGTCGTGTCTGCGGTGAAGGCAAACCAGGCCAAGAGCGCAGCATCTACTTTGAAGACGATTGCAGCGGAGCTGAGAGAACGAGGCGCCCACGCGATAGCTCTCGGGTGCACAGAGCTGCCCGTTTGTTGGCACTTCGTCGCGGCTGAGATTTCCGACTTCGGGATACCGATCATCGACCCGACTACGATCCTGGCAGAAGAATGCGTACGTCTGGAGCTCGCTATTCGGCGACGACGATATTCCGCCGCCCAGGATATGACTGCGGTCTAAACCGGCAGCTGGCGAACGCCTGTGGCCGGCCGTTCGGCCTTGGAGACCTATGCAGACCGTCCCCTCGGGAGACCTTTTGCACCGTTGCGATCGAGCATTACGGGCCAAGAGAACTCAATATGGCTGCCAGCTCCGATGCATTGGCCGCGACACCCGCAGCCTCGCTGAACTCACGGGAGATTTCCGCCTTCTGCAGATTCGATAATTAGGTCTATCATGGTCTCCAGCGGGTAGTTCTTTCGCCCCGTCAGCACAGCTACAATGTTCAACCTGGGTATCAAGATTGCGAGCTGGCGATGATTGCCGTTGGCAATATAGACCTGCTTGTGAGGCAGACACCAAAAGAAGTTTCTATAGGCCCGCCCACGATAAACCTCGCCTGATGCCTCCACCAATTGTCGCGTCCAGGCCATCGGCAACAGCCGTTTGTCCTTCCAAACGCCTCCACGGAGATAAAGGTATCCAATCTTGGCCAAATCTTCCGGGAGCAACGACAGCCCCCAGCCACCTATCGTGATCCCCTGGGGATCGCTGGCCCATTCAAAATCGACAATATTCAAATGATCGAACAGGTTCTTCTGAACAAATCTCGCCATGTCTACACCCGCGATTTTGGTGACAATCGCGGAGAGCAAATGCGCATTCGCGCTGCAGTAGTTGAAATATGTCCCGGGCCGATGCGACATTGGCTGCTCAGCAATGAACTCAACCCAATGGGCACCTTGCTTCATTCGATGCGATGTTTCGATGTCTTCGTCATGGGGCCCCAGAGGCTCGGTCCAATCAATCCCGGATCTCATATTCAACAGATGCTGGATTGTGATGTCCCGAAAGCTGTCGCGTCTTTGGAAGCAGTCAGGCAGAAATTCAACAACGCGCCGATTCACGTCACTTAGTAACCCTTTCTCGAGGGCTATAGCAATCGCAGTCGCAGTTACCGCCTTGGTGGCGGAGTTCAGGGCATGTTTGATGCCGGCGCGGAACGGGCTGACGTAAACGTTCTCGACAACAAATCCGTTTCTCGCGATCAACACGCTATCGATCTGGTTCGCGATGCCGAAGTCCACCAATTTCTTGATGGCTTCTGATTTCAGTCCTTGGCTCTCCGGACTCGTGACCTGCCATCCTGTGATTGGCCAGGGAATTGATTGTCCCTGGAGCTCGGATTGTCCTGCATTTGGCACTTTGGTGCCGGTCGTTCCCGCGGAGGGGCCTGCAAGAAGAGCTGTATATTGATCGCCAATCTCTGCAGCTGCCACACCAATCGATCGCTCACCAAGGCTTTCGCTGGGGAGTTGCAGGATATGATCCTGCGGTGCCAAGCGCCACAACCGCAATCTGCCGGGCGTCTCGTCGTGAGCCTCTACTGCACTTTGGCGACGGCCGCCCGTTATGCTCCGGGTTTGCCGCGGCTCTGAGGGATGCGAACCTGTCCAGTGCTCGACTGTCAATTCTTCCGACATGGCCGGCTTCCATGTCAGCTCGTGGTTCCTGGAAAAATAGTGTCTTACCGCTGACTTCAACGACCCGAGCATCAGGTCTCCAACGAGGCGAATAGTGTAGTAATCGCCCTTAGCATGCCGATCTCCACTCCTACGAACATGTGCCTCCTGTCGCGTCGGCAAAAATATCAACGCCTTTCTCGAGGGATCACGGGCCACCGCCTGATCAACAACGCCCGCCAGCCGGGAAATACTTGGGTTTTCGAACAGCGTCCTCAGGGGTAAATTGAGATGGAATGTCCGATTTACCCATGTCATCAGATGCATCGCGTTGAGGGAATGCCCACCTTGGTCAAACAGGCTCGCTTCCACGTCTACGCATTCGATCTGCAAAACATCCGACCAGATCACGGAGAGTGCCTCCTCGATCGGCGTTTGTGCACTCCGCGCAACCGCAGACGAGAACTTTGGCGCGGGTAGAGCCCGCCGGTCGAGCTTGCCATTTGGCGTCAAGGGCAGCGCGTCAATCACCACAATCGCGGCAGGTATCATGTGGTCTGGCAGCAGGTCGCCCAAATAGCGGCGCAACGTCGACGCTTCTGCGCTTTTATGTGCGGATGAGACGACATAGCCAATCAACTGCTTGTCGCCGGGCCGATCCTCACGGGCATCGACCACGGCCTGGTCAACCGCCGGGTGACGCACCAGCGCCGCCTCGATCTCGCCCGGCTCGATACGGAAACCGCGGACCTTGACCTGCTGGTCGCTGCGGCCGAGAAATTCCAGCTCTCCGTCCGTGCGCCAACGAGCGAGGTCACCCGTCTTGTAAAGTCGCTTCCCGACACCAAACGGATCTGGCACGAACCGCTCCGCCGTCAGATCGGGACGGCCAAAATAACCCAGCGCGATGTAAGGACTCCTCACCGCGATTTCACCCGTGTCGGCGGCCGGACGACCTGCCGGATCCAGCAGAACGATCTCGGCACCGCCAACCGGCCGCCCGATGGGAGCGCGCATCCCCTCGAATTTGGTTTCCACCTTCATCACATATTGCGATGCAATGGTTGCTTCGGTGGGACCAAAGCCGTTGATGACGCGACAGTGCTCGGCAGAACGAGCGCGCGCCAATTCGACGTCTCGCGCCGACACTTCCTCACCACCGAAAACGACGAAGCGCAACGCGTCAGGCACCTCGCGGGTCGAGCTGGCCATGGCGGCACGAAACAACGTCGGTGTCGAGTGCCATACCGTTGCGCCGGAGGTATGAAGCCAATCGCACAACCCTGCCGCGCCCCGCTTCTTCACATCATAGAGGCAAAGGCACGCTCCATTCAGGAGAGCGCCAAAGATGTCCATCACGGCGGCATCGAAGCCAAACCAAGGCAGCAGCGTCAGCCGATCATGATGGCTCAGTTCAAGTGCCCCCGCATACACGTCCGAGAAGTGCAGGACGTTGCGATCGCACTGCAGAACACCTTTTGGCACGCCCGTCGTGCCCGAAGTGCAAAGAATATAGGAGAGAGAGCCCAGATGTCGTTTTGGTGCATCGGCAAGCCGTTCCTGCTCGGATCGACGAGATATCAGGATGAGTTCGCAGCGACCGGAATTCTGCTGGAGGAGTTCATTCGCGTCCGGGTCAGCCAGAACAGCCGATGCCGCACTCAGGTCGAGTATCGCCTCTATCCTGGTCGGCGGATCACCGGGATTCAGCGGCACATAGAACTTACCAGCCTTGAGAATACCGAGCAAACCAGCCAGCGTAGACGCATCGTGCCCAGCGAGAAGCCCGACGGGCTCGGCATGGTGCTTGCGCACCCGGAGAAGCCTCGCGGCGATGTCGTTCGCCCACCCGTCGAGTTCGCTGTAAGTCAGGACTAACTCGCCATCCTGCACTGCAGGCCGTTCCCGGTGGATTTCGACCTGCTTCTCAAAGCGCGCAACCAACGACCGAGCCGCCGACATCGCAGGCTCTGCCATGAAGCGAGCGCCACCGACGCCGTCCGAGACCACCCGCTCTCGTTTATCGTTAGATACAGCCCCGGAGTCCGGCATCACGATTCCCTGCAGGTGCTCGTTCTTGGCGTTGCCGCTACGATTACCGACGCCTCGCGCTTTGGATGCAAGGCAGCCCACCGCTCACATTCACAAGGCCGGAGAAGAGCCGTTCGCACAGCCTTCCGAGGAATGTTCACGAGCGGACATCGATCTCCCCGTAGCAATACGCCATGTCCAATGGGTCGTCTATAGATTACTACCTCGGGGAGCAGAGCAAAATGCCTTCTAAAGATCGATATGATCGTTCATTGTCATCGGTTGACCCCGGCCAACCTCCTCCAGGCGACGCCTGGCAACGAGCTCCGTCGCGATAAGGCCAGCATCGCCCTGCTGGACCGGCGTTCGGTAGTCGGGGCCGACCGGCTCGCGTCCGCATGCGGCGCAGGATGTTGGAGCTCGCGTGGGATCAGATCTCGTGCTTCGAGGGCGAGCGCGCCTGCCTCGGGGTAGCGGAAGCGAGCTGCCGAAACGCCCTGTGAGGCGCGCCGATCGTTCAAATGCGTCCGTTGCGATTAATCCGCGGACGGCGGCTAGCGCCTTGGAAGTCGGCTGCCCAGAAGACGACATCGCCGTGCTCTGACAAACGGCCGTCTCAATCCTTCGAGAGCGCCGGCAGTATGTATTTGTCGAGGAGTTGAATTTCGGGCGCGACCATCTGGACGGACTCAAGGGAAGCATTGAAGACGACGATCATGTCCAGCCCTGGAACGATGACGACCTTTTGAGCATTGAAGCCCATCGCGGCAATCCACTCTACGACGCGGCCCTCGATCCGCGATCGACCTAACCACCACTGAAAGCCATATGATAATGGCTTTCGAGCTCCTTTGATTTGCTCTGCCGTCGATTGAGCGATCCATGACGCAGGAACGATCTGCTTCCCCTGCCAAGCTCCACGGTTCAAAACGAGCTGGCCAATTTTCGCCCAGTCGCGGGGACGCAGGCTAAGCCCTGTGCTGGACGTCGGAACGCCGTTGCTGAGGCGTCCATGCCAGTCGACGTCATTGATGCCGAGGGGCTCGAAGATATTCTCTCGCGCCAAGGCATCAACGGGTTTTCCTGACGCCTTTTGAAGAACGGCTCCGATCAGTTCTGTTGCTGCCCCGTTGTATTCGAAGGCGACCCCGGGAGCTCGTGCAAGGCTCTGCTCGAGCGCGTGCCGATAGGGATCACGATCGTGGTGCAAGATTGGATGCGCCAGGGTTGAATTTAGCCCGGCCGACATCGTCAGGAGGTTACGTAGTGTGATTCGATCCTTTGCCGGGGTACGAAGACTGGCATACTCTGGGAAATATGAAAAAATGGAAGCGTCCAGGTCATCAATCAAACCACGATCCATTGCAATTCCAACCAGAAGCGACACCACGCTTTTTGTCATCGAATTGCCGTCATGCTTGACGGTTGCATCGAAGGACGAGTGGTTCGGGTAGTTGAAGTAGCGTTCGTAAACGACTGCGCCATGGCGAACGACAACGATCGAGTCGACGTTGGGGAGCTTGCCATCAACTACCCCTTTTCCCATTGCGCAGAGCATGCCGGCATCAAGCCCCTGTTGCTCCGGCGAACTGATGCGCCATCCGTCGTGGACATCTGATGGTCTGCCGCACTCGGGGCTAACTTCGCCGCCGATTGCGAAGGCGATCATGGAGAGAAATAGCGACAGGGAAGTCGAGGCGGCAACCAGGCGACGCGCGGTGAGCCTCTGTCGTCCACGACTGCCGCCCAGAGAGCAGCAGACCCACCAACATATCTCGTGCCCGTACACTATTGAAATCGCCGTTTGAGCCACTCGACACAGTCAAGGCTCGACATGACCGAATCGAAATCCACGCCGAAGTCGACGAGACAGGCAATTTCATCCACTCCCGCCTCACGAAAGTGACCTACTTGCTCGAGGCAATGCTCCGGCGGACCGATAAGACCAACACGTCCGATCATACGATCGACGGCGCGCGAAATAAGGAATTGCTTATCTTCTTCGCTCGCTTCAACGGTGAGCCCCAACCCCTTGGCTCTCTCCGACTGCAGATCGAGGTTCGTCAATAGATATTCCGCGTATGCCGGCTTGGCTTTCGTTTCGATCGCAGATACATCTCCAATATAGGTATGAACCATAAGGGTTACGTGACCTCGCCCCGTCGCGCCACTCGATGCGTAGGCGGCACGATATTCTCCAATCTTGGCACGCAGCATCTCCATGGACTGATAATTCATGTTCGTAAGAAGGTTTGCGCCGAACCCACCCGCTTTTGCAAACGTTGCGTCCGTTTGCGCCGTGATCCAAATGGGAATCCGAGATTGCGCCGGTCGCGGATAGATCGCGACCGAGACCTCTCGACCTTGCCCGTTGGGCAAACCAATCGATCGGCCTTGCCAAAGCTGCTGGACCGTTTCGATGCCTTCATACATCAGCTCGCGACGATGCTCGTACGCCTGCGGACTGAGAACGAAGTCGTTGATATGCCAACCGGACGCGAACGACACCCCTACGCGGCCGCCGCTCAAATTGTCGATCATCGCCCATTCCTCGGCCACACGCAGCGGATTTTGCAAGGGAAGCACGACACTACCCGCCCGCAATCCGATGTTTGTGGTGATGGTGGCCAGCGCCGCACTCGTTACCGATGGACTCGGATATAGTCCGCCGAACTTGCTGAAGTGCCGCTCTGGCGTCCATACGGATTCAAAACCGTTACGATCCGCATAAACGGCACTTTCGCGGAGCATGCGATAACAATCTCCATGCGGCTCGACCCATTTCGCGGAAAAAAAGAATAGGCTGAATTTCATCGGCATCGCTTCTTTCGTGCTCGTTTTTGTTGTCAGCTATGCCGTGATGATCGGCTTCAATCTTGAGGATACCGTTGGGTCCGCGCCGTACGTGACCACCAGGTCCGACTCACCTCTTCGTTCCATGGGAGGTCTGGAAGACGACGAAGGAGTGCTCATCCAGAAGCTCCACGAACTCGACTTGCTTCCCACCTCGCAGCAGAAGCTCGACGGTAAACCAGGAATGGCTCGCCATTCCGCGTTGCAGGTAGATCACGATCCGATCAAAGTACGCACGATGCGCCCCGAATAGGTCGTCGATAGATTACCATTGGCGCCCCACAATGGGAATAGCTTTCTTCTGCTCTGCGCATTGTTCGTAGCTATCGGCTCCATCAACCTGCACGGCTCCAAACACTGACGTGCTGCACCGAGTTTCCTGCCTTGATAAAGAGACTATCGCCCGCCCGGATAATCGTTTGTTATCGGTCATGACCGCCGGTTTGCTCGAACCGGTAGCGAAGAACTCGCAACCCGACAGCTATCTTGCATCGGGCGGGCGATTGGCGGTACCGCCATGAGCGCGGAGTGGAAGTTCGGGTAGAAATAGAACTGCGACGAATGCAACGACGACGATGCACGCACTGACGCAGAGTGTCGTTGCGATCGCGTGCCGACAAATCGAGATGAGAGCAGCGTGGGATTCAGGGGACTGGCTCAAGACCAGCGAAAGACCTTCTGTATTCGAACCAGAGGCGGCATCAACCCCGACAGACGTTCCGTTTGATGCGTTAAGGTGCTGAGCAAGGATTGCGCCCGCACTCGCAACCCCGACCACGCCACCGAGCGAGCGAAAGAAGGCTAGCGTTGCCGTGCCTACCCCACGGTGGATCACGGGCAGCGCATTCTGCACAGCGACGCTCATGTTTGGCATGACCAGACCGAATCCCAGCCCGAGCACGAAGAGCGACGAGCCGATGGTGGCAATGCGCTGCTCAGTGCCGACCTCCCAAGCCAAGACCGCCAGCGTCACGCTAGCCACAGCCAGGCCGGCTGTCTGCGCTGGTTTGTAGCGCCCCCAACGGAGCAGGACACGACCGTTGACAACTGATGATACGACTACCCCAATCATCTGAAGGCCCGTCAGCAAGCCGGAGTCGGACGCGCTGATGCCCATAACGATTTGGAAGAACAGCGGGAGCAACAGGCTTCCGCCCAGCATTCCCATGAACGTCAGCGTCATGACGATGTTGGCGACAACGAAGAGACGATTGTCGAAGAGATCGAGCGGCAGGACCGGCTCAGGCACGCGACGCAGGTGTAGGACGAATAGAGCTGTGCCGAATACGGCAGCAGCAGACAGCCCTCCAATTTGAGGTGAAAACCACGGCCATTCAGATCCACCGAGGGTGAGGATCAGCAGAAACAGGATTGTACAGCAGGTCAGCAGAGCAACTCCCAAATAGTCGTTCGGTCGCACGAGAGTGGGATTAGGCCTGCGGAGCGATCTGCCGATGACAACAAACGCAAGCGCGCCGGTCGGCAGATTGACGTAGAAAATCCAGTGCCATGAGAGCCAATCAGTGATGACGCCGCCGATCACGGGTCCTAGGACACTGCAAACGGCGAAGACGGCGACGATTGCTCCCTGTCTGCTGCCTCGCTTGGCCGGTGGCACCAGATCCCCAATAATGATTTGGCTGAGCGGCAAAAATCCACCTGCTCCAAGCCCCTGGATCGCTCGGAAGATGATCAACTGTGTCAAGCTTTGGGCAGTTCCGCTCAACGCCGATCCGAGCAGAAAGATCGTGATCGCGCCATATATCAGCGGCTTGCGGCCATACTGATCGCTCAGCCTGCCATATAGCGGCATCGCAGTGGTTGAGGCCAGCAAATAGGCTGTCACGACCCAGGATAGTTGGTAGATGCCGCCGAGATCGCCAACGATGCGCGGCAGTGCTGTGGCAACGACGCTTTGATCAACGGCGCCGAGTCCGAGCACAATCATGAGCCCAATGAAGACGGCACGAATTTCACGCGCGGTCGGCTCCTCGGGTGGCAGGACGCTGGTCTCTGATTCAGCCAAGATCCGCAGGGTTTGCTCCGTCATTGGTCTATTTGCCCAAACGGCCCGGTCTCATGGCAGATCAATCGCGGTCGATCTCAGCAACGACGCAAGAACGGAGTAGACACCTGTCACGAGCTCACAACCAAATGCTTCGGTTCCCTAGAGCGCACGCTCCATCGAGGAGCTTTTCTCCAGTTCATCGTACCGAGTGCCGCCCTGATCAATTGGCGAATACTCAAGGCTACCAGGAACGACACTGGCCTCTAACGTACCATCCGGAGTGCTTCCAGGGACAGCGGCCGACGCCTTGCCAAGCTCGGGCAGGCTTCGGCGGATTTCGCGGGCTCGTGTGAAGTGATTAAAGTGCGCCTCGCCATCACCGCGACGGATTGCCCGCGTCAATTTTGTCAGATCCTCGTTGAAGGTGCCGAGCATCTCGAGCACCGCCCCCTTGTTGTTGAGGAGGACATCGCGCCAAGCCGCTGGGTCGGATATTGCGATGCGTGTAAAATCGCGAAAGCCGCCGGCGGAGAATTCAATGACCTCGGACTTTGTGACCTGGCTAAGTTCATCCGCGGTCCCAACGATCGTGTAGGCCAGCAAATGAGGAAGATGGCTCGTGATCGCGAGCACGAGGTCATGATATCGAGGCGTCATGATCTCAACCCGGGCGCCAAGCGCGGTCCAGAATTCACGTAGCCGTTCGATCGCCCGAACGTCGGCCCGCTCCGGCGGGGTCAGGATGCACCGTCCGTTGACAAACAGCTCGGCGAGGCCCGACTCGGGGGCGGCGCACTCCATGCCGCCGACTGGATGAGCTGGAACGAAATGCACACCGGCTGGCAGATATGGAGCCATATTTGTTACCACGAGCCTTTGGCCGCACTTACATCGGAGACGATCGCACCGGGCTTCAAGTGCGGTGCAATCTCCTTTGCAACTGCCGCACAAGCGCTGGCGGGAGTGCAAACGATAACAAGGTCGGCGTCACGCGGCCTCTGCATTCGTTTCCAGGACACCGTCAACGATCCCGAGTTCGGCGACGCGCGCGCGTATCTTCGCTGAGCTTGCCGCTGCAACGATCCTGGACGCTCTCCCCCGCAACCGCGCAGCCCGTGCGATCGAACCGCCGATCGGGCCGAAATCGATGAGCGCCAGCCTGTCAAATTGTTGGATCACGCGGGACTCCCTGCCATGAAGTCGCGCAGGGCCTCGACTACTAGCCGGTTCGCTTCCTCGGTGCCAATCGTCAGCCGCAACGCATGTGGCAAGCGGTAATTTTTTAGTGGACGCAGGACGAGACCGCGTCGGGTAAGAAACCTATGGGCTTCCTCCGCGGTTTTTCCTGGCTCGATTGGGAAGTGTATCAAGACGAAGTTCGCAACGCTATGCGTGACCTTCAACCCGACCCTTCCGAGCTCCGGTATGAGCCAGTCCCGCCATCTTTCGGTATGCATCTTCGACATCTGTTGATGCGCTCTGTCTTCGATCGCCGCGGCCGCAGCCCGCATGGCCGACGTCGAGACGATAAATGGCGGCCTGATCCGGTTGACCGCGTCGACAATGTGAGCCGGCCCGAACATCCAGCCAACCCGTAACGCTGCGAGACCATGGATCTTGGAGAACGTGTGAGTCACGACAGTGTTTTCCGTGCCCGCCGCGAGTTCGATACCGGACTCGTAGTCCCTACGGGATACGTAGTCCGAATAGGCAGCGTCCAGCACAAGCAGGACATGCGAGGGCAGGCTCGCGCGCAATCGCTTGACTTCATCAGACGGCAGATAGGTTCCGGTCGGATTGTTCGGATTCGCGAGCCATACGATCTTGGTGCGAGGGCCGACCTTCGAGAGGATCGCATCGACGTCAGCTGCGAATTCGACCTCCGGTGCAACGACATTCGTTGCGCCGTTCGCCGAGGTCGCAATCGGAAAAACCATAAAGCCATGCGCAGTCGAGATCGCCTCATCACCAACGCCCGCGAAGGCTTGCGCTAACAGATTGAGGATGACATCCGACCCCGCCCCGCAAACAATGCGATTCGGATCTATTTCGAAAGCCCGGCTTATTGCTTCGCGGAGGACCCGCGACGTTCCCTCCGGATAGTCACCGAGATGCGAGGCCGCCTCTTGGTAGGCCTCGATTGCCTTGGAAGAAGGTCCGAACGGCGATTCGTTGGCTGAAAGCCTGAACAGCTTGCGGCCCGGATCCGGCCCGACACTCTTGTTCATCGTGTACTGCGGAATATCAAGAACACCAGGCCTGGGCACAGGGTGAGACATTTTTCAACTCCGAACTGGCGGTGCGCCGAACCATCGCCTATTGCAGGCGCGGATCGGCGTTGGCATGTGAGGGTGGTTTTTCGATTTCGATCATTCGGCAAATGCGGAATCGAGCAGGATTGCCATGTGGTCGTCCCTGGCGACCGGAGATCGCCCGCCCAGCACTATGCCGACGAGACGTCTGCCATCTTGTTTCGCCGACGCCGCGAGGTTGAAGCCTGCGGCGCGGACGTAGCCGGTTTTTAGTCCGTCCATGCCGGGGTAGCGTTCCATGAGATGGTTGTGAGTGGCGATGGTGCTCCCCCGCCAATTGAAAGCCCTGCGGCTGAAATATGGATAGAATTCGGGATGATCGGCAATCAACGCGCCGGCAAGGATAGCCAGGTCGCGTGCGGTGCTGCGCTGTTCTGGGTCCGGAAGCCCCGAAGCGTTGCGGAATATGGAATTTTTCATTCCAAGCTCCTTTGCCTTTCGCGTCATCGCCTCGGCAAACGCGTCTTCCGTGCCACCCTGTGCTTCGGCGAGAACAACGGCTGCGTCGTTCGCCGACCGTGTTATCAGCGCCAGAATCGCGTCCTCCACCCTCAGATGCTGTCCCATCCTCACGCCGAGCTTCGTAGGGACCATGCTTTCTGCCCGCTCGGATACAGGAAGAAGCTGTTGCAGCGTCAGGGTGCCCTTCTCGAGCGCATCGAAGGTGAGGTACAACGTCATCATCTTGGTCAAGGAGGCTGGGTAGGTGATCCGGTCCGGGTCATCCTCTTGAAGGACCTGACCGCTTTTCCAATCGACGACAATCGAGGAGTACCTGACACCCGCGTCGACCGGCAGCCCACCCCGATGGTGTGACCGATGCGCGGCCGTCGCAGGGACGGCCGACAAAAACGCAGCAACCGCCAATCCCAGGGCCACTCGGGTCCTTCCATCAGGTCGAGAGAGCGATGGCCACTGTGACGAGGCAAACCGTTGCATACTATCTCCTTGCGACAGACACGGATTGAACGACGCATGCATTGCGTGCGTCCCGTTTGATGCGATGGGCGAGCGAAGTTCGGCGGCTAGCTTAATCTGCGGGGTGGCTGCTCTGGCCTGCGCTGTCCTCGAGGAAGGAGCGGATTCTGCAGTTCGAATGGCTCCAGCTTGCTCGGGCACAATCGACAGACCTCCTCCTCTTCGCGACTCAGGAACGCCGTTAGCTCCTCATCAGAGCAAGCCGGATCCAACGCCTTGTAGCTATGCGCCAGTTTGATCCATCTCTCGTCGATCTGATTGCTCTTCGCGAGGAGCTCGAAGTACGCGATCGGCGGACACTTCCAGAGCTGCCCCTCGAATATCTGTCTACATCTCTTGCCCTCACAGGCTTCCCATGCCGCCCGGGGCTCGCCATCAGGGAAGGTGACGCTTGATCCGGCCGCCCAATAGCGCCGAGTCCACCGCGCGTCGGCCGGCCGGATTCGAATATCCAAGCCGAAGCGCTGCTGCCACTCGGCGCAGATGTCCCTAACGGGAGCAAACCGGCTTTGATACTCCGCTCCGCCGTGATGGGACGAGACCTCAATGTATGCCCTTTCAGAGATCGGTGCCATGATCTCAGGCAGCTTCGGATGTCTCTTCAGCAGGAAGCCGTTCGTGACAAGTCGTATCCTGCTATCTGGCCATAGCTCTCCCACACTCTGAACGATCTCGGCAAGATTCGGATTCAGGGTTGGCTCCCCACCCACTATGGAGAATATCTTCGGCCTCAGTCGGGAGGACCACGGCATCATCCAGTTACGGCAATCGTCATCGCTCGGACCCCCGCGCAGTCCCAGCGACGAGTAGTGCGAACAGCTCTCACACGAAAGATTGCAGCCGTCCCAAGCATGGATTTCAAGATTGGCAAGCTCAAACATTCTGTCACTCCCGGTAACGCGATGGACCCGATGAACGTATATTCAACCACCTACACAACTCAGCTCTTTGCGTTCGAATACTGAGGTTCTCATCCAGCACTGCCCGATCGGCGAGACGGCCAATGCGCACGAAACCGGTTCGTCTGGTCTCGCTACGAGCCGTCCAGAGACAGCCGCCCATGTCATGCGGCCTCACCCGCGGCGAACGCACATAGTTTCCGAACAGCAACGTTATTCTGATCGTACGCTTTGAAATGCTGGCTCATCTCTTCGCATCTCCGCTTGAACGTCGGATTGGCGATCACATGATCGATCGCCTTGCTAATCGAGGCTGGCGTCGCGCTGTGGATCGCAGCGGCCAGTCCCAATCCGTGATAAACGACGCGAGCGGCACAGCCAGGCTGGTCGGCGCGACGCGGATAGACGATCATCGGGACACCCAGCGCAATGGCCTCCTTTAGCGAGCTCCCTCCTCCATGAGAGATAATCAGGCTCGCTCGTCGAAGAATCGCGGTCTGCGGCAACCAACCGTGCACGCGAATTGACGTCACCCCCGCGGGGACGCGGCTCTGCAGCACGCGCGCCTCCTCCTCTGCACCGGTCGCTATCACGAGCCGATACCTTTGATCGGAAGCCACCGCGTCGATGACGTGGCGATAAAAATTGAGAATCATCCGGTCGGGAACACGCCGCACCGTGCCCAGACTGCACAGGATCAATGGCCCATCTCCGGGGGGAAGATATGCCGAGCAGTCCGCATCAACATCGCGAAGATCCACGCAAGGCCCCACGAAATGCGCGTGCGGATCGAGTGGACGCACTCGAGGAAAGTCAAATTCGCGCGCCTGCAAGACAATTTCAGGCACGTCGGCCAAGCGAAGATCGAATCGGATCGGACGGGTTCGCCAATTTCGAGAAAGAGGATATCCGACCATCCTGGAAGTGAATCGATGACTGACGCGAGGCGCCAGACCCGTAATGAGCCGACGAAGCGCAAACTCAAGACGATCCCTCGCGTCAACGATCCAACGATAGGCCCAGGCACCGAGCACACGCAGCCGCCCCATCGGTGTTTGATCTGGCACCAGCAAGCTGGTGTATGGAGGAATCGCGGGGTCGAAACTGAACAATGGCTTGGTACTGACCGACACCGCCCTGACATTGTGCTCCCAGAAGAATGGATAATACTCGAGGACGAACGGATCGAAGATCACCAGATCTGGACGAACGTCGCGCACGATAGAGGCAATCCTCTCTCGCCCATGCTTCAACACAACAAGGCGCCTCTCGATGGTTGACCGACGGCGAAACAGGCTTGACCAGCTCATCCTCGGACTCGCGAGGGGAAGCCACGTCTCTTCCATGGCCAGAACGTTCTCGCGACGCAGGATCGCCGCGCTGGTCCGACTGCCGATGAACAAGACATTGTGCCCCGCCTCCATCAGGCGCTTCGCCAAGCCCAGCACTCCATGCAGGTGACCTACGTATTCATCGACAACGAAGAGGAAATTCGCTGCCCGGCGAGCCGGTGACGTCGTGGTGGCTATCGGCTCAGCACTCATTCCACACTTCATAAGCCACCTCCTCCTGAAGACGGTCGATGGACTGCGCGATTGGTTAGCTCGTCGCCGCCCAATGAACTCCGCCGTCGCTCTCCGTCGCTTCGGCAATCCTCAAGGAGCGCGGCCGCATGTCGGTCCAAACGGTCGCGATGAAGGCCAGCACCTCTTCTCGAGAACCCGGCTTTCCAACGCGACTCCAGCCCGCCGGAGGGGCCGCTTCGGCCGGCCAGAGCGAGTATTGCTCTTCGTCATTCATCACCGCGATATGAAGCTGCTCGCTCGTCATGTTGAGTCCTCGTTTGAGATGATAAGTTGAGCCGTTCTGATCCCACCTGTTTGCGCTTCGTACGGACGCCCTAGCCGGACGTTGCAGACGACAATTTATGCTCTCCCGTCTGCTGGCGCCAAAGCTCGGCGTATCGCCCCCTGCGCCGCAAGAGATCAGCGTGCGTTCCTTCTTCGACGAGTCGTCCTCGATCCAGGACAACGAGACGATCGAGATGAGCGACCGTCGACAGTTTGTGCGTGATCACAATCGCGGTCTTGTCGTTCATCAACTCGCTTAGCTGCTCGTGGATGACCGCCTCGGCCTCCGCGTCGAGAGACGACGTCGCCTCATCCAAAATCAGGATTGGCGCGTTCTTGAGAAACACTCGCGCGATCAGGATTCTCTGCCGCTGCCCGCCCGATAGTTTCGCGCCGCGTTCACCCACGTGGGCGTTGTAGCCACGCCGCCCCTTCCAATCGGTAACTCTTTCTATGAAATCGTGCGCGTGCGCTTTTTGGGCGGCGGCCACCACCTCTGCATCGGTGGCATCCGGCGATCCGTATCTGATGTTTTCGACTATGGAGCGATGAAGAAGAGAAGTATCCTGCGTTACCATCGAGATGTGCGATCGCAAGCTCTCTTGACTAATCGACGCGATATCTTGTCCGTCGATTGCAATCTGACCGCTTGTCGGATCGAAAAACCGAAGCAGAAGGTGCGCGAGCGTGGATTTCCCAGAACCGGAACCGCCAACCAGACCAACCTTTTCTTTTCCAGCGATGTGAAGGTTCAGCTTGTCAAACAAACCGCTATCGCGCCCGTAATTGAACCGTATGTTCCTGAATAGAACGTCGCCCTCCCTCACCTGGAGTTCCCGCGCTCCCTCGGGATCATTGATCTGAACCGGATGAGCGATCGATCTCATCCCCTCTTGGACTGCTCCAATGTTCTCGAAGATGGACGCTACCTGCTGAATGATGGATTCGGACATCGTCACGATGTGCCAGCACAGCGGCGGGATCATAACCAGTTCGTTAACCGCAAGACGTCCTCTATCCCAAAGACCAATGGTCAGGCTGCCCGTGGCCAACAGGAAGGAGGCGTTCAGGATGGAGAGGGCAATGCTGAGGTAAGTTTGCAGGCCGAGCAGTTTGTGGTGAGTCGTTGTGTGTGCGTCTAGCGCCTCGCGCACATAGTGGTCTTCCACGGACGGGCGCGTGAACAGCTTGATGGTTTGGATATTTGTGTAGGTGTCGACCATGCGCCCCGTCACAAGTGAGCGCTGGTCCGACATCTCGCGCGAGCGTTGGCGCATTCGCGGCAGGACGCAGGCGAGGATTGCACCGAAAGCCGCAAACCAGAGTATTGTCGGAATCGCCAGCCAAACGTCCGCGAGCGCCAGGAGCAATATCGCGCTGGCACCATAGATCAGCGCATACCAGATCGTTTGGATCGACATCACGACGCTGTCGCGCAGCGCCGGACCGGTCGCGAGTATTTGACTTGTGAGCCGCCCGGCGAAATCACTCTGAAAAAACGACCAGCTCTGGCGCGTCACATGCCAATAACTTTGCCAGCGAACCAGATTGGCGGTGTTCGCCGCGATAGCCTGATTTGCCACGAGTTTGTACGCCGCCGATATCGCAGGCCTCAGCAGGACGATTGGCGCCGCCGCCAGGACAATCATAGGCAAGTGACTATGCAAACTACCGCGCGGCATCTCCGTCACCAACCTGACGATCCAGCCGATGAGAGCCGGAACGAGCGCGTCCAGAACCGCCACGAGCAGGCCCGAGACCAACAAAACCACGATCGGCCATCGAAACTGCCGAAGGAAAAACCAGTAGAATCTCAGCAATCCCTGCGGAGGCGCACCGGGTGCCCCGGAGATGGTTGGCTTGATCCAGTTCTCTGCAGCCTTGAACACGTGAGCCTCTCATTGATCCGATTGCTCGGGGAGCTATTCCTGCTGCCCCGCGACAATCGCCATTCCGATCGTCTCATGACTGAGAAGCGCCTCGACGGTGACGGACGGATCACGAATTAAGGCGTCCAACACCTCGATCCAAAGGGTCATCAACCGATCGGCAGCCGACGCGCTGAAGCGCATCGCATCGACTCTCATCTGACACTCCGTTGTGAGGCCGTCGTCGACGAAGCCGAGGTTCAGGGCGCGCTTGAGATTGCTGATGCCGGGGTCCGCCCGCCGGTGTGCCTTGACGTCCCGCAACATCAGCGGCGCGTCCGCCGTCATGAAATTCATCGCCACTTCCGATATCGGCCTGCTGAACAGGGCGTCGCTTCCAGTCAAGGCACGGTGGATCAGTTCAAAGGGCGTTTCCTGGCGTTCGTACCCCTCTGTGAGCGCAGTGTTCACGTGCCGGAGCAAGTCGATTGCCGCCATATCCGGGGTCGATCGGGTTCTTATCGCCAGGTAATTGAAGAACCGGCCGACGGTCTTCTGCGTGGATGCATTACGTCGGTTGGCAGAGGCAACTAACACGACCACGTCACTGCGCCCAGAACGGGCCCGGATCAACAAGTGTACTGCTGTCATGTAGATAGCCATCGGAGAGCATCCGACCCGCTTCGCCACTGCCGTCGCGCGTTCACGTTGCGGGCGGGATAATGGGAAGATGCGTCTGTGCTCTGGTCGCGTCGCTTGAGACAGCGAGTCCGCGCCGTCAAGATCGGCGCCAACGGCGAGAGGGGGTGGCGGCGCAGCAAGCGTTCGTTTCCAATAGGCGATCTGCTCGTCAAGGCTTCCATCACGAAGCAGTCGCTGATGCCAAAGCGCGTAGTCCGCAAATTGCAAGGCAGGCTGGAGTTCCAGGACCCTGCCATCCAGCGCCGCATTGTAGAATTCGGCGAGCTCGGACAAAATAATCTGCATTGACCAGCCGTCTGAAACGACGTGATGAACAACTATCGCAAGCACCGCATGGTCGTCGCCAACTTGAAGCAGCAACGCCCGCAATGGGCGATCGTGCTTGAGATCGAATGACTTTCGGCAGGCCGTTTCGAGCGCACTGTCGATCGCCTCACCTTTCATGTGGCGTGCATCGACAATCTCCAGGACCTGAAGCTGCGCATCCCCGACGATTTGGACGACCTGGCCGCGATCGCATCCGAACGTGGTCCGAAGCGCTTCGTGGCGCTCGACGACTCGTCGAAGAGCGGCCTCCAGTTGGTGCACCTGAAGCGGCCCACGGAGATCGGCCACGTATGAAAGGTTCTCGGCGACGTGATCGACTAGGCTTGCCTGCTGGGTTTCACTCCCCATCGCTTGATACCAAAGTCGCAACTGCCCTGCGGTCGCAGGAACAGACGCCGGGCGCCTCTTAGGGACGATATCCATCAGGAGCGCGGCTTGCGGCCAGCCCTTGAATTCGTCGATCAACGCGGCTTGCTCCGCAAGGGTCTTGGTCTCGAAGATCGACCGAATGGGAATATCGCAGCCCGTATGCTTGCGGATTCCGGCCACGAGCCGCGTTGCCAAAAGCGAGTGGCCTCCGAGATCGAAGAAGTTGTCGTTGGCACCGACGCGATCGATGCCCAGCACCTCCGCCCATATGCGCGCCAACGCGGCCTGCAGCGGTGTTGCCGGCACGACGAATTGTTCTTGACGATAATCCGGAGGCGGAAGAGCCTTGCGATCAAGCTTGCCGTTGGGCGTTAGTGGCAGGCCCGGAAGGACGACGAAAGCGGAAGGCACCATGTAGTCGGGTAGACGGCTGCGGGCAAACTCACGCAGATCGGCGCTCGAGGGGGACGGCTGTTCGCCGGTGAGAACAAGGTAGGCAACAAGACGCCGTTCGAGGCCGGGACCATCCTCTCGAACGTCCACGACAGCCTGACTTACCGCAACATGGCTCAACATTATCGCTTCGACCTCGCTAGGCTCGATACGAAAGCCTCGGATCTTCACCTGCTGGTCCGTCCGGCCAAGGAACTCCAGCTCTCCGTCCCGGCGCCAACGAGCGAGGTCACCCGTCCTATAAAGCCGCTGACCAACGTTGAATGGATTTGGCACGAAGCGATCTGCCGTCAGATCCGGGCGCCCGTGATAGCCCCGTGCAAGCCCGATGCCTCCGATGTATAGCTCACCTGCGACACCTACCGGTACCGGCTCGAGGCAGCGGTCTAAGACATGCAGCTGGGTGTTGGCGATTGGCCGGCCAATCGGAACCAAAGCCTCATCGGGCAGAGGCCGACATGCCCAGAAGCTGACGTCGACGGCCGCCTCGGTTGGACCGTACAGGTTGTGCAGCCGGCTTCCCAGTGCGCCCAAGAAGCGATTCTGCAGATCCGATTGCAGGGCTTCGCCGCTACACATTGTATCACGGAGCGTGGCGCATTGAGCCAAATCCGCTCCGTCGAGAAAGGCCCGCAGCATGGATGGGACGAAATGGACGATTGTGATGCCCTGCTCACCGATCAGCCTCGACAACGCTAACGGATCGCGATGCGCGCCTGGAGGTGCCACCACGAGCCGCGCGCCATACAGCAGTGGCCAAAAGAACTCCCAAACAGAAACATCAAAGCTAAACGGAGTCTTTTGCAGGACACGATCGGTCGAGTCGAGCTGGTAGACGTCCTGCATCCAGGTCAGCCGATTGACGACACCGCGATGCGGCTCCATGACTCCCTTGGGTCTTCCCGTGGAGCCCGACGTGTATATGACGTAGGCGAGATTATCGGGATGCACCGGTACGGCGGGGGCACAATTAGGCTGCGCACCAATCGCTTCCGCCTCACTGTCCACACACATGATCGAGATGTTGCTACTCGCCGGCAGCCGGTGCGCCAGCGTGCTGTGCGTCAACACGACCGCCGCACGGGCATCGCTCAACATGTAAGCCAACCGGTCAGCTGGGTAGTCGGGATCTAGCGGCAGATAGGCACCACCCGCCTTCAGAATGGCGAGCAGTCCAACGACCAGCGCGGTCGAGCGTTCCAGGCAAAGCCCAACCACCGCCTCGCGCCCCAACCCCCGTTCGCGCAAATGGCGTGCCAGCCGGTTAGCCCGTGTCTCCAGATCTCCGTAGCTGATCCTTTCAGCCCCGAAAACAACAGCTACCGCCTCCGGCGTGCGCAATACCTGTTCGGAGAACAGTTCGTGGAGGCAGCGCTCTGCCGGGTATGGCGCCGCCGTCATGTTCCATTCCACCAGCGTCCGTCGCTCTCCCGCAGTAAGCAGTGGGAGCTCCTTGACCGGGCGCTCCGGATCGGCCAGCGCCGCCTCCAACAGGGTCTCGAAATGCGCGACCAGGCGCGCCGCTGTCGACGCGTCGAACAGATCTGCGGAGTACTCAAGCACGCCGGCATAGCCGTCACCCTCTTCGCGCAGCTCAAGCGAAAGTTCGAACTTGGCGAAGGCGGAGGCAAATGTAGTCGGTGTCACCTCCACACCCTCAACGTCCGGCAGCGTGGAGGGCGCCGTCTGAAGCACAAATGTGACTTGAAAAAAGGGATGATGACTTAAGCCCCTGGGGGGCTGAAGTGCCTGGACCAGCTTCTCAAAAGGAACATCTTGATGAGCGAGGGCAGCGAGCACAGTCTGGCGCGTGGCCCTTAAATGCTCTGCGAAGCCGCATCTGTCTGGCACCTCCGCGCGCAAGACCAGCATGTTGACAAAGCACCCGACGACATCCTCCAAATCCCTACGAGAACGACCTGCGACGGGGACGCCCACCAGGATGTCGTCTTGGCCGCTCCAACGGGCCAGCACCAACTGATAGACAGCGAGCAGAACCATGAAGGGGGTGGCTCGTTCTCGTCGGGCGAGCCGCTTGATCTCGCAACCCAGAACCTCCGATATGCTGATCGGGATGCCTCCACCCCGCATCCGTGGACTTCTCGAGTGAGGGCGATCGGTCGGCAACTCTATCCGTTGCGGGGCCTCAGCCAGCCGCTCCCGCCAGTAAGGCAAGTGCCTCTTCATGACGGTATCCAGCCATGCCCCCTGTTGCGAGAGCGTATAATCGAGGTATCGCGAACCGAGCTTTGGCAGCCGGATTGGTTCACCTGTGACCTGACTGTTGTAGAACTCGAGGATATCTCTGAACAGAAGGCCCATCGACCACTCGTCGGAAACAATATGATGTATGACGAGAACAAGCAGAGTCTGATTGAGGTCGATCTGCAGAATCGCGACGCGGAAAAGTGAATCGCGAATAAGATCAAAAGGCGCCGTCCGCAGCATGTCGATGGTTTCACGCAGGCCATGCTCTCGCTCCTCGCCGGCATGGTCGCGGTAGTCCAACATCGTGATCGGCCACGGCCCCTCACTCGGCGTCACTACTTGGACCGGATGTCCATCAACAACCGCGAACCGACTGCGTAACCCCTCATGCCGCGCGACGGTCCTCTCAACGGCGCGACGAAGAGAGGTCGTATCCACCGTTCCACGCAAGATCTGCGCCGCCGTGATGTTGTACGCGCCACTCGGCGGATACATTTCGTTGACGATCCAGATCCGCTCCTGAGCGCTCGAAAGCGGCGTGCCTTGCCAATGAATGCGGTAGCCCCCGCTCGGGACATCCGACTCGGCCGTTACAGGCTCGATCACAGCGCTGACCGACCCCATTTCTTCACCGATCGACATTCGACAGTTCCTTCTTCACGTCGAGCCACGAGTTGATTGCCCGCAAAGCTTGTCCGGATATGTCTTGGATGTGTGGCTTACGTCCACCGGCTCCGCGTCATTGGCGTCGAGACCCGAACGTGATCCATTGGTCGCACCTGAATTTCTCTTGATTGCCGATCGGCGGTGACGGGCCCTGCAAAACCTCGGCGAAGGTTGGATGAACGGAACAGGACCGCAGCACGGCTCGATCGGCATCGCCAATTACTTTTGCCCGACCGCGTTCTCACTGTGACGCCACCATGTGTGGTCGCCTGACGTCCTCCATATTGAAGCTCGGCTCGGTCGTGTCGTGACGTTTGGCGGCTCGAAGGTTTGAGACGAAGAAACAGAAGTCTTCATCGTCGATCAATGGCACACGTCGCATGTAAGCCTCGGACTTCACCCACCTTAGACAGATCTCCGTCTCTGCCGGGCTCAGGTCGAGATGAAGGCGCTGTGCGACGGCGGCGATCACACGCGAACTGGCAAGCGGCGTCAGGAGAACTTGTCGAGGAATGCCGAGAACGGCTTGCGGATCGAAGGGTTGAAAAACCGAGGGATCGGTGAACGGCGTGCCCGTCGAAATGGAATTGACTCCCTGGCCGACGATCGGGGTCGTGGTCGTCAGAGGAACCCCTGTCGCCTGACTTACATAACGGGCGATCGGCGGAATCCCACGAAGATTTGGCTGCGAAAACCAGATCTGATCTCTCACACCAAGTTTCCGCAACAGAAGCTCCGGCTCATGTCCGAGTACGAACAGAAGTTGTTCAGTGGCAGGCATTCCTGAACGTTCACCGAGACTGAGCCATGAACTGGTCAAGCCGAAGATACCCGCGCGCAATGCCTCCAGAGTATTGACCAGACCAAAACCGAGATCATTGTGCATATGCGCGATGAAGGACACCGCGTCCCCGGTTCGCGACTTGAGGTTTCGAAAGAACTCTCCCGCCTCATTCGGAAACAGAGAGCCGACCGTGTCGCAGAGTATGATCATGGATGCGCCGGCGTTGGTCAGCGCCTCCGATGCCTCGGCAACGAAACCAGGGTCGGCTCGCGTGGCATCGGCGAGGGCCACATCGACGAAAGCCCCGTCGGACCTGTCGAGGATGTACCTTACGACATCCAGCGCGCGGGCCAGGCATTCGTCCGGGTTCATGTGGAGCAAGGTCTCGCACATGCGCGTAGAAACCGGCACGGCGATGAAAATGCGTCCATGCCTTGCTCCCTTGACTGCCTTCAAGAGAATATCCGCGTCTGCTCGCTGGGCGCGGCCGGCGGCGCCCACATAGCACTCGTCAACTTCATCGATGACCAGGCGGACCGCCTCGAATTCTTCTTTGCCGATGCTCGGGAAACCGGCATTGAAGACGAGTTGACGACACGCTTGCGGCCCGAAGATCGCACTTTGTCGTTTCGCGATGGCGCTCCTCTGCGCGCCGGTCAGCAGAGTCTTACCCTGAGCCCCATCACGGGCTACTTCCTCATGAAAGATCACAATCCCAGATTGCGCAGCGTCACGAACGAGATCGGTCACCTGGTCTGCTCCATATTTTTAAGGCTTCAGCCGCCACTCAGGCATCGAACGATAGGCCGTGGATTTGGGCCAACCGCCGCTGGTAGCCCGTCACATGGTCGACTATTCGGTTCCATCGCTGGGCACCGCCGCGCACAGTGCTGGCCGCGGTTTGATTCCAAAAGCCCCCGAACGCGCTGTCCAGCGGTCGACTCCCGGGAACGGCGAACCACAACCGAAATAGGTGCCGCTTCATATCCGGATCCGAATGATCGTCGTAAGAAGATCTCCGATGATACACCACGTGGTTGTTGACGAGTTGAAGATCCCCGACCTTCAACTTCATGGCGATGTGATACTTCGGATCAGAGGCTAGCTTCTGGATCAGATCGATCGCCTCCAACTGCGCTTCCGTAAGGCGCGGAACGTTTGGCATCGTTGCGGCCTTGAGAATCCGAGCCTTGTAGTAGTGGCTTGTGAAAAATCCGTCGGCACATCCGAATATCGGACAGGCGTACACCCCTCCTGAGCCAAGCTCGGCAAAATGGAACGGCTGATAGAGTAGATCCAAAAGGTCCGGCCGGCGGCTGCGAATCGTGTCATGGATCGCGCGAGAACTACACAAGAAGCTTTCACCGCCCGCAGCCGCGACGCGACGACAAAATAACGCTACGACATCGCACGGATCGACGTGGTAGGCGATTTCTTCCGTGCTGCCGTTTCCGCGCAAAGTGGTTGCGCTTGACTCGCCGCGATCACGAACGTCATGAATCAAGGCGCCGTTTGCGTTTTGAGGAAGCGCGACACCGACATGCAAGCCAACGCCCCACGCCATCAGTCGGGCTTGATCCTCGGAAAGATCCTCGACTGGAAGACCTCGCAACAACGCGAACCCACGCCCAGTCTCGAGCGAGGATACGACCGCGGCCAGGCGACGCCCCATAACAGGCAGAGGGAAGTCTTCCGGCGTAAGATCATGTTGAGGTCGACTCATTTTTTGAGCGATCGCGAGAGCTCGCCTCAGTTCCTCACGCTCTTCGTCCGTGAGCTCGTGGATCCAGTCGTGCACTCCGGCAATTTCGGCCCCGAACCACCCCGAGGCCGGAACAGTGATATCGGCAGAAAGTGCAGGATGGGAATTTCTCATCACGCATATTCCTTCTCTTCAACTTGCGGCATGTTACGATCATCGAACTGCTTGCCAGTGCTCATGGGTGCTCTACTCCCGCCCAAGCTTCGATGCGCTCGACGACACGAGTGAGGTCATCGCGAGAACTCCCCTCCGTCATTGCACGACGAAAGAGCTCCCAGACGGCGCGACCGACCGACATTGGTACGCGCAAGCGCTCAGCTTCTCGGAGACAAGCGCCAAGATCGTTGCTGACCAAGCTCATCGCAGCCCCGAAATCAAAGCTTCGCGTTAAGACGTGCCGCGGAAACTTGGTCATGGTGACGTCGCTGCGGGCCGACCCGGAGTTCACAACTTCGAGAATGGCCGCGGGATCTAGCCCCGCCTTTGTTCCGAGCACGAGCGCCTCAGCCGCCACCGCCAGGTTTGCCGCAGTGATGGTGTTATTGATGATCTTGAGAATCTGGGCTGGCCCTGGCTCCGGCGCCACCGGGACGATATGCGTTGCGTAGGCCGCGAAGAGCGGCTCGATCGCCTTCAACGCCGCTGCGTCCCCTGCTGCCATAACGGTCATTCTCCCCTCACGCGCACGTGCGGGACCGCCCGTCATGGGTGCGTCAAGGGTTACGATGCCTCGTCGGCCCAAGGCTTCGGCAAGCTCTCTGATCAGATCAGGGCCGGTCGTTCCGATATGTACGTAATATCTTAAGCGGGACCCGTCGATGATCCCGTCCGCCCCTAGGACGACCTGTCGATATGCATCGGGTGGATCAACGCAAACGAAGACGACATCACACAGGTCGGCAATTTCAGCGACAGAAGATGCTCGCCGAGCGCCCTGGACGATAAGCGGCTCGCAAGCCGCGGCGTTGATGTCGAACACAGTGAGTGCCCCCCTCCGCAGCAGGATCCTGTGTGCAATCGGTGAACCGATGGCTCCCAGACCGACGAATCCAACGCTTCCCACCATAAGAGTCTTCCCCGAAGAATGACCGCTCGTTCAATCGCTGAATGCGGCTCTTGATTCGGGTGGATCCAGCGAAATGCCAAGCGGGTCAGCAGACGTCCGCGCGATTTCGCGGGTGAAATCACGCAGGCAGTTCGCCTCAAACAACGCGCGTAGCTCGATCTGGATGCCAAGATCAGTATGGAGACGCGCCGCGATCCTCATCGCGGAGAGCGAGTGGCCTCCGAGATCGAAGAAGTTGTCGTTAGCGCCGACGCGATCGATGCCGAGCACCTCCGCCCATATGCGCGCCACGGCAACCTCTAGTGGCGTTCTCGGCGGGACAAACTGCTCTTTATGATAGTCCGGAGGCGGAAGAGCCCTGCGGTCAAGCTTGCCATTGGGCGTCAGCGGAAGGCTTGGAAGGACAACGAAGGCGGACGGCACCATGTAGTCTGGCAGGCGGCTGCGGCAAAACTCACGCAGATCGGCGCTCGAGGGAGCCGGGTAGCCACCATCTAGAACCAGATAGGCAACGAGACGCCGTTCGAGACGATCCTCTCGAACGTCGACGACAGACCGGTTTACCGCCACATGGCTCAACATGACCGCCTCGACCTCGCCGAGTTCGATACGATTGCCTCGGATCTTCACCTGCTGATCCGTCCGGCCAAGAAACTCCAGCTCACCGTCCGCCCGAAAGCGGCCGAGATCTCCCGTCCTGTAGAGCCGTTCTCCAACACCAAATGGATTTGGTAGGAAGCGTTCCGCAGTCAGGTCGGGGCGCTGGACATAACCTCTCGCTAGGCCAGCCCCCAGTATGAATATGTGTCCAACCTCGCCAGACTGCACTGGAATGAGCGCATCGTTGAGTATCTGAACCTTCGTGTTCGCGATCGGCTTTCCAATCGGAAGCGTTCGTTCGAGGCTGCTCGGGCCCACGGCGTAACGAGTTGTGGTCATCGTGCATTCTGTTGGGCCGTACTGGTTCACGATCTGCACTTGCGTTCCGAAGCACGTTGAGACCTCGGAAATCAGAGCTTGATCCAGAACCTCACCGCTGACCAGAATGAGCCGCAGTCGAGATTTGAGTTCCGGTGATGCGTGCATGCACAGCGCTCGCAGAAGTGAGGGGGTACTGCTGAGGAGCACTGATACCGTCCCGGATTGAATGATCCGGGTCAGCGCCTCGGGATCCGGCGTATAGCGACCAGGCACGATGTGAACGCTGGCGCCGGCATTCAGCGCGCCAAAGATGTCTCGCACCGAGGCGTCAAAGGAAAGAGTGGAAACGGTAAGCGACCGGTCCTGCCGCGAAATCTTGAAGGTCTCTTGCAGGCTCCTGAGATAGTTCACCGGACCGCAATGAGGCACCATGACGCCCTTGGGGGCGCCGGTTGATCCTGAAGTATAGACGACATAAGCGAGATTCAGGTCCCGCGGTCGCCGCGCAGAGCGGACATCGGTCGCCCCTGATGCATGGGAGTCGTCCAGGCGAACGATCTGGGCCGACGATGTGATGGAGTCGAGGCGCCCGCTTAAAGCGCGATGCGTGACGACGACCCGAGCCTCGGCGTCGTCCAGCATGTAAGACAGGCGCTGGAGAGGATAGTCGGGGTCAAGCGGCAGGTAGGCTCCTCCAGCCTTCAGAATGCCAAGCAGACCGACGACCATGTCGATCGATCGCTCGATGAACAACCCAACAACTGCGTCGGGCCGAATGCCCATCAGTCGCAACCGCTGCGCAAGGAGATTTGCTCGATTGTTGAGTTCGCCGTAGGAGACGGTGATGCCGTTGCAGTCCAGAGCCGTCGTGTTCGGCACAAGAGCGGCAACCCGTTCGAAGTCACAATGCAGGAGTACGCCATTCGACCCTGCATCGCCTTCGGAGGAGAGTTCGTGTGCGGGCATTGAGCTCCTCGTTGACAACAATCAGCTCCAAAGCGGGCTCAGGAAACGGCAACCACTGGTCGCTCTGTCTGGCGACACGTCCGGCAAAAACCCTTGATGGTCGCTCGGCATGATTGCGCGAGGCTGCCGTTCCAGGACGCAGGCAAACAACCATCTCGGTAGAGGGAACCAAAAACGTCCATGACGTGATCACCTTCTACCAGATCGAAATGGCGGGCCATTGCGCACCTCCTGAACCACGCGCCTGCGCATCCAAGACCGACGTCCTGTCGATTTGGCCTAAGCAAAGGGTGATAGTCGTCTATAGTTTACCATCATTGAGCGGAGATGGAAGTGCCTCTCTACAAAATTTGTGATCGCTCGAAAGACGACGCGATGAAGTCTGAAAGGCCAAGCGAAGACATCGCAGGTTCGCTCTAAGGTCTTGTGACCATCAGGGACGAAACGAGGCGATCTGCTTTCTGAGCTGCTCGCGCAGTCAGGTACCGCGGCCGGATCTGGAAGACCCACGTCGGCGCAGTCGAGCTGCGCATCCCCAAGCTGAGCAGGGGCTCTTACTCCCTGGCTTGCTGGAGCCGCGCCGGTGCTCTCGAGGGCATCGGCTAGGCAGCGGGTGCTATGGGGATTTGATGCTGGCGCCGCCCTCGATGGTGGATGCGATGCAGGCGGGATATGATCTGCGAGTAGGTTCGCAAGCGATGTCGGGAGCATGCAATAGGCATCTCGGCGGCTGCTCGGAGTGCATCAACAGGCTCTCACCGTATTGATGACCGTGATTGGATCGAGAGCGGGCTCTGCCGGCGTGGAGCCAGCGCCGTCGGAGCGGGAAGCTGCGAGGTCGACGGGAGGCTTGGGTCATGAGGTGTCGATCCTATCCGGCGCAGGACGCCACCTCGGCTGACAGCCGCGCGCGAACGCCTCGATCACGATCATGCGGGCGCCGCAGCAAGGGCATGAGCAAGGCAGCACGCGTGGCGAATCCGTGCGCTATCCGGCTGCTCTTGCGGGCCGGCGGCGGGCGGGGTGACATTGAGGAGTGCGCGGGCGGTCGTGATGTTCTCGGAGCCCGTAGTGGCGAATACGGTGGAAGCCCTTGGGCAGCACGTGCGTGATGCGGTAGTCTTTCCAGCGGAACGCAATGGCGCCGTCGTCGGCCGCAACGAGGCGGCGGTTCGAGATGGCGACCATCAGAGCCATGCGCTCCAATCCCAATCGCGATGTAATACATCGCTGGCGCAAAGCCTATCCTGCACTAGAAAGAAAAAAAGCGCCCCTTGATGTTGGTTCAAACCAACACTCTCTGCATTCAGCGCTCACCACTGTAAGGCGATCGAGGGCCCCTGCCCTCTGCGCCGAACTCTCCTCGTCGCGGTCGCTTGGCGGGGTTGGCATCGCGAAGACCGATACGCCGGCAGCCGAGGAAACGAAGGCACTAACTGACACCGGCACTCTGGACCGCGACTTTCCAGCAGCCTTAGTGAACGCAGGCATTTCACGAAGCCCTGCGCGCTGCGCGGCGCGGTACCGGCGCGCGCCCATGGCGATGACAGAGCGTCCATCTTCACTAGAACGGCGAAGCACGATAGGTTGCAGTACGCCATGTTCAGCAATCGATTGGGAGAGCTCCTCCAATTCCTGTTCGCTGAAGGTGCGGCGTGGTTGACCGGGGTCTTCGTCAATGCAGTCAATCGCGACCAGGAGCGGCCGCCCCGTTGCTGCGCCAGGGTTTGCCGCAACGTGGACGAGCTCCCTGAAGCTGAGATCAAGCGTCATCCGTCGTCTCCTGACCGAGCCGCTCTACGATCTTGGCGAGAACTGCGCGGATTTCCCGACCGGCTTCTTGCGCCGAGCGACGCTTCAAGCTCCACACCGGCACCCGCTCCGCGACTGCTTCGGCATAGCCGTCCCGTGCAACGATCTGGCCTGGGAACACGTACTTGCCCGCTTCGCGCAACAACTGCTCCAAGTGTGTTCGTTGACGCGGCGACTTGGTATTGAAGTTCGACGGCAGCAGGCCGAGGAATCGCGTGTCCTGACGACGATAACGTCGTTGCACACCAATCACGGTCTGCATCAGGCCTTTGACACCCTTTACGGAATAATCTTCCAGGTAAATCGGCGCCAACACATGCGAGGCGGCGATCAGGCAAGCGACGCTGCGAAGGCCAAGGGATGGCGGGGTGTCGATCACGCAGACATCGAACCGGTCGGCGGTATCGGCGAGATTCTGCTGCAGGGTTATGACGGCAGCAGCATTGTCGCGGTCGATATCCGTCAAGGAGCTGTCGGCCGGCGCTAGTGTGATGCCGTTGTTTTCACCAGCGACAAACCGGGTCCCCGGCTTGAAGAGGTCCGCCGCCGAAATCGATCCTGTATGCTGCTTGAGCGTGTCGGTCGCATTGCCCTGCGCGTCAACATCGATCATCAGAACCCGCCGGCCCGCTTCCGCCATGAACCAGGCCAGATGCACGGCAAGCGACGTCTTGCCGACGCCGCCCTTTTGATTGTTGACGACGATCGTGTTCACCCGGTGGACCTTGATGAAACCATCTGCAACCGTTCCATCCATGTTCCTCCAAACCGTGCGGCGCCTATCGAACCGTTCCCGATCAGACCGGGCCTCTTCATCCTCCGTGTTGGTTTGAACCAACACTCACTTCGGACCAGCGGTGCCGTAGAATCCTGAAAGCCGGGCATGCTTACGCTAAGCAATCAAACTAAGTGCGCGCGCCGTAGCCGTGTTGGTTCAAACCAACACTGAGATCGGCGTCACCTCGCGATTTTCGGATCGTCTGGGAAGACGAACAGACCGACTCCCACCAAACCCTGGACGAGGGCAAGAGCCGCGCGGCGCCAGCAGACCGAAGGCATCAAATATTTGTGCCGACGGCTCGAGCGGATCTCCGCTGCCGGATAAATCCCGCAAGCGGATTCCCCTCCATTGGTGAGGCGGCGCCGACGGCCCTAGATCTCCCCGGTTGGAGCGATAGCTCCAGCCGGAATCGAATCCAGCCGTGTGTCACCCATCGCTCACGCTCGTCGCTTTTCGTGAAGCCGGGAATTGATCTGCGACATCAGGATCGGCCCAAGAGAAAACTCCCCTACCTCCGCTTTCCGCGTCAGCCCGCGCAAATAGCCGCCAGCCGATCGTATGGTGGTGCTACGCTGCAAGATGCAGGCGACGACGACCGCCGCTTGCGTTTCACCCAACACGGTTTGCGCCTCCTCCCACGCGCTCGGGCTGATCCCCAGCATCGATCGCACAACGGCCGCGGCGGCAAGGAAATCGCGCCAGTTCGAAATTCCCCCCTTCGCATAATCGACGATATCCGGGCATGCGTTCAGCACCATTCCCAACGGATACGTACTCTCGGCAACTCGCGATGGTTGAGGTTTTGGCTCAGCTCTCGCCGCCCTGCCTTCTCGGAGGCTAGGTTCAAGATCAATGAAGGCATCGGTATTTGAATTCTGTATGTGGTGCTCGGAATGGGACTCATTGGCGCTCGGATTCTTGGATTTGATGTGTGCTTCCAGAAGATTGAGCACGTCGTCCGCAAGTTGCGACAGTTCGTCAGCAATCGGCTCGAGCTCCTGGCGCGTCGCGGTGCGCGGAATCTGAGCGACCATTGCGCGGAAGGCCGCATGCACCTCCTGCCAATCGGCGGGCCCCTGCCCTGCCCTTCGCGTCGGGACACCCTCCTCAATGCCAGTTGCAATCATCTTCGCGATGTCGCGCCGGCACAGCGTGATCCGCTCACGCACGAGCTTATGCGCCCGGGCTTCGGCTTCGATATCAGCCGCCAGGCTCTCGAACTCTTCCGAGCGCACGACGAGCGGGGATAGATCGAAGCCGAAGGCGAGCTCGATTGCGCCGGCATCGTCCTTCCGCGCATACCGCTTCCCATTTGGACTGTCGCGCCGAACGATCAGCCCCGCATCGACTAGCACTGCGAGATGACGCCGCAGCGTCGATGCCGGCATGCCGTGCGCCCGCCGGCTAAGTTGATGGTTCGACGGGAAGACGATCAGATCATCCTCTCCTGTCAGCGCCGTCTCAGGATGGAACGTCAGGAGCGCGTTTAACACCGACAGCGAGCGCTCCGACACCCCAAGGCGCGGCCGTGCCGTGCAGATGGCGTGGAAGATCTTCCATTTGTGCACGATCTTTTCGGGAGGGCGTTCGGTTGCGATCATTTGGCTTGCCACATGGGCAAGCGTCAACGATCGCCGCCCAAAAGGCGTCGTTGGAGAGTGTGACTGCATGTCTTTTGCCTCAGCTGGGCAAAGGAAACCTGCTCGCCGAAACGACGATTAAAATCGCGTAGAAACGCTTGACTGCGATTCGCGAAAGTGATTCTCTGTCAGTCGCCAAACTTGAAGAGAAGGGCTTCCGGAACTCCGTTTTCGGGGGCCTTTTTCTTTTGCCTTGTCTGCTCCTGGTTCGTGTTTGCGGGACGAGGCTGTTAGGCCTCGGTAGTTTCCTGACCGCCGCTCGTCTTGGAAAAGGCGTCGAACAGGGCCGGGATTTGGTCGACGAGAAATGCTGCAAATGTCGCCGAGACATTCTTGTCGAGGGTAAGCTTCAATTCGCGCTCGACGTGACGTACGTGCGCGATCTTATCGCCGGATGCGGAAAAGACTGGCTTCTCTTCCGATGGCTTCGATGTCCCCGCAGCAGATGGACGGCTTGCCGCTGTGAATGCAGCAAGAAACCGAGCGTCGGTTTCTCGCTCTGCAAATTTCGGTTCAGCGATGACCGCCCTGACACGTTTGAGGGCCGCTGCATCCCTGATCAGTTCAGAGAATGATTGCCAGCGGCCGCGGCCAACTTTCGGAGCCTTTCCGATTGCTTGAACAACATCGGTTGGAACTGACCGGGCCACGGCGAGAAGTTTCGATGCCTCAGCTCGATCAATCGACAACGCATCCTGCACGATTGACCGGCTATGCCCGGCATCTTCGATATGCATTGCGAAGGTGGCGCGCTCAATGAAACTCAGATCTTCCCGTGGTGCGTTCTCGAGTCCTTGCGCCACGACGAGCGCTTCATCTGACAGCGCTCGCAGGATCGCTTTGACCGAAATGCCTAGTTCGCGTGTGGCACGGACGCGGCGATGACCATAGGCGCTCTGGTAGCGCCCTTTTGCTTCAGGATGCTCTCGAACGAGAATGGGCACCTCTTGACCACGCTGTGCGATCGACTGCTTGAGTGCCTCGAACGAGCTATCATCCTGGTCGCGAAAGCGGTCCGCCAGCGGTGACGGATCGATGAGCGAGGGGTCGATTTCAAGGATCGTCGCTCCGGATGCAATTTTATCGCGAAGCTCCTCGTTCTCTTTCTCGACTTCGGAAAAAGAGTCTTTCAACGAGCGGACTGAGCCCGACGAAACCCGTGGCAACGCGGCGGGCATGTTGTCAGCTGACAACGCAGTTGATTGCGGGGCCGTGAAAAGGCTTTTGATAGTGTCAGTACGTTTGCTCATCGACCCCACACCTTCTTGAGAAGTTGCGCGATTTCAGCATTGACCGCGTCGACCGATTCCAATGCCCGGTCGTAGGCGCCCCGCCCTACGGCCCCGCGCTCCAGCTCATAAAGTGATTGCTTGGTGAGACCAGCATTGGCGATCGCGGTCGATTTCCACACCGTGGCCTGGAGCACATCCGATCCAAAAAGGGTTCGGAGGAGAGCCACGATTTGCGCTTCGGGCACGTCGTTGGGATCGTGACGCGTGATGACGTACCGGATGAAATCGTGATCGAGGCGCCCACCCGCTTCCTCGATGACGGACATGAGGTCCGACGTCATGAGGAGAAATTGGCTCATCGATGCAACGTCGACCATCTGAGGATGGATGGTCACGAGCATCGCGGTCGCCGCGTTTAGCGCGCCCATCGTCAAGTAACCAAGTTGAGGTGGGCAGTCGATGACGACGACGTCATAGTCGTCGGCGACCTGATCGATGGCGCTGGCGACACGGCGAAAGAATAAATCGTGCCCGCGTTCACGCCGCTCAACCATTGCTCGAGGCGTGGTGTGCTCGAACTCCATGAGCTCGAGATTGCCTGGAACGAGACCTATCCCGTCAAAATAGGTCGGTCGGACCACCTCTCGCATTGGCCGCCGGTGTTCGTCATACCGTATGGCGCCGTAGAGGGTTTCGTTCGCCGCGATGTCAAACTCGGGCTGGTAGCCGAACATGGCAGACAGCGAAGCCTGCGGATCGAGGTCAATCGCAAGGACCCGAAAGCCGGCAAGGGCGAGGTATTGCGACAGATACAGCGCTGTCGTCGTCTTGGCGGAGCCACCTTTGAAGTTCGCGACTGTGATGATTTGTAGCTTGTCGCCTGGGCGGCGGCGCGGCAGAAATTCCAATGCTTCGCGCGGGCGCGCGGTGGCTAGATACCGTCGCAACTCATGAATCTGAGCCAGAGTATAAGATCGCCGGCCACCGATTCCCGTCGTTGGGGTCGGCCCAAGTCCGTCGAGAGAAAGTTGTCGAAGGTACCCATCGGATACGCCCGCAATTCGCGCGACCTCCCCTGAGGTGAACGACCGGAGCGATTTGCTCGCTGAAGGTGGGAAAAGCGTCGTCGCGAGCGATCGCAGCTGACCGGAAAGAATGCCGGCATGCCGAGAGATCCGCGCAGACGCAGTCTCACTCATCGTAACCGAATCTTCCGCTAAGATCGCCATTTGCCTTCTCGAGACGGCTTCTGCGCGTCAGACGCCTAATCGCCGTCTTGAGAGATGGCCACGATTCTCTGATTTGAGCAAGAAATAAAGGGTTAACGAGTTCTTAACGCTCGATGGCGTGCCTAACGGCGAGCACCGGCTTTTTGGGCGCGTCGCCTGTTGTTGTCAGCTGACAACAATGGCCCCAGCCAGCCGAACGAGCCTCTACTATAGCGCGATTCGGGGAGGCTGCATGGATCTCAAGCGTCATCCGGTACGATGCCAGCCAGTGGATCAAATCTTGCTATCGTGGGATAAGCCGGGGCTCTTTCCCCGCACCGCAAACCCTCGCTTCTGGGAGTCGGCGGCACCGGCGCTTGGCGGTCGTTGATCTGCGGCGCGAGCCGTCCCTATTTCTCGCTTCCCAGCAAGTCGTTGCCCGGATGATTGCATGCCTCGTAAGGTACGGTGGCTCGCGCCTGATGCCGACGACCGGCGGTCCCCGGAAAAGCACCTTTCCCCTCTCGTTGAACCGCCGAAGCCAGTGGCGAGCGACGGAGTGTTTGTGATGTTGGTTCGCCAAGTTCAGCAGCGCGCTGGGCCGTCGCAGTCTGGATTAACGCCCCGCTGCGGCACTTCGCTCGGCCGCTGCCCGGCGGGGCAACAAGCAAGCCCCACACGGTAGCATGTCGTCTCCGGCAATCAGCTAAGCGAGCAAGGGTCGAGTAATCGACCGAATGCATCCGGTCATTCGCGCTGTTGCCGGACCACCAACTGCTAGGCCGGCCCCCGCGACGGCGGCCGCACGTCATCGGCCCCACATGCGATCTGTTTCGGCGAGGGAGGCCAATGCGCAGTCAGGCCAGCACGTTAACCGGCACCGCATCAGATCTCATCCTGGACGAGGCGTTTCAATCGCAGGGAACTTATTCCCATCGGGAAAGCCGCACAGATTGTTGTCAGCTGACAACATCCCGTGGTCCAGCCCGCGCAATGGGATAGCGCGTCGCGGTCGGATAGGCTGCGGCACCGCCGGACCTTGGGTGATCACGGCCAGCGTCGGGGGGCGCATAACAGCGAATACCCCGGGAAGAACCAGCCAAAGAGCAGGTTGATTCACAGCATCCGGCGCCCGAACTACACTTGATTGGTAGACAGCAAGGCAGACCTAAAATCCAATCTCGCGGGGTTCGGGTGACGCCGAATGCGGCCGATCGGAAAGTCACCTCGCGCGGCGGTCTTGGGTAGCAGTCCTTGGAAAATTGTTGTCAGCTGACAACAATTTATGCCCTCCAGCCACCGACCCGCGTCCTTCCGGGCCCGTAGATTCGCGCCCTGATGAATTCAGGGTGCTGGGACGAGGTTGACCTCGGCCGGAGTTCCGGTCGAGGCCATGGCGTGTGGTCCTCATGGGGAAACAGCGCCCCGAAGCGGAGGGTGGCATTCATAGAATGCTAACCATAGAAATCTACGGCCTCCGCCCATCGTACGATCTTCTCCATCAGATTTGGCGAAAACACCGGCCTCACGCGGTGTATCCGGGATGATATATAAGGATACACGATACGCGCTAGAGGATGGCCCCATGGCCTTCCATATCAAGAATCCGGAGACCGACGCGCTGGCCCGCAGGGTCGCGGCGCTGAAGAAAATCGGATTGACAGAGGCCGTACACACGGCACTCGCTCATGAACTCGAGCGCGAGCAGGGCAAGCCGTCATTGGTCGAACTGGGCGTCCAGTTTTGTCGTGATTTGAAAGCAAAGGGCAATCCGCAGAGCGGCAAGCCTGCTGATAAGGCATTCCGCGACAGCCTTTATGAGGATTCCTGATGTTCATCGACGCTTCGGCGCTCACCGCGATGCTGACCGATGAAAACGAGGCGCGCGAGTTGCTGGCGCGCCTGCAGCAAAGCACAAGCCGGCTGACCTCGCCGCTAGCCGTGTGGGAGTCGGCGATTGCCATCGCCCACGTGCTCGACCTGCCGATCGCCGCGGCGGCCGAAGCGATCGAGAGCTATCTCGCGCTGATGGAAATCAAGATGGTGAACGTTCAGCCGGAAACGGCCCGCATTGCGCTCGGCGCCTTCGACCGCTTCGGCAAGGGCCGACACCCGGCGGGGCTATATTTGGGGGACTGTTTCGCCTACGCCTGCGCTCGCCATCTCGGTGAACCGCTGATGTTCAAGGGCGCCGATTTTCCCCAGACCGACATCGAGGCGGCCTGACAAGCGCTACCATCGAAGTGAGCCTAAGCGTGGCAGAAGCAATGAACGCTGATTCACGACGAAGCGCCCGAACCTGCGCTGGGAAGCCAGCCTGATAGCCACGACGTTGATCTAGCCGACGAGGACCCGGAGCTCGGATGTCGACGGGTTCCTGAAGAGGGCAGGGGAGCTGACCAGCGGCGCATCTTTCACGGCGGTTTGGCGCCGCCCGGTGCTAGCCTGGCTTAACGTCGTCAGAACAAGTCGTGGGGTTGCAAGCGGACGGTCCGCAACCGACGTCGCTATGACGGAAGCGAAAGCCGTGTTAGCTTCCGTTTCGTTGGTTTCCATTAAGGTTGTCAGGACCTTGCTGCCCACCTACAAAATCCCCGATCCGCTGCCCTGGGCCCAGCTTGCCGGGCCGTTCGCCGCCGCCGAGGATGCCGTGGCCCGCCTCGACGAGCGGCTGGCCAAAAGCCCGATCCGCGACGGCGCAATCAGCCGGACGCACTTCACGGATGCCTGCGCCAGTCTGTGGCTGGACGGCGAACTTGTCCACCTCGAAGACCTCGTGCTCCACGACGCCGGCATGGACGTCCGCGCTCCCACCCATGAGCTGACCCGCGCCCATGCCGTGCTGCGCGCGCGCCGGCGCATCGCGGAGGCGAAGCCCGATTGGGCGCTGTCGGCTCAGGGGCTCGCCAGCCTCCGCGGACGGGGCGAGCGAGAGCAGGAGACGAGCAACCGGAATGAAGGTGAGGGAGGTTTTGAGATCGACGAGGCCGCGGAGCGGGAGGAGGTGGGTCTCGAATTGCCCCTCGGTGTCCTTGAGACCGATCCTCATCTGGCTGCCGCTTTCGACGCAGTTGACGCAGCGAACGCTAGAGCGGAGCGTAGGCTCGCCGACGAGCCTCGGTTTCGGCCGGAGCGGGATTCTCTCATCCACGATCCCGACTGGGACGAGGAGGGACGCCTCGATCACTGGCGCAACGTGGTCGAACAGACTCGCGGCTTGCCGCCGACCCTAGCGGGGGCGATTGCCGCCGACGCCTGGGGTGAGATCGAACCGCTCGAACACACGCCTTGGCTCGGACGCCTGCTCGCCGCGGCCTTGTTAAGGGACCGCGGCAAAACGCGCTGGCATCTGCCGTGCCTGCATGCTGGGCTCAAAAACATTCCGCGTGAGCGCCGGCGGCCACGCGACGCCGCAGCGCGTTTGGTCGTGCAACTCGAAGCCATGACGGCCGCCGCGGAGTCTGGCCGTAAGGACCACGACCGCTGGCTGATGACCAGAAACCTGCTCGCCCGCAAACTCGCCGGCCGTCGCGCCACTTCAAACCTGCCGGCTCTACTTGACTACGTGCTGACCAGGCCGATCGTCTCGACGGGCATGATCGCGGCAGAACTCGGGATCACTCTCCGTGCTGCCCAAAACCTGGTCGCCGAGCTCGGCCTGCGCGAGGCGACGGGGCGGGGACGTTATCGGGCGTGGGGCGTCCTGTAGCGCGCGAAAGCCGGTGCTGGGGATGCCCGGCCGTTGCCGCAGCGCCCGAATGGTCGCTACTGGGCGTGCCGCACTTGAATCGGCTTCCCGGGGTTGGGGTGCCGTTGAGGGTGAAGTTTCCGATAGTAGCCGTGTTCGTATCCTTTTTCGTTCTCGGGCCGCGACCATCGCGACCTCGATGGCTGTCGTTGACCGGAGGCGATCGAGCACCAACGTGCATGGAGGCGCATGCGGCGCGGTTGAGGCGCCGATGGCCGATAATGTGGTCAAGTCCAGATGCTTTCCGGGGTAACAATCTCGAACGGCACGATGCGTTGTTCGATCGATGCGGTATCCCTGCGTTCCACGAGATGCAGCATCACCTCGATGAGCTGGAGTGGCTTTTTTATCGAATGGCATAGGGCAGCTGTGATCAGACCCTCGGTCAAACCCTTGCGCGCTTCAGGACCATATCACGGCAAATGATGCGGATGTCCCGCTGCCGCTCAACGGGCAGCTCGCGCATGGCGCGCAGCACGCCAGAAATGCCGCCACCATTTACCAACAGACCGCGAAGGTCTGGCTCCTTGTCGATCAATCCGCGAAAGATCGAGTATGCGTTTTCTGGCACCTCGTGGGTCAGGATCGTCTCGGCCACTTGGAAATCCGGCGCGTGGTATCAAGGGTGTATTCCTCAAAGAGATACCGCAAGCTGCCCATTCCTTTGTGACCAGCATCCTCCGAGCTATTGTCGACATTGTAGCTCATTAGTGGCCCGAGGTCGCCATTCGGCAGGCCAAGGTCTCGCGAATGACGCCATAGCGATGCTCGTGGGTTGCAGATGTCGATAATACAGGTGACCGATACCTGCGACTTCGATATGTTGCAGTTGCTGCCAGGTTGAGGGGAGTCCAGCCAT
>NZ_JACOFQ010000043.1:0-49909 GCF_019455395.1 Bradyrhizobium sp. BR 10261
AGCGTCAGCACGGGCGAGCACAACAAATCCTGCTCGTCGAGCCGCGCCAGCCAATAGGCGGTCGTGTTCGACGCAAAGCGTTCGCGGAATTTGCCCTGCAGCTCGGCCTTGTGCTCGACCTGGCCCTGGAACGTTGCGTAACGCGGATCGGCCGAGAGATCGGGCAGTTCCAGCGCCTTGCAGATATCCTGCAGCGGGTTGGCCTTGAAGGCGCCGACCAGAACGACGGCGCCGTCGGTGGTCGCAAAGCAACCGGTGAGGGGATACGATCCCCAGCTGAGGTCCTTGCCACGCTGCAGCCACATCGCGGCTTCCTGCATTTGCATGGCCAGCATCGACTCGAACAACGAGACCGCGACCTGCTGCCCTCGGCCGGTTTTCTCGCGCTGCAGAAGGGCGAGCAGGATCGCCTGCACCAGATGCATGCCGGCGGTGTAGTCGCACAGCGCCGTCGCGTAGACCGTGAGCGGCTCGTCGTCATTGCACTTGCGACGCATCACACCGGACAGCGCCTGTGCGAGAATGTCCTGGCCGCCCTTGTGGGACAACGGCCCGGCCTGGCCGAAGCCGGAGCCGAATGCGCAAATGATCCGCGGGTTGATCCTGGACAGCTGCTCGTAGCCGAAGCCCATGCGTTCCATGACGCCTGCGCGGAAGTTGTTCACCACCACGTCGGCGGTGCGGACGAGATCATAGATGATCTCTCTGCCTTCCGCCTTGCGCAGATCGAGCGCGATCGAGCGCTTGTTGCGATTGAGGCTGCGAAACACCGGATTGTCGAGACCGTCGGGATCGTCGGGAATCGAGGAACGCGACAAATCGCCGGCTCCCGGCCGTTCGATCTTGATCACGTCGGCGCCGTAATCGGCAAGCACCTGCGTCGCGCTCGGCCCCAGCATCACCTGGGTGAAATCGATGACACGCACGCCCGACAGCGGCTGCGCGGAAGAGCTATCCATTCCTGATGTTCCTATTCTGCGGCAACGGTCACGAGCGCGTTGGCGGCGGGCTGGTCGCCCGGATCGGCTCCCTGCGCCCGCAATCGCGCCTGAACCTTCCTGATATCGACACGATCGACCGCAACGTTGGCATCGATGGCGAGCGCGGCGGCCACGCCGGCCGCTTCGCCCATCGCCATGCACGGCGGAATTTCGCGCGAGGTGCGTTGCGCCGACGAGGTCGCGGAATAGTGCCGGCCGGCGACCAGCAACTGGCCGACGTTTCGCGGCAGCAGCGTGCGATACGGGTAGTAATAGTCGCGGCCGCGCGCGATGCTGTCGGCGAAATGGCGCCGATGCATTACATCGTCCTTGCTCATCACGTAGACGCCGTCGAGCAGTCGGGTCTGGCGCACGCCGATCTGCGGCGCGACGTCGACCACGAAGCACTTCTCGAAGCCCGGCAGCCTGGCGCGGACAAATTCGACCAGCGCGGCGATGCGCTCGCGCCCTTCGAAATCGGCCCGGGTCAAATCCTCGACCGTGATACCGTCGAAGCCGGTCATATGCGGGCAGTTGCACCAGACGATATCAGGCAGCGGCGTCTTCAACCACCACTTGGCCCAGGACCCACCCATGATCTTCTTGGCTTCGCGGTCGATGGCGCCGAACGCCTCCGGCTCTTCGTATTCGAAGCGTTCGGCGGCTTCGACATCGACGCCGCCGAGGCGGAACACGGTGGTCATGATGTAGGAGCCGTGGCTGAACGGCGCGCCGGCGGAGGCGGCGACATCGAGATCGCCGCTGGCGTCGATCACGGCGCTTCCCATGATGGCCTGTCGCCCGCTCTTGGTGTCGCAGATGACGCCGGTGATGCGACCGTCTTCGACAATCGCCCGCGAGAACCAGCTGTGCAGCCGCAAGTCGACCTTCGCCTCGCTGATCATCGCGTTCGCCGCGCGCTTGTAGCCGTCCGGATCGAACGCGGCAGCGTAGCAGATTGGCTGCGGCTTGGTATGGGAGTGAAAATCGAACACGCCCCACCGCGACCATTTGCGCCACAGCTCCGCGCTGGAGCGGCGTTCGGCCTCCGGCGGCACCACGCACAGACCCATATGCTCCATGCGCTCGATCATTTCGCTGCAAATCCCGCGAACACTGATCTCTTCGCCGTTGCACATGTCATCGAGTACCAGCACCATGCCGCCCGAGGCGAGGCCGCCGAGATAGGCATAGCGTTCGATCAATGTCACCGAGAGGCCGTTGCGGGCGCCGGCGACCGCTGCTGCGATGCCCGCAGGCCCGCCGCCAACCACCACGAGATCGGCGCGGCGCACGACGGGAATTTCAGCCGCAGGCTCGATGATCCGGTCAGGATTTGTCATAGGAGGCTCCTCGAAGGGCTCGGGTTCAAGCGGTCTGCGCCACGTTCCATTTCAGGAAGTGGCGCTCCAGCCAGGAGATCACAGCGAAAAACGCCGCGGAAAACGCCGAGCCGACCACGATGGTGGCGTACAGCAGCGGCGAGTCGAAATTGTAGGTCGCCTGAATGATCAGCGCGCCGATGCCCGTGGTCGCGCCGATCCACTCGCCGACGATCGCGCCGATCACCGAGGTTGCGGACGCGATCTTGAGCGCCGAAAACAGATACGGCAAAGAGCTCTTGAGCCGCAGCTTGAAGAAGATCTCGCTCGGCGTGGCCGACAGGATGCGCATCAGCTCCATCTGTTGCGAGCTGACCGAACGCAAGCCGCGTGTCATGTTGACCAGCGTCGGAAAGAAGCAAATCAGTGCGGCAATCGCCACCTTGGCTTCGAGGCCGTTGCCGAGCAGCAGCACCAGGATCGGCGCATAAGCCATCACCGGAATGGTGTGGAACATCACCGCGATCGGAAACAGCGCCTCTTCGGCGGTCCGCTGATAGACGAAAATCGTCGCGAGCAGGATCGCGGCGCTATTGCCGATCAGGAAGCCGGCGACCGCTTCGATCGCCGTCGGCAAGAGATTGCCGAGCAGCATGCCGAACTTGCCATAGAGCGTCATCGCCACCGCGGTCGGCGCGGGCGCGATAAACGGCCGGATCTTGAAAATCATCACGCCGAGCTCCCAAAGGACGAGCAGGGCAATGACTGCTGCCAGCGGGAGCAGGCGGCGTCGCCAGGCGGCGAGGCGGGCTGCGGCGGCGAAGCCGGCCTGTGCTTCGGCATCGGCGGAGGTGATTTCGCTGGCGTCGTGAGACGACAAGGCCGGCATGCTCATCAGCAAGCCTCCAGAACGGTTCGCAGGTGTGCAGCAAGCGCGATGAACTGCGGCGTCTCGCGCAAGGCGACGCGGCGCGGGCTCGGCAGATCGACGGGGACGATCTCGCGAACCCGCCCGGGACGTGCGGCCATCAGCATCACCTGCTGGCCGAGAAAGGCGGCCTCGTAGATCGAATGGGTGACGAACAGGATGGTCGCGCCGGTTTCCTCCCAGACCCGCAGCAATTCCTCGTTCAGCCGGTCGCGCTTGATTTCGTCGAGCGCACCGAACGGCTCGTCCATCAAAAGCAGCTTGGGATCGTTGATCAGCGCCCGCGCGATCGCGACACGCTGACGCATGCCGCCGGACAGCTCGTGTGGATAGGCATTCTCCCAGCCCGTGAGGCCGACCAGCGCCAGCAATTCGCGCGCGTCGCGCGCGCCGCCTCGCTTGCTCCGACCGCCGACTTCCAGCGGCAACTGCACATTCTCGAGCGCCGTACGCCAGGCCAGCAGCGAAGCGTCCTGGAAAACGAAGCCGATGTCGCGCCGCGCCCGCGCGGCGGCGGCCGTGGTGCCAAGCACCTCGACCTGGCCCGAGGTCGCCGGGATCAGATCGGAGACGACCCGGAGCAGCGTCGACTTCCCGCAGCCCGACGGGCCGAGCAGCGTCAGGAAGCCGCCGCTCGGAATGGTCAAACTCACCCGCTCCAGCGCCGTGACAACGCCGCGCTCGGTCGGGAAACGCACCGTGACATCTTGAAGGCGGACAGCCAGGCTCTCATCCCGAACCGGTGTACGGTCCAGGACGGTCGTTTGCGACATGATGCTCATGGTTTCAGCCGATCTTTCAGCCGATCTTGGGGCGGTCGTTGGCGGTCATATCCAGAATCCTGGTGGTCATGACTTGCTCGAGCTTGGGCTTGCCGGCAGCAAACTGCTTGAGCTCGTCGTGCAAATCGATTTGCTCCTGCCAGACGGCGGGATCGAAACTGCCCCAAGCGAAAGTCTTGGTCCGCTCCGTGAACTCGACGTTCAACATGATCGGGAGAGCTTCCAGTTCGTCCGCCCTCACGAGATTCGGATACTCCTGAACGAGAAGATCGACCGCCTTTTCGGGATTGGCCTTGGCGTAGGCCCAGCCACGGCCAGCGGCACGCAAGAAGCCGGCAAGCACGTCCGGCTTCGCCTTCAGGAAGTCCGTCGTCGTGTAGTAAGGCAGCGCATAGAGCCTGACGCCGTTGTCCCACAGTCGCATCGTGATAATTTCGGGCCCGAGCACCTTGAGCGCCGTCGTGTTGGTGCGCCATCCGGTGATGGCGTCGACCTGCCCGGTGAGCAGCGGCGTCATGTCGGAGCCGACGATCACTTTCTGCACCTTGTCTTCCGGGATACCGTTCCGGCGCAGCAGCGCCGTGAGCAGAACTTGCCCCGTCGCCTGTACCCCGACCTTGCGGCCGATCATGTCCTGCGGCTTGCGGATTGGCGTCTTGGGCAGCGAGAAGAAGGCGTAGGGATGCTCCTGGGCGCCGACAGCAAAGCAGGTGACCGGAATGCCCTGCGAGGCGGCCAGCATCAGCGAAGGACTCGACGAAAGCTGACCAATCTCGTACCGCCCCGAAGCCACGATCGCGACGCCATCGATATTGGGGCCGCCGGGCTGGATTGCGAAGTTGATGTTTTCCTGCTCGAAATAGCCGAGCCGTTTGGCGACCACCTCGCCGATCTGGTTGCCGCCGGTGATCCAGCCAAGTTGCATGTTGATGGTCTGCAAGCTCGCAGCCCGGCTGCGCCGACTGGTGATCGGGAACAATGCCGCGCCGACCGCGAGTGCGGCTCCGCTCCTAAGCAAGCTTCGCCGCGTCCCGATGATCCCGTTCGCCATGATCATGCCTCCCTTTGCCAGGCGCCGAAAACCTGCTCACCTCCGGCACCGGGTCACGCCCACCTCCGGGCGCAACGAAAGGCTAGTGGAGGCCGGGCGCTGTTGGGAAGGATAGAGTTTCGTGATAGGTGATGCCTTTTCGGCAGCACTCTAACCCGGGCTTGAATTGCGCCATGCACGCCGTTGTTCTGCGCTATCTGGACCAGGTCGCCAAGGTCGGCTCGATCCGCCGCGCGGCCGAACAGCTCAATGTCGCCTCGTCCGCGGTCAACCGCCAGATTCTCAAGCTCGAGGCCGAAATCGGCGTCGCGATTTTCGAGCGCCGGGGCAACGGGGTACGGCTGACACCGGCTGGAGAACAGTTGCTGCGCCACACGCGCAGCACCCTCGCCGAATGGCGTCGCACCCGGCTGGAGATCGCCTCCATTGCCGGCGATATCAGGGGCGAGGTCCGGATCACGGCGATCCCCTCACTTCTGGTGCGGGTCGTGCCCAGAGCGATCAGGACGATCGCTGCCCGCCACCCCAATATCTCGTTTCGCGTCATCGACGCCGATCCCGCCGAGCACGGCGAGGAGATGCGTGCCGCGAGGCCCGATATCGCGCTGCATTTCATCGACAAGCGCTATCGCCACTACGACATCGCGGCCCGCCTGCACACGGTGCTCGGAGCCCTCATGTGCGCCGACCACCCGCTGGCGGACCGCAAGCATGTGACTCTCACCGAGTGCGCCGCCTATCCGGTCGTCATGCTCGCCGATGCGTGGCAGCTCGACGCCGCATCGGAGGCCGAATTCATTCACAGCGGCGCCCAGTTTTCGCCGCGCATCACCTCCAACTCGCTCATCCTCATGAAAGAGACGATGAAGGCCGGGCTCGGCATCGGCTTCTTTACTCCGGCCGGCTTTGTCGACGAGATTGCCCGCGGCGAGCTGGTTCATGTGCCCCTCTCGGAAGCGGGCCTTGCGGCGAGCGAAATCGGCTTGTTCGTGCACCGGATCCGCGCCGGCGCTCATCACATCAGCGTCGTCGCCGACGAACTGAAGCGGGAATTCAATCTGCTGGAGCAGGATTTTCGCGCAATTCCGCGGCGGTAGCAGAGTCCAATGTTTCGTATTCCCATTCCAGCCTGCTCATCATCAGTCCTTCGATCAGGAGATCGCTTTGGCTCACGAGTCCCCATCTCGCCATCGCCCGGTGCCCCTGGGTGCCTACATGCCGTCGGCGGTTCGTGCTGCAACCGATAGCCCCAACCGCATACGCAAGGTCGGCGCCGTGCTGGTTGCGCAAGACGGTACCGAAATCGCGAGCTGCAACACGTTTCCACCAGGGGTGCGCGATCTCGACGAGCGCCACGAGGGCGACGGCCGCTTTGTGTGGATGGAGCACGCCGAGCGCCACGCCATCTTCAACGCCGCCAGGGCGGGGGTGGCGACGGCCGGTGCTCATATCACGTCGACGTTTTTTCCGTGCATCGATTGCGCGCGCGCCATCGTCGATGCGGGCATCGTCTGCCTCGACACGCCGGCCCCCGCCTTCGACGATCCGGTCTGGGGCGCTTCGTTCGAGCGCTCGCAGATCATCCTTGAGGAGGGCGGCGTGGAAATTCGTGTGGTCGACGCCGGCAGCGGCGCGTGAGAGGCCGCGTCATCAGGCCCGGTGTGAGGGGCATGATTGATCCTGTCGCTGCTGAATATGGTTCGTAATATTGTTGCGTTTGGCGAGCGTTGGAGAGATTGTCGCCATGAATGCGAGGATGTCGTGGAGAATGGGGGATCTTAGCGGAGTCCCGTAGAGCTTCCCTTTTGGGCACCTCGCGATGATGACATCTTACCCCTGTTTTGCCCGACGCTGCAAGTTATTTTCGCAAAAGCCGAAACGCGCGGTCCCGCCGTCCCCGGCTACTGTGCATGGGGTTGTTTTCGAGATTTGCGTTGCGCTAGATCGAGAAGCTGGTGCCGCAGCCGCAGGATGCCGTCGCGTTGGGATTGTTGACGCGGAAGGAGGCGCCGATCAGGTCATCGACGAAGTCGACCTGCGAGCCCGCCAGGAAGGGCTGCGAGGCGGAATCGACCAGCACCACCGCGTTGTCCTGCTGGATGACGAGATCGTCGTCGGTGCGGTCGCGGTCGATGTCGAACTTGTACTGGAAGCCGGAGCAGCCGCCGCCTTCGACCGAAATGCGCAGCATCGCGCCTGTGCCTTCGCCCTTGAGGATCTCCCCGATCCGGCGGGCGGCGCGGTCACTGATGGTCACGGCAGTCGTCATTGCATGTCTCCGATAGGCCCGCGGTCATACCAGGTTCACTTGCCCAATTCATTTGGTATCCCGCGTCCGACATAGTTAAGTGCCACCATACGCAGAATCAAATGGATAGGGACTAAATTCGCCGTGTCCGTCGGAATGGCAGCCCCCCGCGCGCCCTATGCCTGCGACCCCGATCGCAGCCGCGGCCGGCTGGTCGCCGAGCCGCCGAGCCGGACCCGCAGCCCGTTCCGGCGGGATTGCGACCGGGTGATCCATTCGACCGCGTTCCGGCGCCTGAAGTACAAGACCCAGGTGTTCGTGTTCCATGAGGGCGACCATTACCGGACCCGGCTGACCCATTCGCTGGAGGTGGCCCAGATCGCCCGTGCGCTGGCGCGGCAGCTCGGGCTGGACGAGGACCTCACCGAAACCCTGGCGCTCGCCCATGATCTCGGCCATCCGCCGTTCGGCCATGCCGGCGAGCGGGCGCTGGATGCCTGCCTGAAGGACTATGGCGGCTTCGACCACAATGCCCAGGCGCTCCGCGTCGTCGGCACGCTGGAGCACCGCTACCCTGAATTCGACGGGCTGAACCTGACCTGGGAATCGCTCGAGGGCATCGTCAAGCACAACGGCCCGCTGACCGATCGCAGCGGCGCGCCCATCGGCCGCTATCGCGAGCATGGCATTCCCGTCGGCATCGCCGACTACGTCAAGACCTACGACCTCGAGCTCTGGAGCTTTGCTTCGCTCGAAGCCCAGGTCGCCGCGATTGCCGACGACATCGCCTACGACGCCCACGACATCGACGACGGCCTGCGCGCCGGCCTGTTCCATCTCGACGACCTCAGGGTCATGCCGCTCACGGCCGAGATCATCGCCGAGACCTCGGCGCACTACCCCGATCTCGAAGAGGTCAGGCGCGGGGCCGAACTGGTGCGCGAGCTGATCTCGCACCTGATCGGCGCGGTGTTCGCGCAGGCGCAAAAGAACATTGCCGCTGTCCGCCCCCAGTCGGCCCAGGACGTCCGCCAGCAGGGCCGGGCGCTGATCACGTTCCCGCCCGACGTGGCTGAGGAGGAGGCTGCCATCAAGAGCTTCCTCTATGGGCACATGTACCGCCACAACCGGGTGGTGCGGGTAATGGGGGAGGCCGAACAGATCCTGTTCGACCTGTTCGCGAAGTATCTGAAATCGCCGGCCGACCTGCCGCCGGAATGGCTGGTCGGGGCAGACGCGGACGACGAGGGCGAACGGGCCCGGCGGATCGGCAATTTCATTGCCGGAATGACCGACCGTTTCGCCCTGACCGAGCACCAGCGGCTCTTTGACTCGACCCCGGATTTGCGTTAGGCGGCGGCCATGCCCGACACATCCTCAAGCCCGCATCTGTTCGCCGACGTGCTCGCACGCGTGCACGCCGCCTGCCGCGCGCTCGCGGCGGAAGCCAACTGGCCCGAGGGCATCGATCTTTCGCGCGTGGTGGTCGAGCCGCCGCGCGATGCCTCCCACGGCGATATGGCGACCAACGCTGCGATGGTGCTTGCGAAAGAGGCAAAGGCAAAGCCGCGTGACCTCGCCGAGCAGATCGCCGGGAAGCTCCGCGCTGACGCGCTGATCGCCAGGGTCGATGTCGCCGGTCCCGGCTTCATCAATCTGACCCTCAAGCCCTCTGCCTGGGCCGAGGCGCTGCGCACGGTGCTGCGCGAGGGGGCTGACTACGGCCGCGTCCGCGGCGGCTCCAAAGTCAACGTCGAATACGTTTCGGCCAATCCAACCGGACCGATGCATGTCGGCCATTGCCGCGGCGCCGTGTTCGGCGATGCGCTGGCGAGCCTGCTCCAGTTCGGCGGCCACGACGTCACCCGCGAATATTACATCAACGACGCCGGCGCCCAGGTCGACGTGCTCGCACGCTCTGCGTTTCTCCGGTACCGCGAGGCGCTCGGCGAGGACATCGGGGCGATCCCGGAAGGGCTCTATCCCGGCGACTATCTAAAGCCTGTGGGCGCTGCGCTCGCGAAGGAACACGGCGACAAGCTGCTCGCGAAGAGCGAAACCGAGTGGCTGCCGACGGTGCGGGCCAAGGCGATCGCGATGATGATGGACGAGATCAAGGACGATCTCGCCGCCCTCAACATCCGCCACGACGTGTTCTTCTCGGAGCGCTCCCTGATCGAGACGGGCAACAACAAGGTTGCCCAGACCATCGATTTCCTGAAGGCCAAGGGCGACATCTATGAGGGCCGCCTGCCGCCGCCGAAGGGCGCGCCGGTCGAGGATTGGGAAGACCGCGAGCAGTTGCTGTTCAAGGCGACCGCCTATGGCGACGACGTCGATCGGCCGCTGATCAAGTCGGACAATTCCTACACCTACTTCGCCTCCGACATCGCCTACCACAAGAACAAGTTCGACCGTGGTTTTGCGGAGATGATCGACGTCTGGGGCGCCGATCACGGCGGCTACATCAAGCGCATGCAGGCGGCGGTGAGGGCGACGACGTCGGGCAAGGGATCGCTCGACGTCAAGATCGTCCAGCTCGTGAAGTTGCTGCGCAACGGCGAGCCGGTGAAAATGTCCAAGCGGAGCGGGGACTTCGTCACCTTGCGTGAGGTGGTGGATGAAGTCGGCCAGGACGCCGTCCGCTTCATGATGCTCTACCGCAAGAACGACGCGGTGCTCGACTTCGACCTCGCCAAGGTCATGGAACAGTCGCGCGACAACCCGGTGTTCTACGTGCAGTACGGCCACGCCCGCGGCCACTCGATCTTCCGCAACGCCCGGGCGGAGCTGTTCCCGGACCTGCCAGAGGATACCGACAAGCGCATTGCCTGGCTCAGTGAGTCGGCCGTCGAACGGCTGTCCGACCCCGTCGAGCTCGATCTTCTTAAGCGCCTCGCAATTTATCCGCGGATGCTGGAAGCTGCCGCCGCGGCCCACGAGCCGCACCGTATTGCCTTTTATCTCTATGACTTAGCGAGCGAATTTCACGCACTTTGGACGAAAGGGCGGGATTTGCCCTATTTACGCTTCATTATCAATAATGATGCAGATCTTACAAAGGCGCGACTGGCCATGGTCCAGGGCGTCGTCTCTGTCCTGGCATCGGGCCTCGCCATCCTCGGCGTCCATGCTCCGGACGAGATGCGGTAGTTTGGGGCGAACTACTTAAGGGAAATATTGGGGGTACCGGCAGAAGCCGGATCGCTTAGACTTGGTTGAAAGCCTTGTGGGTCGAAAGCTGCGCCTTGGTCGAGGGGCGCGCAGCTTTCCCGAAGGGACGCATCATCACGATGGCCGATCGATATCACGACAGACCGTTTCCTTCCGATGACTATGGTCGCGGCGCCGATCAGCATGGGAAAGCGGACAGCGATCCCTTGGCCGAGCTTGCGCGCCTGATCGGGCAGACCGATCCGTTCGCAGCGCAGGGCCGTCCGGGTGCGCGGCCGGCAGCCGCACCTGCGCCGACGCAGAGCTATCAGGACGACGATTACCAGCAGGACGATTATCAGCAGGACCATGCCGAGCCCGCGCCGCCGGCTCAGTCTGGGCCGCCCTCATGGATGCGCCGCGCCAATGTGCAACCGCAGCCGGCGCCCGAGCCCGACCATCCTGTTGCCGTGAATCCGATTCATCCGCTGCATCGCTATTCGGCCCATCCAGCCGCGCCCGAGCCGCAGTTTCATCAGCCGCAGCAGTCCTATCAGGATCAGGCTTACCATGAGCAAGCCTACCGTCAGGAGCCGGCCCAGCATCAAACCTATGAAGGGCCCTACGAGCAGCCTGATCCGGCGCGCTACGACGACGCTCTCTACGGGCGGCTCGAATCGGGCGAGCAGGATTTTCAGCGCGAGCCCGCCTATCCTGATGATCCCTACGCATTCCAGAGCGACTATCCCGAGGCTGATCTCGATGAGCCCAGGAAATCGCGCGGCGGCATGATGACCGTTGCGGCGATCCTCGCACTCGCCGTGGTCGGAACTGGCGCTGCTTTCGCCTACAAGACCTATATCGGCTCGCCCCGCAGCGGCGAGCCGCCGATCATCAAGGCCGATAACACGCCGACCAAGATCGTGCCGGCACCCTCGGACTCCTCGGCCAAGGTGCCGGATCGCATGGTGAGCGGCGACGGCAGCGAGAAGATCGTGCCGCGCGAGGAAGCGCCTGTCGACGTCAATGCCAAGGCGGCCGGTCCCCGCGTGGTGTTTCCGGCGCTGAACCAGAATGCCAACCCGCCGTCGGTCGCGAGCGTGTCGCCATCGACCGTTCCGCCACCGAGCGCCGGCGTGGTCCCGAGCAACGGGACGATGCCGAACGGCGCGCCCCGCTCGGTCAAGGTCGTCGTTGTGAAGGGTGATCAAACCGACGCCACCGCGCCGCAGGCCGCTGCACCGTCGCCCGCCAAGTCGGCGGCTGCGCCGAAGCCGGTCGCCGCGCCGGCCGCCCCGCGCACCCCTCCGACGTCAGCCAACGCCAGCGCCACTCAGCCGCTGTCGCTGGCTCCGCAAGCCGCCCCGGCCGAGCCACCGCAGCGCGTGGCTGCGACCAACCCGACGCAAATCGCGCCCGCGCCCAGCGGCGGCGGCTATGTCGTGCAGGTCTCTTCGCAACAAAGCGAGGATAGCGCCGCCGCGTCCTACCGGGTGCTCCAGAGCAAATACGGCAGCGTGCTGGGCTCCCGCTCTCCGGTCATCAAGCGGGTCGACCTGACCGACAAAGGCAAGGGCATCGTCTACCGTGCCTTCGCCGGACCGTACGCCTCGGCTGATGAGGCGGTGCAGGCCTGCAACAATCTGAAATCGGCTGGCCTGCCGTCCTGCTTCGTCCAGAGGAATTAACGGCCGTTTCCTTGACCCCCTCCAGGGGCAGGGTTAATCGGCCCTATGAGCACGCGGGCCTTCATTACCGGCGTATCCGGACCGGAACTGACCGCCGCTGAGCGGGCATTTGTCCGTGCCGAAGGCTCGTGGGACTTGATTCCCTTCAGGCATGGCTTTGGGATTTCCACTCAAGCCGCGGGCCGCATTAGGGAATTGAACGCGGAACAGCTGGTTGCGGCCGGACCCGCCGGTCACAGCATTCCCGTGGATGGCGCCGCCAAGCCGGTCCATCCAATGCCGAGTTCTGCGACAATGATTGCTCAGGTGATTCGCAGCGCAATCGGGTTCCAGGGTTTGTTAATGAGTAATGACGTGCCCATGAAGACGCTGGCGGGACGCATTGGCGAGGCAAATCGCGCCATGCAGGCAGCCGGCGCGCCGCGTCACAGCAACGACAATGCGCAACTGGACGCATTGACCGCAAACACGGCATCCGCATGACCGCAGAAATTCTATCGTTTGAAACCGGCCGGCCCGCAGAGCTCGCCGAGGGCGAGCCGGCGTTGGTGGTGGACGTCGAGGGGTATGAAGGCCCGCTCGATCTGCTGCTCGCGCTGGCACGGCAGCAGAAGGTCGACCTCGCCAAGATCTCGATCCTGGCGCTGGCGGACCAGTACCTCCACTTCATCGAAGCCGCGCGAAAGATCCGCCTCGAGCTCGCCGCCGACTATCTGGTGATGGCGGCCTGGCTCGCCTACCTGAAGTCGCGCCTGCTGCTGCCGGAACCGCCGAGCGCGGAAGGTCCGAGCGCCGAGCAAATGGCAACCGCGCTTGCCAACCGTCTGCGCCGTCTCGAAGCCATCCGCGAAGCCGCCAACCGTCTGATGAACCGAGCGCAATTGCTGCGTGACGTTTTCCCGCGCGGCGAGCCCGAGCAGATCGCCGAGATCAAGCATCCGAAATACACCGCGACGCTGTACGATTTGCTCACAGCCTACGCCTCGCAGCGCCAGTCGCGCGTGCTGGCGAGCGTGCATCTGGCCAAGCGCACGGTGTGGTCGCTCGCCGAAGCGCGGGCCACGCTGGAGCGGCTGGTCGGCAGCATCACCGAGCAGGACGATTGGGGCGTGCTCGACGATTTCCTGATCCGTCATGTCGCCGATCCGACGCAGCGCGCGACGGTGTTCGCCTCGAGCTTCGCCGCCGCACTCGAGCTGGTGCGTGAGGGGCAGCTTGAGCTGAACCAGAAAGAGGCGTTTGCGCCCATCTATTTCCGAAAGGGGCGCGGGAAACCAATCGTGGACGCAGCGTCTGCGCCCGATGCCCCGGTCGGTTAAGTGCAAGAAGGAGAAGCTGCCATGGCAAGCCTGGCTGAAGTGCGGGTAGAAGAGGCCGAGCCGATGGAGAATGAGGCCCAGGCACGCCCCGAGGAATTGCGGCTGCTGGAAGCGCTGCTGTTCGCCTCGAGTGAACCACTGGACACCGCGACCCTGGCCAAGCGGATGCCCGAGGGCGTCGACGTCAAGGCTGCGCTGGAGCAGCTCCAGGCCGACTATGCCTCGCGCGGCGTCAACCTCGTGCGGGTCGCCAGCAAATGGACCTTCCGCACCGCCGGCGATCTCGCTTGGTTGATGACGCGCGAGAGCACCGAGACCAAGCGCCTGTCGCGTGCCGCGATCGAGGTGCTGGCGATCATCGCCTATCACCAGCCGGTGACGCGCGCTGAGATCGAAGAGATCCGCGGGGTGGTCACTTCCAAGGGTACGCTCGACGTGCTGCTGGAGACCGGCTGGATCAAGCCGCGCGGCCGCCGCAAGACGCCCGGCCGTCCGCTGACCTTCGGAACCACCGAGGACTTCCTGTCGCAGTTCACCCTGGAACAGCTCGGCGACCTGCCGGGTCTGGAGGAGCTGAAGGGCACAGGCCTCTTGGATTCGCGCCTGCCGACCGGATTCAGCGTACCGACGCCGTCGGATGATCCGGCGCTGCGTGAGGACGAGGATCCCTTGGAACCGGGCGAGGAGCTCGATCTGTCCCTGGCGCCGGCGGTCGAGCCGGAGACGCCGCCGGAAGGTGGCAATGAGAGCGATGAGGGGGGCGGCGAGGAGTGATCCTCCGGCCTTCTACGGGGCACCTGCGAGGGGTTAACACTAGCAAGATTACGTAGCGCCAACAGCGAATTGGCGCTGCCTTGGTGCTTGTTTTTGGGCCTTGCGAAGCCTACGTTCCGGTCAAGATCGGCCGGGTCCCGGCCATGTGCGTTTGGAGGGTTGCAGGATGGGTTCACTTAGCATTTGGCACTGGATCTTGGTGATCGCAGTGGTCCTGCTGCTGTTTGGCCGTGGCAAGATTTCGGATCTGATGGGCGACGTGGCGCAGGGCATCAAGGCCTTCAAGAAGGGCATGCAGGACGACGACAAGCCCGCCGAGAAGCAGGAGCCCTCGAAGTCCATCGAGCACAATGCCGCTCCGACCGCGGCGCGATCCGACGTTGGCAGCAAGGCCGTCTGAGCCAGGAGCACGCGAGACGCGGGAAGCGGACCCGATCCTGCGCGTGAGGGATTGGGCCGATCGTGATTTCGCGTGAACGGAAGACGTCATGTTCGACATCGGCTGGAGTGAGCTGGTTCTGATCGGGGTCGTGGCCCTGGTCGCCATTGGCCCGAAAGAGCTGCCGGGCGTTTTGCGCATGGTCGGCCAATGGATGGGCAAGGCGCGCAAGATGGCGGCCGAATTCCAGGGCCAGTTCCAGGAAGCGATGCGCGAGGCCGAGATGGCCGACCTCAAGAAGAGCTTTGACGAGGTCAAGGAAGCGGCCTCCGGCTTCACCGGCGGCGGGCTGATGACCTCGCTGCAGAAGGACGTCAGCGACGCGCTGCGCGTCGATGCGCTCGACAAGCCGGCCGAGCCGCCGACGACCGCTGCTGTCGAACCATCAGCGGCTTCAAGTGAAGCGCCGGAGACGCCGACGACGCCGGAAGCCCCATCGCCCGAAACCTTCGTGGAAGCGGAAGCACATTCTGCTGCGAATGAGCCGCTCGCCGTCACCCAGGAGGTCGAGCAGACACCGGTTGCGCAGGACGCCGCACCCGAAGCAATCAAGGACGTCAAAGCGTCATGAGCGACGCCGATATCGAGGCCAGCAAAGCTCCGCTGATGGACCACCTGATCGAGCTGCGGTCGCGGCTCATCAAGGCGCTGCTCGGCTTCGGCGTGGCCTTCATTTTCTGTTTCTTCTTCGCCAAGCAGATCTACAACGTCCTGGTCTGGCCGTTCGTTTGGGTCGCAGGCGCCGAGAACTCGAAGTTCATCTATACGGCGCTGCTGGAATATTTCATCACCCAGCTCAAGCTCGCGCTGTTCGGCGCCGGCTTCATCTCGTTCCCGATTGTTGCGACGCAGATCTACAAGTTCGTCGCGCCGGGCCTCTACAAGCACGAGAAGCAGGCCTTCCTGCCTTATCTGGTCGCGACCCCGTTCTTCTTCGTGCTGGGCGCGATGCTGGTCTATTTCGTCGTGCTGCCGATGCTGGTGCGCTTCTCGCTCGGCATGCAGCAGTTGGGGGGCGCCGAGACCGCGCAGATCCAGCTGTTGCCCAAGGTCGGCGAATATCTGTCGCTGATGATGTCGCTGATCTTCGCCTTCGGCATTGCCTTCCAGCTCCCGGTGATCCTGACGTTGCTCGGACGGATCGGCATCATCACCTCGAAAATGCTGCGCGAGAAGCGGCGCTATTTCATCGTGCTGGCTTTCATCATCGCGGCGGTGCTGACGCCGCCTGATATCCTCAGTCAGTGCTCGCTGGCGATTCCGCTGCTCGCGCTCTACGAGGGCTCGATCATCTCGGTGTCGATGGTGGAGAAGAAGGCGGCCGCCTCGCAGACGACCACGGGCACCGGCGCCTCGTCGAGCGCCAACCCGGCGGAGTAGGGCGATTGTGTCATTCCCCGCGAAAGCGGGGAATCCAGTACGCCGCGGCCCCTCGGATTATCCCTGCCGTCTCTGGAATACTGGATCGCCCGCTTTCGCGGGCGATGACAGCTGTGCTAGGGGAGGCGCGCTGACGTACAGCGTTTGCCGTTGTAGGTTTACGCGCTGATTCAGGACCGCCGCCATGCACGACATCAAATCGATCCGCGATAATCCGCAGGCCTTCGACGTCGGCCTCGCCCGGCGGGGTCTGAAGCCGTTGTCGGCGTCGCTGCTTGCGATCGACGAGAGGCGGCGGGCGGCGATCCTGGCCTCGGAGCAGGCGCAGGCGCGGCGCAATGCTGCGTCCAAGGAAATCGGCGACGCCAAGAAAGCCAAGGATGAGGCGCGCGCGGCCAAGCTGATGGCCGAGGTTGCAGAGCTCAAGACCACGATGCCGGAGCTCGAGGCCGCCGCGAAGGCTCTCGACGAGGAACTCACCAAAGAGCTGTCCGCGATTCCGAACATTCCGTTCGACGAAGTGCCCGATGGCGTGGATGAGCACGGCAACGTCCAACACCACGTGTTCGGCGCCAAGCGCAACTACGGCTTCGCGCCGAAGCTGCATGACGATCTCGGCACCGCGCTCGGCTACATGGATTTCGAGGCGGCAGCAAAACTCTCCGGCGCGCGCTTCGTCGTGCTGAAGAAGGGGCTCGCGCGGCTCGAACGCGCGATCGGCCAGTTCATGCTCGACCTGCACACCACCGAGCATGGTTACACCGAGATCAATCCGCCGTTGCTGGTGCGCAACGAGGTGATGTTCGGTACCGGGCAGTTGCCGAAATTCGAGGACGATCAGTTCTGGGCGATCAAGGGCGAGCTGCTGGCAGAACCCGATCATGAGCGGCTGAAGACCGAGCGCCTTGGCCTCATACCGACCGCCGAGGTCTCGCTCACCAACCTCGCGCGCGAGTCCATTCTCGACGAGAAGCAGCTGCCGATGCGCCTCACCGCGCTGACGCCGTGCTTCCGCGCCGAGGCGGGCGCGGCCGGGCGCGACACCCGCGGTATGATCCGCCAGCATCAGTTCACCAAGGTCGAGCTGGTCTCGATCACCACGCCCGAGACAAGCAGGGACGAGCTGGAGCGGATGCTGTCCTGCGCCGAGCAGGTGCTGCAGAAGCTCGACCTGCATTATCGCGTGATGACGCTCTGTGCAGGAGATATGGGTTTTTCGTCGCAAAAAACCTATGACATCGAAGTGTGGATGCCCGGGCAGGGCGAGGGCGGCATGTTCCGCGAAATCTCCAGCTGCTCGGTCTGCGGTGATTTCCAGGCGCGCCGCATGGATGCGCGCTCGCGCGGTCCGGACGGCAAGCCGCGCTTCGTGCACACGCTGAACGGCTCCGGCACCGCCGTTGGCCGCGCGCTGATTGCCGTGATGGAGACCTATCAGCAGGAGGACGGTTCAATCGCGGTCCCCAGCGTACTCCAGCCCTATATGGGCGGGTTGAAGGTGGTTGCGCGCGAGTAAGTGTGATTGCCCGCACGTAATGGCGGAAACGTTTGGTTGCGAAGTTCGGGCCGCCGGCTATCCTGCCGGTGACCTGCGAATGCGAAACCTCCGTCCATGGCCTTGCACCGCGATATCTTCTGGATCGGCCGACAATGGGCGGTGACGGGTGCCGGTATCCAGGCCGTCGACCAGCGCTTGCGTGGCGTGCTGGACATCGACATTGCGCGGCTTTGGGACGACGCGCTCATTCGGGAGCGCAGAGCGAAGGCCGGCGTCAATGTCGAGGATTTTGACAAGGCGCTGACGGTGGCGCGGGGGCGCTATCCGCAGATGCCGGTGGCGGAGCCGCTCATCGCGCAACTCAAGGCGCTTGGCGTCATTGAAGCAACGCCCGCCGCGACTCCGGTCGTGCCGGCAATGCAACTGCGTGCGGAGGGCAGGCTGGCGCGCTTCCTGCCTCAATGGCGGGTCCGCCGCTAATTAGCTAATTAGAACGACCCGGGCAATTGCTGCGCTGCGGCGATGAGCAGGAATCACGGGTCAGGACTGCGCCGAAGCCGGTTTGCCTGACGTGTGATAGCCGGATAAGACGGCCTGACCCCAGCTCAGGAATCGACCCCCGGCATGCGCATTCTCTGCACCAATGACGACGGCATCCACGCTCCCGGCCTCAAGGTCGTGGAGGAGATCGCCCGCGCGCTGTCCGACGATGTCTGGGTGGTGGCGCCCGAGCTCGACCAGTCCGGCGTGTCGCATTCGCTGTCGCTGAACGATCCCCTGCGCCTGCGCGAGGTCGGCGAGCGGCACTTTGCCGTGCGCGGCACCCCGACCGACTGCGTCATCATGGGCGCGCGCCATATCCTCGGCGCCAAGCTGCCCGACGTCGTGCTCTCCGGCGTCAACAAGGGGCGCAACGTTGCCGAGGACGTAGTCTATTCCGGCACCATCGCTGGCGCGCTCGAAGGCACTATTCTGGGGATCCCGTCGTTCGCGTTGTCGCAGGAATTCAGCGTCGAGACGCGCGAGCGGCCGCCGTGGGACACTGCGCGCAAATTCGGGCCCGACATCCTGCGCAAGGTGATCAAGGCCGGAATCCCCAAGGACACCGTCATCAACGTCAACTTCCCGTCATGCGCGCCGGAAGAGGTGCTCGGCATTCGCGTGACGCGGCAGGGCAAGCGCAATCTCGGCTTTCTCAGGATCGACGAGCGCAGGGACGGGCGCAACAATCCCTATTTCTGGATTGGCTTCGAACGCACAGCGATGATGGATACGCCGGCCGAAGGGACCGATCTCGCGGCGCTGCGGGAACGCTACGTTTCGGTCACCCCGCTCAGGCTCGACCGCACCAATGAAGCGTTTTCCGAAGAGCTGAGCGCGACGTTGAAGCAGGGTTAGCCGGCGCGAAGCGCGGCTTCGATGGTCTTGCCGAGCGCATCGAGCTGAAACGGCTTCTGAAGCGCGGGCCGGTCGCGATATTGCTCCGGCAGGCCCGATGAGCCGTAGCCGGTCGCGAAGATGAACGGGCAGCCCTTGGCCTTGATGACGTCGGCGACCGGCGAGATCACCTTGCCGTTGACGTTGACGTCGAGGATGGCGATGTCGAACTCGGTCGCCTGGGCGAGCCGCATCGCCTCGGTGATGTCGCCCGCTTCGGCCGCGATCTTGTAGCCGAGCTCTTCCAGCATATCCGCGACCATCATTCGGATCATGACCTCGTCCTCGACGAGGAATACAGAGCGGCCCGAGAGCCCTGTCGCGGTCATTGTCGTTGAGTCCTTGCCCATTCCCGAAAACGTTCGCAGATAACACGAATCGACGCAATGCGCGTTTCGCCTAACCGGCGCTTGAAAATGGCCGTGGCGGCTCTTCGGCTCCGCGCCAATTTATGGCCAAACCCTAAGTGCAAAGGGCTATCATGGGTTCCTCAGCAGGAACAAGATTCTGGCTCTGGACATTGGCGCGGAAACCATCGATCCGGGACCGGATGAGACGACATGAGCAGCGATGACCTCCAATCAGCCCCCGCCGGAAAAAATGATGTTTCAGCTCACGCTGAGACGTCGCGGCATCAGCGATCAGACCGTATTGCGGACCATGGAGGAGGTGCCGCGCGAACTCTTCGTCGAGGCCTCCGATCGCGAGGGCGCCTACCGTGACAGCGCGCTGCCGATTGCCTGCGGGCAGACCATCAGCCAGCCCTTTGTCGTCGCCTATATGACCGAGCAGCTTCAGCTCCAGAAAAGCCATCGCGTGCTCGAGATCGGCGCCGGCTCCGGCTACCAGGCCGCGGTGCTGTCGAAGCTGGCGCGTGAGGTCCTGACCGTCGAGCGCTATCGCAAGCTCGCTGACGCCGCACGCGCCAGGCTCGAAAAGCTCGGCTGTCACAATGTCGAGGTGATGCTCGGTGATGGCCTGAACCTTCCGCCGAACATCGGTCCGTTCGACCGCATCATCGTCACCGCCGCGGTGGAGCAGATTCCGGAGAACCTGGTCGAGCGGCTCGAGATCGGCGGCATCCTGATCGCGCCGGTCGGCCCGCATCAGGGCGTGCAGACGCTGACGCGGCTCACCCGCAGCGAGGCCGGGATCGAACGCAAGGAACTCGTGGAGGTGCGTTTCGTGCCGGCGCTGCCTGGCGTGGCGCGGGAGCTGTAAAACTCCGGATCGGCAGTGCATCCAACATCTTATTGGGAGGGTTAAGCCGTTATTTACTCGGCGCGTGTTTACTTAAAAAACCAGTTCTGTTGCGTACGAGTGAGTAACCATGTCTGTTATCGCCGAGTTGCTTTACTCGCGCCGCGTACCGCAGGTCGCGGTGCTGGCGCTTATTTCCTTGGGTTTCGCAGGGTGCAGTGCCGACATGTCGTCGCGGCTGTCCCAGTCGAACTTCTCAAATCCCTTCTCGTCCGAGCAGACCGGTTCGGTGCAGCAGGCGCCGCCGCCGCAGCGCGAGCTGCCGCAATATGCGCGGCCGCAGACCCAGCCGGGCTCTTATCAGTCCCAGGCGCTGCCGCCGCCGGCAGTCGCTGCGCCGCAATCCTATCCGGTTGCAGCGGGTGAAGGCGTCTCTGGAGGCGGCCGAGGGCTCGGCTCCTACACGCCGCCGGCGCAGCCGCGTCTCGAAGCCACCGGCACGGTGCCGCAACGCTCCGTCGTGGCCGCACAGCCGGCTGGCGGGACCAAGATCATCGTCGGCACCAGCGACACGCTCGATGTGCTCGCCAAGCGCTATCGCGTGACACCGCAGGCGATTCTTGCCGCCAACGGCTACAAGGGGCCGCGCGCACTTTCGCCGGGCCAGCAGCTCGTCATCCCGCATCCGGGTGCTGTGGCGGCTGCACCGGCGCCCGTTACGACTCCGGTTGCCGCGGCGCCCGCGATGGCGTCGAAGCCGGTTGCGGCCGTCGCCGCGCCGCCCAGCTTCCACTTCGTCAATCATGGCGACACGCTCGCCAGCGTCGCGCGCAAGAACCATATCTCCGCGGCCGAGCTTGCTCGCGCCAATGGTCTCGAGCCGTCGGCGAAGCTCAAGCTCGGCACCAAGCTGACCGTGCCGGGCGCAAAGACCGCGGCCGTTGCCGCTCCGCTTGCCCCGGCGCCGGTTGCTGCGGCTCCCGTGGCGGCTGCGTTGCAGCCGGTTGCGGCCGCACCAGTGCCTGCCACCAAGATGGCCGCTGTTGCCCAACCGGCGCAGAGCGCGCGTCTGGCGCAGGCCACCACCAGTATCGAAGAGAAGCCGGCAGCCGAGGCGCCCGCAAAGGCGGCCGAGACCACCAGCTCGCTGCCGACCTTCCGCTGGCCGGTGCGCGGCAAGGTGATCACGAGCTACGGCGCCAAGACCAACGGCAAGTCCAATGACGGCATCAATGTCGCGGTGCCCGAGGGTACGCCGGTCAAGGCGGCTGAAGACGGCGTCGTCGCCTATTCCGGCAACGAGCTGAAAGGTTACGGCAATCTGGTCCTGGTTCGGCACTCCAACGGCTACGTTACCGCATATGCCCATGCGAGTGAGCTGCTGGTGAAGCGTGGCGATAGCATCAAGCGCGGCCAGGTCATTGCCAAGTCGGGTCAATCAGGGGAGGTGGCCTCGCCGCAGCTCCACTTCGAGATCCGTAAGGGATCGAGCCCGGTTGACCCGCTTCAGTTCCTCAACGGGGCGTGAGGCCGACGTCGCCTCCCCAATAACGGTGTCGTCGCCCGGCTTGACCGGGCGACCCAGTACGCCGCGGCCTCGATCACAATCGTCTCTGGAATACTGGATCGCCCGCTTTCGCGGGCGATGACAGTTTTGAGTGTGGTGACAGCCTCAGCTATTTCGCCGCCAGCTTCACACCGAGCCGGCCCGCCAGCTCCTGCACGAATTGCCAGGCGACGCGGCCCGAGCGCGAGCCGCGCGTGGTCGACCATTCCAGCGCTTCGCGCTCCAGCGCCTCATCGTCGACCTTGATGCCGAAATGGCTGCAATAGCCGCGCACCATGGCGAGGTATTCGTCCTGGCTGCAGCGGTGGAAGCCGAGCCAGAGGCCGAAGCGATCCGACAGCGAAACCTTTTCCTCGACCGCCTCGCCCGGATTGATCGCGGTCGAACGCTCGTTCTCGATCATGTCGCGCGCCAGCAGATGGCGGCGGTTCGAGGTGGCGTAGAGGATGACGTTGTCGGGCCGGCCCTCGATGCCGCCTTCGAGCACGGCCTTGAGCGATTTGTAGGACGCATCATTGCCGTCGAAGGAGAGGTCATCGATGAATACGATGAAGTTGAAGTCGGCGTCGCGAAGCTTCTCCATCAGCATCGGCAGCGTTTCGATGTCCTCGCGATGGATCTCGATCAGCTTGAGTCTGTCGGCGGGCTTGCGGTCCGCGTTGATGCTGGCATGGGCCGCCTTCACCAGCGACGACTTGCCCATGCCGCGCGCGCCCCAGAGCAGGGCGTTGTTGGCGGGCAGGCCGTTGGCGAAGCGCTCGGTGTTCTCGATCAGGATGTCGCGCATCCGGTCGACGCCCTTGAGCAGGAACAGCTCGACACGGCTGACCCGCGGAACCGCCGCCAGGCGGCCGTCGGGGTGCCAGACATAGGCGTCCGCCCGGTCGAACGACTCGCGCTCGATCGCCGGCTTGCCCTGGGCCGCGAGATGGGCCGCAATGGTCTCCAGCGCGCGCGCGATGCGTTCCTGGGAGAGCTCAGGGGAGGCCTGAGGGGCAGCCTTTGAGACCGCATTGGGGCGTTTTGCCGCGACCAGGGCGGGCTTCAAAGCAGGGGTACGGGGGCCTTTGCCGGCCGGGCTTTTACTTGGTTTTTTGGGCATGTCCGAAGTTCCTGAGAATGCAGCCTTATCGGGCCTGACGGCGCGCCGCAAGGTAGCCAAATCGTCGGTCTGGCAGCGTTGCAATTGGGGCGGTGGTCGCTATAGTCCGCGCGAATTTGACCGAGCCGGTCGCCGTCATGGCCTGACCGGCTTCCCCCGTTTCCGCGAGGATCGTCCGAATGCTGATTACCCCTGCGTATGCCCAGGCCGCGGGCGCCGGCGACACCAACAGCATGTTGATGTCGCTGCTGCCGTTCGCCCTGATCTTCGTGATCATGTACTTCCTGATTCTGCGCCCGCAGCAGAAGAAGGTGAAGGACCACGCCGAGCTCGTGAAGAATATCCGCCGCGGCGACACCGTCGTGACCTCGGGCGGCCTCGTCGGCAAGGTCACCAAGGTGGTCGACGACGATCAGATCGAGTTCGAAATTTCCGACGGGGTGCGCGTACGCCAGATGCGCTCGATGATCTCGGGCGTGCGCGCCAAGGGCGAGCCGGCCAAGGACAGCGCGAAGGAAAGCGCCAAGGACGACGCCGGGGCGAAGTGAGCGCTTTCCTGCGAGCATCTCAATTCTCCTGATCTGACAGGTCCAGTCGATGTTGTATTTCACGCGGTGGAAGGCGCTCGGGATCATCCTGACGGCGCTGATCGTGTGCCTCTTTGCGGTCCCCAACTTCTTCCCCGAAGCGCGGGTCAAGACCTGGCCCGCCTGGGCGCAGCGGCGGCTGGTGCTGGGTCTCGATTTGCAGGGCGGCTCCTCTCTGCAGCTCGAGGTCGATTCCAACTATGTGAAGAAGGAAAAGCTCGACCAGATTCGCGACGACGTCCGTCGCGTTCTGCGCGAGGCCAAGATCGTTTACACCGGTCTCGTCACGAAGGGCGATGCCGTCGAGGTGCGCGTCAAGGACGCGGATGTTCAGACGACGCTCGCCAAGTTGCGTGAGCTTGCGCAGCCGATCGGCGGCCTCATGGGGTCGAGCGGCCAGCGCGACATTGAAGTCGCCGACGCCGGTGGCGGATTGATCCGCCTCAGCATTCCGGAGCCCGCGATGATCGAGCGTTTGCGCAAGACCATCGAGCAGTCGATCCAGATCGTCGAGAAGCGCGTCAACGAGCTCGGAACTGTCGAACCCATCATCCAGCGTCAGGGTAACGACCGCATCCTGGTGCAGGTGCCGGGTTTGCAGGATCCCACCCATTTGAAGGAGCTACTGGGCAAGACGGCGAAGATGGAATTCCGGATGGTCGATCCCTCGGTGCCGCTGGACCAGGCGCAGCAGGGCGGTTTACCTCCGGACACCGAGTTCCTGCCGGCCGCCACGCCGCCGCCGCCCGGCTACGTGGTCAAGAAGCAGGTGCTGGTTGCGGGCGGCGACCTGACGGACGCCCAGGCGACCTTCGACCAGCGCACCAATGAGCCTGTCGTCAGCTTCAAGTTCAATACCTCGGGCGCGCGCAAGTTCGCGCAGGCCACGCAGGAGAATGTCGGACTGCCTTTCGCGATCATCCTCGACAACAAGGTGATCTCGGCGCCGGTCATTCGTGAGCCGATCACCGGTGGTCAGGGCCAGATCTCCGGCAGTTTCACAGTGCAGTCGGCGAATGATCTCGCGATCCTCTTGCGTGCGGGCGCGCTACCGGCGCCGCTGACTGTCGTGGAAGAGCGCACGGTCGGTCCCGGCCTCGGCCAGGACTCGATCGAGAAGGGCGAGCTTGCGGCCTATGTCGGATCGATCATGGTGGTCGTGTTCATGCTGTTGACGTATCGGCTGTTCGGCGTGTTCGCCAACATCGCCGTCTGTATCAACGTCGCGATGATCTTCGGCCTGTTGTCGCTGCTGAGCGCCACGCTGACCCTGCCCGGCATTGCCGGCATCGTGCTCACCGTCGGCATCGCGGTCGACTCCAACGTGCTGATCTATGAGCGCATCCGCGAGGAGCTGCGCGGCGGGAGGAGCCCGATCTCGGCGATCGACGCAGGCTTCAAGCGGGCGCTCGCGACCATTCTCGATTCCAACATCACGACCTTCATTGCCGCAGCCGTGCTGTTCATGATCGGCACCGGACCGGTGCGCGGCTTCGCTGTAACGCTCGGCATCGGCATCATCACCACTGTGTTCACCGCCTTCACCATGACCCGCCTGATCGTGGCATGGTGGGTGCAGTGGAAGCGGCCGAAGACCGTGCCGATTTGATCATTCGAGGCCGGCTGTGACCACTACTCAACTCGTTCTCATCTCTCTCGGCGTCCTGATTGCCGTGCTGACCGTGGTCAGCGTGCTCGGCCTCCTGCCGTCGCTGCGCATCGTGCCAGACGATACGCATTTCGACTTCACCCAGTTCCGCCGCATCTCGTTCCCGATCTCGGCGACGCTCTCGATCATCGCCATTGTGCTGTTCTTCACCCATGGGCTGAACTTCGGCATCGACTTCAGGGGCGGCACCCTGATGGAAGTGCGGGCCAAGTCGGGCACCGCCGATCTTGCCCAGATGCGCACGACCCTTGGCAGCCTGGGCCTTGGCGAAGTCCAGCTGCAGCAATTCGGCAGCGCCGCCGACGTGCTGCTTCGCGTTGCCGAGCAGCCGGGCGGCGACAAGGCGCAGCAGGAGGCCGTGGACAAGGTTCGCGGCGCCCTCGGCGATTCCGTGGAATATCGCCGCGTCGAGGTGGTGGGCCCGCGCGTCTCCGGTGAGCTGCTGGGTTGGGGCATGGCCGGCCTGATGCTGGCGATCATTGCCATCCTGATCTATCTATGGTTCCGGTTCGAATGGCAGTTCGCGCTCGGCGCCATGATTGCCAACGTGCACGATATCGTGCTGACGATCGGCTTCATGTCGATCAGCCAGGTCGATTTCGACCTGACCAGCATCGCGGCGCTTCTGACCATTCTGGGCTATTCGCTCAACGACACCGTCGTCATCTATGACCGCATCCGTGAAATGCTGCGGCGTTACAAGAAGATGCCGATGCCGCAACTGCTGAACGAGTCCATCAATTCGACGCTGTCGCGCTCGATCATCACCCACTTGACGGTAACGCTGGCATTGCTGGCGCTGCTGCTGTTCGGCGGTCACGCCATCCACAGCTTCACGGCCGTGATGATGTTCGGCGTGGTGCTGGTCGGCACCTACACCTCGATCTTCATCGCCGCGCCGATCCTGATCTATCTCGGCGTCGGCGAGCACCGCGAAGATGCGAGAGAAGAGGCTGCGCCGGCGAAGAAAAACAAGGCATGATCCGAACCGCATGCCCTCGCATGGGTTTGCGAGGGTAGTCAGCTCATTCGGACGAAGCTCATGGCCGGCGATCCCAACGCTCCCCATTTCCCGCGCTCGGCGCCGATCGAGGCCTATGGCAAGGGTGGCTTCGCCTTCGGCGGCATGTCGCACCGGGGCTCTCTGCTGTGCCTGCCCGATGCGATCTGGGCCTGGGACGTGACCGATCCCACCAAGATTGACCGCTATTCGCTGGATCGGGTGTTTGCGGCCGCCAATGGTATCGACACGCTGCTGGTCGGCACGGGAACCGGGCTCTGGCTGCCGCCGCCGGAGCTGCGCCAGGCGCTCAAAGCGGTGAGGGTGGTGCTGGACACCATGCAGACCGGGCCGGCCGTTCGCACCTACAACATCATGATCGGCGAACGGCGCCGCGTCGCGGCCGCGCTGATAGCGGTGCCATGAGCAGCGCTGCGACGCCGCCCGACGGCTCGAGCTACTGCGCCGACCTTGTGCGCAGCCACGACTTTCCGCGCTACGTCGCGACGCTGTTCGCACCGGCTGCCGAGCGCCGCGCGCTGCTGGCGCTCTACGGCTTCAATGTCGAGATCGTCCGCGTTCGCGATCAGGTGAGCCAGCCTTTGCCCGGCGAGATCCGCTTCCACTGGTGGAGCGATTTGTTCTCGGGCCTGGTCCACGGCAGCGCCGAGGGCAATCCGGTGGCGGCGGAGCTGTTGCGCGCAATCCGCGATTTCGACCTGCCGGTCGGGCCGCTGTCACTGCTGGTCGACGAGCATCAGTTCGATCTCTACAACGATCCGATGCCGACCATGACGGCGCTCGAAGGCTATCTGGCCGCGACCTCTTCGGCCCTTTTGACCCTTGCGGCGCGGATCATGGGCGACGCTTCGGACGCGGCCGAGCATGTGGCCCGGCACGCCGGACTGGCACAGGGCATCGCCCAGGTGATCGCGAACCTGCCGCGGGACGCCTCCCATCGGCAATTGTTCCTGCCGCAGCAACTCCTGACCAGCCATGGCTGCTCCACCGAGGATGTGTTTGCGGGCAGGGAGACGCCCAATCTCCATGCCGCGCTGGACCAGCTTGTCGGAGATGCGCGCCAGCATCTGGGGACGGCGTCGTCCCTGCTGGCGCAGCTGCCGCCCTCGGCGCGGGCCGCCTTCCTGCCGCTGAGTCAGGTGCGGGCCGATCTCGATCGCCTGGCGCAGCCCGGGCGCAATCCCTTCGCCCCGCAGCGGGTCTCGCGGCTGCGCACGCTATGGACGCTCTGGCGAGCTTCACGATCCCGGGAATTTACCAAATAGAAGTTGGGTTATCGCCGCAGCCGGCCAAATGCACTATGCTGTCCCATGGCCGAATTGTCCCAAACCGCATCTCCCGATCCGAGTGGCTTTCCGGTTACGCCGGCTGACATTCAGGCCGCTGCCGCGATCATCCGCGGCGCTGTCGTCGAGACGCCCTGCAGCTACAGCCGAACGCTGAGCAATATCTGTGGCTGTGACCTCTGGCTCAAATTCGAGAACCTCCAGTTCACGTCGTCGTTCAAGGAGCGTGGTGCGCTGAACCGGCTCAACGCGCTGACGCCGGACGAGCGTGCGCGGGGGGTCATTGCCATGTCCGCGGGCAATCACGCGCAGGGCGTTGCCTATCACGCCAGGCGGCTCGGCATTCCCGCCACCATCGTGATGCCGGTGGGCACGCCGATGGTGAAAGTCGAAAACACCAGGCATCACGGCGCCGAGGTCGTCGTGACGGGCGCGACTCTGGAAGAGGCGGCTGCGTTTGCGCGCAGCCATGGCGAAGCCCGCGGCATGATCTTCGTTCACCCCTACGATGATCCGCTGGTGATTGCGGGGCAGGGCACGGTCGGGCTGGAAATAGTCAGGGCGGTGCCGGAACTCGACACGCTGGTTGTGCCGATCGGGGGTGGCGGCCTGATCAGCGGCATCGCCATAGCGGCGAAATCGCTAAGGCCGTCGCTGCGGATTCTCGGCGTCGAGGCCTGGCTCTATCCCTCGATGTACAATGCCATCCATGGCGGCAATCTGCCGGCGCGCGGCGATACGCTCGCCGAAGGCATCGCGGTCAAATCGCCAGGCAAGATCACCACCGAGATCGTCCGCGGTCTCGTCGACGACATCGCGCTCGTCAACGAAGCCGAGCTCGAGCGCGCGGTCGCGACCTTGATCTCGATCGAGAAGACGGTCGTCGAGGGTGCGGGCGCTGCCGGCCTCGCGGCGATCATGTCGGATCCTACGCGCTTTGCCGGTGAGAAGGTTGGCCTGGTCCTGAGTGGCGGCAACATCGACACCAGGCTGATCGCTTCCGTGCTGACGCGCGAGCTTGCCCGCGAGGGGCGGCTGACGCAGCTTTCGCTCGATATCCCCGACAGACCCGGCCAGCTGGCCGCGGTCGCGGCGCTGCTGGCGGAGGCCGGTGCCAACATCATCGAGGTCTCGCATCAGCGGACCTTCTCGGACCTCCCCGCCAAGGCAACGCTGTTGCAGCTCGTCATCGAGACACGCGACAGCGCCCATCTCGACGAGGTCATGGCCAAGCTCGGCGCATCCGGATTGAGCGCCCGCTGCACCTGAAGCGGGTTTGACAATTACTCCGGCAGCCCGGCGGCCCGCAGGGCCTCACCAAGCGATGCCGCCAGGGCCGGTGCGCAATTGACGCCCTGGAATTGGCGGCCATAGCGGAAGGTCGGGTGCAATTCCAACACCCGCGCCGCGGCGGCTCTCGCTTCCTGCAATCGCCCGAGCTTTGCAAGCGCCGCCGCCAGTTGCACATGGGTAATGCTGTGACGCGGGTTAGCCTGAACCGAGCGGTAGGCCGCGCGACAGGCCTCTTCATACCGACCGCGATGGAAATGCCCCATCGCCTGTGCGTCAAAGGCTGCGAAGGCCCAGGAATCAAACGGGCTGAGCCGCATGCCGCGCTCGCTCCATTCGATCGCGCGGTCGGCATCACCACCCCAGCCGAGCATCACACTACCGAGGATGTAAGTCAGCGCCGATGACGGGCTGATCGCGAGCGCGGCATCGAGTGCGGTGAATGCCGCCGCGCGATCGTGCCCGTCCATGCCGATTGAAAAGCCTGCCAGCGTAAGGGCAAGGGCGTCATCCTGCCCGTGGGCGATGGCCGATCGCGCATGCTTGATCGAGGCGGCGCGGCTTCCCTCCTGCAAACCGGCGCGGAGGAACAGGCAATGGTGGCACATCGCAGCGTTACCGTGCGCCAGCGCATAGGAGGGCTCGAGCGTGATTGCGCGCTCAAGCAGGACGAGCGCCTGCGTGACTTGCTCCGGCATGCCGGAATCGACATCCGGCTGAGCCCGCAGGACGAGATCATAGGCATCGAGACTGTCGGGCCGTTTGCGTTTGACCCGGTTGATTTCGGCGCGGCGAAGGCTCGGCGCGATGGCGCCGACGACGGACATGGCGATGTCGTCCTGAAGCGCGAAAATATCATCGGAGTGACGGTCATAGCGTTCGGCCCACACATGCATGCCGGTCGACGCATCGATCAGCTGTCCAGTGATACGCACATTGCCCCCGGTCTTCCGGATGCTGCCTTCCAGCACGTAGCGCACGCCAAGCTCGCGACCGACCTGCTTCACATCGACCGCCCGGCCCTTGTATGTGAACGTGGAATTTCGCGCGATCACGAACAGCCAGTTGATGCGGGACAGGCCGGTGATGATGTCGTCGACCATTCCATCGGCAAAATAGTCCTGCTCCGTATCGCCGCTCAGGTCCGCAAACGGCAATACCGCGATCGATGGCCTCTCAGGCAAGGTCAGCGATGGTGCGGTTGTTCGGTCCGAGGCCGACGACGTCACCGCCGGACCGACATAGCGATAGCCGCGCCGTGGCAGGGTCTCGATCCATTGCGCTTCTCCGCAGCCGTCTGCCAGCGTGCGCCGGACCGCCGCCATCTGGACGGTCAGGTTGCTGTCTTCAATGGCCTGGCCGGGCCATGCCGCCTCGATCAAAGCGTCCTTCGATACCGGCATGCCGGCTCGCTGCACCAGCAAGGCCAAAAGCTGCACTGCGCGCTGGCCGAGCGGGGTTGGCTCGGCCCCGCGGAACAGAATCCCTGCTTCGGCGTCGAGGCGGAAGGGACCAAATTCAAGGATCGCGGCCATCGCCAGAGAAGGGCACATTTCGCAGGTTTTTTGCAACGATTTCCGCGCTGCTTCGCTACTTCCCGGAACTGGCGGACCATGATGGCGCCGTTATCGCGCATTTGGCGCCCAGCCATGGAGGAGCACATGAACGCAAAGCCACTCGTCCGCCGGCCCGGCAAAACAACGGGAGTAACGCTGCGCGGTCAGCCGATGGCCTTTCTGGTGACGGGGGAGGACAGCCGCCACACCAGCATGTTCGATTGGACGATACCGGCCGGGTTCGTCACGGGCCGGCACGTTCATCGCGTGCAGGAAGAGACCTTCTACATGCTTGAAGGCGAGTGCGAATGGCACGTCGCAGACGAGGTCGTCCGGGCCACACCGGGAACTTACCTGTTCATTCCTCCAGGCGTTCCCCACAACATTACCAATGTCAGCGACAAGCCCGCGCGCGTGCTTATGACCGTGTCTCCGCCTGGGCATGAGCACTACTTCGAGGAATTGGCCAAGCTCACCGCCAGCGGAACGCCGGACGCGAAGGCCATCAGCGAGTTGCGCGCTCGCTTCGACACCGACCAGTTGTCGGCACTGACGACGAGAGCCTAGGTCTACGCCGCTGGTCTGGTGTCACACTAGCGTGGTGCCAGACCCGCCATGTGAGCGACCAACCGATCGATCTCGGCTTCCGTGTTGTAGTAATGCGGAGAAGCGCGCACGACGACCGGCAGCGCGCGGACTTCCGCGTCGATCCGTGTGCTCCACGGATCTGAGGCGCCGATGGTGATGCCGGCCGCGGCAGCGCTGTTGACGATCGCGTCTGCCTCGCAGCCGTCCATCGTGAAGCTGACGATGGCACCCGGGGTGCGGCCGAGGTCGCGAATGGTGATACCGTCGATGGCGGCGAGGCCGCTGCGAAGGCGGTCTGCCAGCAAGCGGCAGCGTCGCTCGATCGGGCCGATGCCGATCGCAAGGGCGTAGTCGACGGCCGCGCCCAGCCCGAGCCGCGCTGCATAATTGTTCTCCCAGGTCTCGAACCGACGCGCATCGTCGCGGAGCTGATAGCGGTCTCGGCAGACCCAGGGCGCCGCAAAATGGTCGATCATCGGCGGCTCAAGCTGCTGCAGCAGCTCGCGGCGAACATAGAGAAAGCCTGTGCCGCGCGGGCCGCGCAGGAATTTGCGGCCTGTGGCTGACAGCATGTCGCAGCCGATCGCTGCGACGTCGACCTGCATCTGGCCCACCGCCTGACAGGCGTCGAGCAGATAGGGAATGCCATGTGTCCGCGCGATTCTGCCGATCGCTGCGGCCGGATTGACCAGCCCGCCATTGGTCGGAACCCAGGTGATGGCGATGAGTTTTACGCGCGCGTCGATCATGCGTTCGAGCGCGTGAATATCGAGCTCGCCATTGGCATCGCTCGGCACGACGTCAATGACCGCGCCGGTCCGTTTGGCAACCTGGAGAAAGGCAACATAGTTGGCGGCGTATTCGGCCTCGGCGGTCAGGATCCGGTCGCCGGCGCGAAATTGAAGCGCATAGAATGCCATCTGCCAGGCGACAGTCGCATTCTCCATCAGCGCGATCTCGTCCCGTGCGGCGTTCAGCAAGCGTGCCACGGAACCGTAGACCGCATCGAGCCGGCCAGACTCGCGGTCGGCGGCGGCGTAACCTCCGATCTCGCTCTCGAGGTCGATATGCTGCTTCATCGCCGCGACGACGGTCGTGGGCATGAGAGCCGCGCCGGCGTTGTGGAGATAGGTGAGCCGGGAGGCGGCCGGAGTGTCGGCCCGGATTCGGTCGATGTCGATCAACTGCGCTTCTCCCTCTCGCAGGTCCCGTGGGATGGATTAGAGGCCCCTAACAAGGCAAGCAAGACTGCGCGCCGGCGAACAGCCGGCCCGGGTTCCTCTCAGATGCAGAGGCCGAGCAGCTTGACGTGGCAGTTGGCGACTTTGGGCTTGCTGGCGGGTGTGACCTCGCGCTTCACGGCCACAAGCGGCTCGCTATCCCTCTTGCCTTTGCCCTTGCTCGGCTTCGGCTCGTAATCGCCGGCGATCACCATGGCCCAATAAGTGCGCTTGCCGCTGGCATTTTTTGCGCTCGCGATGCCGACGCGGGTGGCGTTGTGGAGCAGCAGGTTCTTGCGGTGGCCGGAGGAGTCGATCCACTGTCCCAGCGTCTTCTCGAAGCTGTCGTAGCCATAGGCGATGTTCTCGGCAGCGCGTCCTGCGCCCGACGGCGCGACGCGCTTGGTGAAAGGGCCGAGGGCGTCATGGCTGAGATCGTCCTTCGCCGCCATCGCGCGCGCCTGATCCATGGCAATGCGGTCGAGCGTTGCGTCGCGTACGACGCGGCCCTCTCCGTGCTTCGCCCGGAAGCCGGAGATCTGTTCGGCCGGGGATTCTGCCGCCGTCGCCGGCGTGGCGGCCAGCAGCACCAGACCTGCAAGCAGCAGGGCAGCGCGGCGCCTTATCGTCCCCCAGCGAGTCATTGGTCCCCAAATCAGTGCAGTCCCCGGCTTCTCCACTGGCATTGTGGACGCTTCAAGGCGCCACGCCTCGCGTAGTCTAACCGGTCGGCAGGTCCGCCTCGAAGTTGAAGCGATCGCGCAGGTTCTTGCGCTGCTCCAGGATGTCCTTGAGGAAGGCGCGATCCTGGTCGTTCCTCATCATCGGCTCGATCAGGTCGAGCTGGTTCATCGCGACCAGTTGCAGGATCTCGGTGCGTGGCCTGCCACCGGCATCGCGCGGCAATGCGTGCACGACCTGAATATGCTCAGGGGGCTTTGGGCCCCTGGCAGCCGTGAGCTCGTTGCGGAGCTGGCCCTCGAGCGCGGCCTGATCGGCTTCGACGAAGGCATAAAGCCCGACGCCGGAACGGCGGTCGGCAAAAGCGACGATGGCGGTGTCGCGCACGGCGGGGTTCTTGCGGATCAGCTCTGCGATGACAGGCGCATCGTTGACGAGCCGGCGGCCGCCACCTTCACGATCGGTGAAGTTGAACAGGCCGCGGGTGATGGCGCGATAGACCTTCTTGCCAGTTGCAAGCCAGAGGCTGGCGGCGAACGATTTCTTCGCCAGCACCTTTCGCTCGCGCGGCGTCAGCGCCTCCGGCGCATAGGAACGCTTATGCTTGAGCAGATGACGGAGGTCTTCATAGGCGAGGATGCGGTAGAGCCGGCCGCGTCGCTTGAAGCACGCCGCAAGCTGGAAGTCGGTCACATAGGCGCGGCCATCGCGGCCGACCAGCCAGTTCTGTTCCTTGGCGAGATCATTGTGGCAGATGCCGGCGCGGCGCAATCGGCGCAGCACGTCCTTCGCCGAGCGGAAATAGGCGAGATCGCCATGAGGCTTTGCCAAATGCAGCGCGACGCCGTCAACGAAGCCGCGCACCAGCGCACGACGTCCGGCCCACAGCAGCTCGGGTCCGACATGAAGGCCCTTTGCGAGCGCCAGCGCGTGCTTCTCGCGTGCGAACAGATGGCGTGCCAGCGCAAACGACCACCAGGGCACCTCATCGAGCCGGCGCAGCACGGCGTCGGCCTCGCCACTGTCGCTGCGGAAACGGCCGCGCTCGACGGTCGAGAACACGTCGCGCTTGAGCAGCACGCCCTCGGTCCAGCGCGCCGACAGCACCGCGGCGTCGTCTTTCGGAAGACTCATCGAAAACTCACGCGGCTGCGGCAATGCGCAAATGATCGGCGATCCAGCGATCGAGATCGGCAAGCGCCAAAGCGCTGATGGCCTGCTTCTTGGCCACGGTCTTCTCGTTGCCTCGCAGACGCGTGCCGTCGGGCTTCTTCGTGGGCGGGCTGGCGAGTGGCGGGAACAGGCCGAAATTGATGTTCATCGGTTGGAACGAGCGCGTGCCCGGCTCGATGGTCTCGATATGGCCGCCAGTGATATGGCCGAGAAGCGACCCGAGCGCCGTCGTGGGCGGCGGGCTCGCAAGCTGCTCGCCGCGCGCGTCGGCTGCCGCATAGAGGCCGGCGATCAGGCCGACGCTGGCGGACTCCACATAGCCTTCGCAGCCCGTCATCTGGCCGGCAAAGCGCAGTCGCGGCTGCGCGCGCAGGCGCAGCTGGCTGTCGAGCAGCTTTGGCGAGTTGAGGAAGGTGTTGCGATGCAGGCCGCCGAGGCGGGCGAACTCGGCTTTCTCCAGCCCGGGAATGGTGCGGAAGATGCGCTGCTGCTCGCCGTATTTCAGCTTGGTCTGGAATCCGACGATGTTGTAGAGCGTGCCGAGCTTGTTGTCCTGGCGCAGTTGCACGATTGCGTAGGGCTTCGTCGTGGGATCGTGCGGATTGGTGAGGCCGACCGGCTTCATCGGACCGTGGCGCAGCGTCTCGGGACCGCGCTCCGCCATCACCTCGATCGGCAGGCAGCCGTCGAAATAGGGCGTATTGGTCTCCCACTCCTTGAACTCGGTCTTCTCGCCCGAGATCAGCGCGGCGACGAAGCCGTCATATTGCTCCCTGGTCATGGGGCAGTTGATGTAGTCGGCGCCGTTACCGCCGGGACCGACCTTGTCGTAGCGCGACTGGAACCACGCCACCGACATGTCGATGGATTCGCGGTGCACAATCGGCGCGATGGCGTCGAAGAAGGCGAGCGCGTTCTCGTCGGTCAATTCGCGGATGGCATCGGCCAGCGGCGCGGAGGTGAGGGGGCCCGTCGCAACGATTACGTTGCCCCAGTCGGCCGGCGGCAGGCCTTTAATTTCGCCGCGGGCGATCTCGATAAGGGGATGCTCGTTCAGAGCCTTTGTTACGGCCGCGGAGAAGCCATCGCGGTCGACGGCTAGCGCGCCGCCGGCCGGCACTTGATTGGCATCGGCTGCGCGCATGATCAGCGAATCAAGGCGCCGCATCTCGGCATGGAGAAGGCCGACCGCGTTGTTGGCGGCATCGTCCGAGCGGAACGAATTAGAGCAGACGAGCTCGGCGAGCCCGTCGGTGCGGTGCGCCTCGGTCATGCGATCGGGCCGCATCTCATGCAGCACCACGGGCACGCCAGCTTTCGCGACCTGCCAGGCGGCTTCGGAACCGGCGAGGCCGGCACCGATGACGTGCACGGGTTTGGATAGGGGTCCTGTCATGGGGCGGACAGGTAGCGCTTTTCGGCGGCCAGTGGAATCGCCGAGATCAAGTTTTCTGCCGCTGAAAACGACAACGCCCGCACGAGGCGGGCGTTATCGGTTCGTCCAGTGAAGGGCTGAACGATATCAGCCCTGATACTGACCGGCGGCAACGCGCGGGATGTCGGAGCGATCGAGGCCGATATCGGCCAGTTCGCGATCGCTGAGCTGGGACAGCTCGGCAACATTGCGCTGATAGTCCCGGAAAGCCTGGATCATGCGGATGAGCGAGAGCAGCATTGGTAGTCTCCTGTAGTTCGATTCAGCCCTTGCCCGGGCGTCATCGTTGAAATGAATATAGGTGAGAGTGATGCAGTGCGAAAGTTCCTATGTTGCGATGCAGCTAAGCGTCAGGCGCATGGCATAGGTAAGAGACGCTTAACCTCTGGGCGCTCCCGCCCAACGGTTGGGCGAAATCCCCAAGCGGAGCTGATAAATGCCCGTGAAATAACGGATTTAGTCGCCCGGCTGGCCATTTCGTTACTTGCGAAATAAGCGACGTTCCCTCATCTGCAAGGTTGTTGGTCCAGCTTGTACGCCCAAGTCCGGCATGCATGATTCGCATGAACTCTGATTTGTAGCTATGAATATAAAATCATAGTTTGAGCGCCGGGGCAACGGCGGTCGAACGCGGAAGATCCCGGGCAGGGTCGCCCCAGGTTATGTTCGTCGTTCGGGGGAGCGGGAATCGCGCGCCAAATTCGTGGCTGAACGCCAGCCTGATGGTGCAGCGCACACGCCAAGCGTGTAGAGCCTGATTACAAAGTTGTAATGAAAATCAGAAACTTCGCATGCGGCTCTGCGCCGCGCGCAACATCACGCAATTCTCGCGGGGAATTTATTGCGGCAAGTTGCCGCGTCGGCAGCAAAGTCATGTTGCGGATTCCGGCAATGTCGCCGGGTCTGTCCCAAGAAAAAGAGAAGGAAAGTAACATCATGACGAAGTTACTCGGGGTTATCGCAATTGCCGCCGTTGCATTCGCCGTCGCACCGGCTCAGGCCGCCAAGCACAGCGTGGGTGGCTGCAGCGGGGCCAATTTGGAAAAGACTGAGACCGCGATCGAGGCCATGCCCGACGGCGACAGCAAGTTCGTCGCCGAGAAGGAGATCACGGCGGCTCAGGACGCGCTGCTCAACGGCAAGATGGGTGTGTGCGGCATGCACCTGAACAAGGCGATGCAAGCCACCATGGGCAAGTAGACGGGTAGGCAGGCGCAATCCAAGAGAGGGCCGGTCGCTTACCGATCGGCCCTACGCGTTTTGATTTCGATGTATCTTAAGGAGCGTGCGCGAGCTGGGTGGCAAAATAGGCCACCGTCTTGCAGTAGACCTCACTCTTGTTCCACTGCTGCAGCACCGCGAAGTTCGGACTGCCCGGCTGCCAGTCCTTGCCCTTCTGCCAGCCATATCCGGCGAGATAGTTGGCGGTGGAGGCAAGCACGTCGGGAGCGTTGTGCAGGAGGTCACGCTTGCCGTTCCCGTCGAAATCGACCGCATATTTCAGCCAGGACGACGGCATGAACTGGGTTTGGCCAAGCTCGCCGGCCCATGCGCCCTTCATTTCGGCAGGCGTGAGATCGCCACGCTGAACGATGCGCAGCGCATCCATCAGTTCGCCGCGAAACTGCTCGGCACGGCGACAATCATAGGCCAGTGTCGCCAGTGAGCGGATGGTCGAGAACTTGCCGGTGTTGACCCCGAAATCGGTCTCCAGGCCCCAGATCGCGACCAGGATCTCGCCTGGCACGCCATAGGCCTGCTCGATCCGCGACAGCACCGATCCGTATTGCTTCATCATGTTGGAGCCGCGCGTCATCCGCGGCGGCACCATGCGGCCGGAAAACTCCTCAAAGGTCTGGGTGAAGACCTTTTGCGACTTGTCGCGGTTGATCACGCTCTGGTCCAGCGTGACACCGGCAAGTCCGGCGGTGATGGCCTGTTGCGAGATGCCCTTGGCCGCGGCCTCGGCCTTGAAATCCGCAAGCCAGGCGTCGAAATTGCCCGAGCCGCAGGCAACCGCGGCCAGCGCGGGTTCGACGGACAGGATTGTGGCTGAAAGGGCGAGGGCTGCAAGAGCGAGACGAGAAATCGTCAGGGACATCAGAGGTAATTGATTCCGTGAAGGGGCATGACCGGCGGCGCCAATTTCTGATGCAACCGCGGCCAAAGCAAGGCCTGTGACAGCACCGCTCCCGCCGGGGTGACCCGGGCGGGAGCGCTCAGATGAGATCGCCTGGCTTCAGTCCTATTCCCTGTTCCGCCACGGGAAGAGATTGGCGGGGAAATCGGCCGCCGGCTTGCGCGGGCGCTGTGGTGGGGGCGGCACTGGCCGGGCACCGGGCTCGGAGACGATGACCTTGCGATAGAGATGCCAGGTGGCGTGGCCGAGTAGGGGAATGACGACGGCGAGCCCGAGGAACGCGGGGATCGTGCCGAGCGCGAGCAACACCGCCACGATGAGGCCCCAGGCCGCCATCGGCACCGGATTCTTGGCGACGACGCGCAGCGACGTGACCATTGCCTCCAGGGCGCCGGCATGGCGGTCGAGCATCAGCGGGAATGATACCGCGCTGATGCAGAGCGCTGCGAGCGCGAACAGGAAGCCCGTGCCGCAGCCGACCACGATCAGCCACCAGCCTTGAGAGGTTGTCAGCACCCGCGTCAGGAAGTCCGAAATTCCGGTGACGCCTTCATAGCCGAACGCTGCGACATAGATCGCCTGCGCGGTCGCGACCCAGGTCACAAACAGCGCGAGCAGCAAGGTGCCGAGGCCGAGCATGGCGCCGAAGGAGGGCGAGCGCAGGACTTCCATGGCATCCCAGGCGCTTGCTTCCTCATAGCGTTCGCGGCGGCTGGAGAGCTCGTAGAGGCCGAGCGCTGCGAACGGGCCGATCAGCGCGAAGCCCGCGGCGAGCGGAAACAACAGCGGTATCACGGAATAGCCCATCGCGACGCGCGCGATCACGAGGCCCAGCACCGGATAGATCACGCAGAGGATGATGGCGTGGCTTGGGACTGCCTTGAAGTCTTCCCAGCCGCGCTTGAGTGCATCGTGCAGGTCGGAGAGTTCTATGGTTCGGATCACCGGTCCAGCCGCGTCTGCGGTCTGGCCCATCCTGGGGACATTGCCCTGATAGAGTGTGGCCATGGTCGGCTTGCTCCCTTGCCATGCAGCCGAACTCGACGCCGACTACGGCGCAAGCGGCCGCTTTTTTGGGGTTCGCGAGTCCAACCAGACGCGAATTCCGGGTGGCATCGCGAGCTGAGCGGGAAGCGTACCCCTATTTCCGAGTCCTGTCCCTCACGCCTGGGTGAGATTCGTTGCCGCAGTGCAACCGCGCTGACGTCATGGGGTCGTCATTTCGCCGCAGATAAGCTCATGCTGTTTGTGGCTCGCGGAACTTCGCGGGCGCACCAGCGTAACATCGTCTATAAGTGCCCACTCAGGGCCTTCCAACGGGATCCTTTTCGGGGAGCAGACATGAGCATTTTCGGGAAAATCATGGGCGCAATCTTCGGCAGCCATACGGCTTCCGCTGCGCCCGCAGGCGGCGCATCCGCGGGCAGCGCGCCTGCAGGAGCCGCGCCGAGCGGATCGGCGCCAGCGTCTGCACCCGCCGCCGCGCCGGCCCAAACGGTGGACGTCGCCGCGATCGTCGATGCGGCCGCCGCGGCGCATAAGGGCGAAAAGCTGGAGTGGCGCACCTCGATCGTCGACCTGATGAAGGCACTCGACGTCGATTCGAGCTTGGCCGCGCGCAAGGATCTCGCCAAGGAGCTCGGCTATACCGGCGACATGAACGACTCCGCCAGCATGAACGTCTGGCTGCACAAGCAGGTGATGTCCAAGCTCGCCGCCAATGGCGGCAAACTGCCGCCCGAAATCAAGCACTGACCGACGCGCATCGGTCGACGCCAAGCAACCAAAAAGGGCCCGCGACCTCGCGGGCTCTTTCTCGTTCAGGCCACCAGATCCGCATCCTCCGGATGCCGGTCGAGATAGTCGACGACGAAGCCGCAGCCCGCGATGACCTTCTTGCCGTCGCGGCGGATGATCTCGAGCGCGCCCTTGATCAACTCGGACGCAATGCCGCGGCCGCGCAGGGCACGCGGCGTCTCAGTGTGGGTGATGATGACTGCCGACGGCGTCAGCCGGTAATTGGCGAAGGCGAGCCCGCTGCCGACATCGAGCTCGAAGCGGCTCCTGTCCTTGTTGTCGCGTACCGATGCCGCCATGCCTGATCCTTCCGAAGCGTGCTCATTCCCCGATCTAGGCACCTGAACCCACCCTTGCCAAGGCACGACCAAGGGAGGTTGCCGCAGGGGAGATATCTGCAAAATGCGTGTCCAGCTCAGTCTGATGGCCTTGCTCGCGATGCTGGCCTTGACGGCGACGGTGCCGGCCGTTGCCGAGGGCGGTCCGGCCTGGGAATCCTGCGTGGGGTTGACCAGCACGCCGGACGAACTGGTGAAGGCCTGCTCGACGGTGATTGACAGCAACAGCGAGACCGGCCGCAGGCTCGCCGGCGCCTATTGCAACCGCGGTCATGGTCTGACCGAGAAGCGCGAGCTCGATGCGGCGCTGTCCGATCTCGATGAAGCAGTGCGCCTCGATCCCGCCCATGCCTGCGCCTATAACAATCGCGGCCGCGTCTACAGCCTCAAGCACAACTTTGACCGTGCCATCGCCGAGTACGATCAGGCTATCAAGCTCGATCCATCGATGGCGATCGCCTACAGCAATCGTGGCGAGTCCCGCTACAACAAAGGCGATCTCGACGGCGCGATCGCCGATTTCGACGCTGCGATCAAGCGCAATCCCAACTATGCCACCGCCTATGCCAATCGGGGCTACGTCTACGCCCGCAAGCACGACACAGCTCATGCGCTGGCCGACTTCAGCATGCGGATCAAGCTCGCACCCGATCTGCTCGCCTATATCGACCGCGGCAACGTCTACCGCGACAGCGAGCAACTCGACCGCGCGGCCGCCGATTATGGCGAGGCGATCCGCGTTGCGCCGACCGATGCGCGCGGCTGGCGTAATCGCGGCATGATCCGGCTCCATCTCGGCGACAACAAGGGCGGTCTCGCCGACTACGACAAGGCGCTGGAGTATGATCCGGCCGATGTGTTTTCCTGGAATAATCGTGGCCAGGCCAAGATGAGGCTCGGCGACGTCAAGGGTGCGATCGCCGACTTCCGCAAGGCGCTGGAATTGAAGCCCGGCTTGCAGACAGCGCAGGACTCGCTGAGGAGGCTTGGGGCGCTGTGACGCCCCGGTTCGGCTAGACCTTCACCAGGTCCTGATAGTCCGGATGTTTCTCGATCCACGCCTTCACGAACGGGCATTGCGGCATCAGCTTCAGCCCGGCAGCGCGGACCTGGTCGAGCGCCCCTTGCACCAGCCTCGAGCCGACGCCCTTGCCGCCGAGCTCCTTCGGCACGTCGGTGTGTTCGAACGTTATGACGTTGCCGTCGAGCTTGTAATGCTCCGTCGCGAGATAGCCTTCGACCTCAAGCTCATAGCGGTGATGGGCTTTGTTGTTGATCACGTCGCTCATCGCGTCTCCAATCAGCTCTTCAGCGAGTCCGTCAGCATCTTGCGGATCGACCAGGGCTCGCCGTCGGAGGAACCCTTGATGTCGTCGATCTTCCAGCTGCCAGCCTCTCGCACGAAATAGGCGCGGTCGCAGTTACGTTCAATCCGTCGCCTTGGCGAGCCGCGCATCTTCAGGCTGGGATTTTGCGGGGAGACAGCCCTGGCAGATGACCAGCGATCGGTTGACCTTGGCGTCCTGGTCGACAGCGCCGCCGTCGCTCTCGGGGCGGTCAGCGGTGTGCGTTGTTCGCACAGTGGAACGCGGCTGATTAGGGTCGTGGCCTGCGCCGTCCCAGGCATAGCGCGCAGGCTTGAATGCGGCGTCTGAGGCGAGGTGGGCTTGCGGGGCCACGGCGCATCCGGCAAGCGCCAACGACAGCAGGAGGAAGGCGGGCGCTTTGACCATGGTGCGGCACTCTGTACGCGAGGACTAAGCGAGGTTGCGCTGATCATGTTTAAAATTCCCTGAACGATGGGGCCGCGCCTGCGACCAAGACGTATGCGATATCTGTTCGTCCTGCTCACGATGCTCATGGCCGCGGCGCGCGCCGATGATGCCAAGCCGTTTGTTCCCGCCGACTATCCGCCTGCGGTGCAGAAGGCGCTGCGTTATGCCGATGAGGAATGCGAAAGTCAGGGCGGCGGCGCGGTGAGCTTCGCGCCCGATACGGTGCGCAAGATCGACCTGACCGGCGATGGCCGCGACGATTACATCGTCGATTTCCGCGACACCAAATGCGGCGAACGCGAGGGCATCTATTGCGGAACCGGCGGTTGCCTGCTGGATATCCTGGTGACGCGACCCGACGGCAGCGTGCGCGCCGTGTTCGACGGCTATGTCCGCAGCTATAGCATTGTGGCGCCGCCGATGAAGCGAGGTGCGGCGCGCACCGTCCGCTTCGATCTGCACGGCAGCTATTGCGGCGGTTTCGGTTCGCAGGCCTGCGTCAAGGAAAAGGCGATCACGGCGGCGCCGTTCGAGTTCAAAAAGCCGTAACGCCGGTGCGCGGCCGGCGGTCTTGCTACGCCGCGGCGGATCGCGATAAATGGGCTGCAATGAGCGGGCGGCCTCCGTGCCGTTCGCCGTCGAAGAGGAAGCCCGATGCAACCGCTCCGCATGTCTCGCCGCGTCATGAATCTCGCTTACATGCTGACGCAGAACGCGCGGCGGCATGGATCGCGGACCGGTTTTGTCTGGGGTGACAAATCCTGGACCTGGCGCGAGATCGATGCGCAGGTCTCGGCTCTCGCTGCTGCGCTCGCCGCGCGTGGCATCGCCAAGGGCGATCGCATCCTCGTCCATTCCAAGAATGGCGAGGAGATGTTTGTCTCGATGTTCGCCGCGTTCCGGCTCGGCGCGGTCTGGGTGCCCACCAATTTCCGCCTGATGCCGGATGAGGTCACCTATCTCGCGCAGGCCTCCGGCGCGAAGGCGTTCCTGTGTCATGTCGATTTCCCCGGGCATGCCGCGGCGGTCAGGGGCGGCGCGTTGGAGTTCACCTGGAGCATCGACGGCAAGGCCTCGTTCGGTGAGCGGTCCGTGGCCGACGCCATCGCGTCGCAGCCCGGCACCGTGGTCGAGAACGTCGCGGTCGAGCATGATGATCCCTGCTGGTTCTTCTTCACTTCAGGCACGACCGGCCGCTCCAAGGCCGCGGTGCTGACGCATGGCCAGATGGGTTTTGTCGTCACCAATCATCTCGCCGATCTCACTCCCGGCGTGACGGAAGCCGATGCGTCGCTGGTGGTGGCGCCGCTGTCGCACGGTGCCGGCGTGCATCAGCTGGTGCAGACCGCGCGCGGCGTCTGCACCGTGCTGCTGCCGACCGAGAAATTCGACATCGACGAGGCGTTCCGCCTGATCGAAAAGCACCGCATCGCCAATCTGTTCACGGTACCGACGATCCTCAAGATGATGGTCGAGCACCCCGCCGTCGACAAATACGATCATTCCTCGCTGCGTCACGTGATCTATGCCGGTGCGCCGATGTATCGCGAGGACCAGAAGGCAGCGCTCAAAAAGCTCGGTAAGGTCATCGTGCAGTATTTCGGCCTCGGCGAGGTCACCGGCAACATCACGGTGCTGCCGGCGGCGTTGCACGATCCCGAGGACGGCCCGCATGCGAAGATCGGCACTTGTGGCTTTGAGCGCACCGGCATGCAGGTCTCGATCCAGGACGACGAGGGCCGTGAACTCGGCGCGAACCAGAGTGGCGAGATCTGCGTGATCGGACCTGCGGTGCTCGCAGGCTACTACGACAATCCCGAAGCCAATGCGAAGGCGTTCCGCAACGGCTGGTTCCGGACCGGCGATCTCGGCCACATGGACGAGGAGGGCTTCGTCTATATCACCGGACGAGCGTCGGACATGTACATCTCCGGCGGCTCCAACATCTATCCGCGCGAGATCGAGGAGAAGATCCTGACGCATCCCGCGGTCGGCGAGGTTGCAGTGCTCGGCGTACCCGATGCGACCTGGGGCGAGGTGGGTGTCGCCGTCTGCGTTGCGCGCGAGGGTGCGAAGCCGGTCAGCGAGGCCGAGATGGCAGCGTTCCTGTCGCCGAAGGTGCCGCGCTACAAGATGCCGAAGCGCTTCTTCTTCTGGGAGGCGCTGCCGAAATCCGGCTATGGCAAGGTGCCGAAACGCATGGTGCGCGACGAGCTCGCGGCACGCGGGCTGCTCAATCTCGACACGACGAAGACGGGCTGAGCGCTGATCATGCGGAGCATCAAGCAGCCGGGTGTGCCCGTCACTGAACGTATCCAATGGGTGGAGGCGAGGGGACGCGCCTTTTCGTTCAGGCTTGAGGCGGGCCTGCCGCTGCTCGAAGCCGCGCGCCGCGGTTTTGCTGCCGAAGGATTTGCCGGCGGCGTGCTGAATTTCGGTCAGGGCGCGCTCGGACCGTTCGGCTATGTCATGCCGGCGCTGTCGAAGACGGGCGAGAATGCAGCGTTCTACAGCGATACCTATCGGCCCGCGGGCGTGACACGCACCAAGCTCGGCAGCATGACGTTGGGATCGCGCGACGGGGCGCCGTTCTTTCATTGCCACGGGCTGTGGACCGAGGCGGACGGCAGGGCGAGCGGCGGCCACATGTTGCCGGACGAGACTATCATCGCCGAGCCGTTCGAGGTGCAGGCCTTCGGCGTAGATGGCGCAATGTTCATCGCCGAGCCCGACCCCGAGACCAATTTCAAGCTGTTCGGGCCTGTCGCAGCCGCAAGCACCGGTGCGCGTACGAGCAGCCGCGCCTTTGCCCTGCGGCTGCGCCCCAACCAGGATTTTGCTGGCTGTCTCGAAGCCTTCTGCCGCGCACACGGTATCGCGCGCGCCAAAATCCACGGCGGCGTCGGTTCGACCATCGGCGCGCGCTTCACCCATGGCGGCGTGAGCGAGCCGTTTGCCACGGAGCTCGCGATCACCAACGGGACGATCGCCCCTGGCGCGTGCGGCGCGCTGGAAGCCGCGCTCGATGTCGCCCTGATCGACTACACCGGCGGCATGGCCGAGGGGCGTCTGGTTCGTGGCGACAATCCCGTGCTGATGACCATGGAGCTGGTGCTGGAGGCGCTGGAGTAGTCTCTGCGCCCAAGGGCGGTACAAGATACCTCTTTGCAATCCAATTGTTCCTGTTATGTTCTTGTCCGGGTGGAGGAGCGGAGCGGCAATGGCGCGGAAGGGCTATCGGACGATCAATCTGCCTGCGCCGTATCTGAGGCGAGTCTGGCTCGATCCGTCGCAAGTTCGCGATCGCGAGATGTATCCGTTTTGCTTGCCCATCTTTCCGGATGATTTCGAACTCAATTTCGAGGCGCCCATCACGATCATCGTTGGGGAGAACGGCACCGGGAAGTCGACGATCCTGGAGGGCATCGCAGCGCTGGCCGGCTACGACGATGCCGGTGGAGGCAAAGGATACATGCCGGTCGATCACTCCGAGGCGCGCGAGAAGATGGGCGGCCAGCTCTCCACGGCTTTGCGCGCAAGTTGGCTGCCGAAGATCACCAACGGCTGGTTTTTTCGCGCCGAGAGTTTTTTCTCGGTCGCGCGATATCTGGACAAGGCCGCGCGTGATGCTGGTCAGGTCGGTCCCGATTTCCTGTCGCACTCGCACGGCGAAGGCTTCCTCCGCTTTTTCGAAGAACGCTGCCAGCGCCAGGGCATTTTTATCTTCGACGAGCCGGAATCCGCGCTGTCGCCGGCGCGGCAGATCGAGTTTTTGAAGCTGCTGCGACGTATGGACGACTCTCGCATCTGCCAGGTCGTCATGGCGACCCATGCGCCGTTGCTGATGGCCTATCCCAATGCGCAGCTGCTGCGGCTCGGCAAATACGGACTCGAGCCTGTTACGGTGGAGCAGACGGATCATTACCGGGTGATGCGCGAGTTCTGCGCCGACCCGCGCGGCTTCGTCGAAGCGACGCTGGCGGAGTAGGCGAGTGACGCGATCTCTCAATTCGTCATTGCGAGCGCAGCGAAGCAATCTCGCCGCGGAGACAGTCTGGATTGCTTCGCTGCGCTCGCAATGACGGCTTGTGGTTGCCTGCTCAGCCCCTCAAGCGGCATCTCAAATCCCAGATGGATCCGTCGATCACCACGGGTTGGCGCGCATCTTCGCCATGGCAAGATATGTCGATTCACTGATGCCTGACGTTCCCGAGCTCGATCCCTGGAAGAGGTCGAGCACGGGCGAATAGGTCTGGCTGGCGTTCTTCGCGTCGTACATGGCCGAGAAGCGGCTGAGCAGTTTTGCAACTTTGGTGGGATCGCCAAGGTCCTTGAGATTGAGGTACTTCTCCACGATCTTGGCCTGCTGATCGATCTGCATCGAGGCCATCTGATCGGGCAGGTCAAAGGTGGTCCGGAACACCTCCGAGAGCGCCTTGTCGGCAAGAATGTCGTAGGCGGACGTGATGTGTCCCGCCATGCGCTGGAAATACAGTGCGAGGCGCACGCCCGGATTGGCATCGCCCTGCTGCTGCTCCAGGCTTTGCTCGAGATAGTTCTTCTGCGTCGCCAGGAATTGATCGCGCTTTTGCGGACCCACCATCGGAAGGCGCGCGACGTTGCCGTCCTTGTCGAAATTGAACGATGCTGCGATCTCGGCAAAGCGAGGATCACTTTCCGTGTTTGCGAAGCTCTTGGAATCATTCAGGTCGGAGGCGAAGATTTTTTTGAGATAGGTGGTGCTCACTTTCGCGGGGTCCAAACCCTTGGCGACCAGGACGAAGTCGACCAGCTTCCTGTTCGCGAGCAGATCTGAAACGCTCTTGATGCCAGCGATCGCCTGTTGATAGCTAGATGCGTCCTTCTGTGCCTGCACCTTGATCTTCGGCTGGGCCTGCGGGCTTGCAAATTTCAACTTCGCAATGACGTAGTCCTTGGCGATATCGAGGATTTCGGCTGGATCCTGGGCCGCCAGAGGGGTGGTCAGATTGCCCTTGGCGTCGAAGTTGAACGCCCGCGCGAGCTTGACGTAGCGATCGTCCTTGAGCGTATAGACATAGCTCTTGGGATCGCTGAGGTCGCTTTCGAGGACAGCCTTCACGGTCGATTGCGACACTTGTGTGGGATCGAGGCCGACGGCAGCCAACGCAAAACCATACGCGCCCGGCATGGAGACCAGCGCCTGCAGTGAAGTCACGCTGGGGATGGCTTTTCTGAATTGCCCGATCAGCACAGCTTCCTGCAGCGGGCTGGCCGCCGCATAGACCGCTGACTTGCTGTCGTCGAATCTCTTGTTGGTGCTGGCAAGGTTTGCAGCGGTCTGCGCCGGCGTCCCCGGCGGAAGCGAGCCATCGGCTGAAAAATCGAACGCGGCGGCCAGATCCATGAACCCGCCGGTCGTCGCGATCGCGTCGTTGGTGCTCGATATGCTGCTCACGGCCGACTGCAGGCGATATCTTTCGACCAGGATCTGGATTTTTAACTTGGTGACGTCAGCGCCGGGTTGCGACAGTTGCGTCGTGTAGTCGGCGATTTTCGAACTTGCGTCGGTCGCATCCGATTGCGCTTGCGCAAGCTGGGCCTTCAGGCCATCCAGCTTCGACGAAAAAGTGACATTGACGTAGCTGTTCGGATCGGACGGGTCGCTCGTCAGGACCTGCTTGATCGTGTCGCGCGACCATTTGCTCTGGTCGATCCCGAACGCGGAGGCGACATAGTTGCGGAGACGATCGTCGTTCAGGAGCTGGTCGACGCTGGTCACGGTGCCGATTTTGGCATTGTAATATTTCGCGTCGGCGGCAATTGCATCGACGTTGCTCTTCATGGCTGCGGTGTACAGCCCGATCATGTCGTCGGTCTGGCTTTCCGATTGCGCGACCTTCGTTGTGCCGCCGCCAAAGGAGAATGCTGCCGCGAATTCCCGGTACCGCTTGTCGATCAGCGTGTTGGCGAAGCTCCTGGGGTCCGAGAGATCGCTCTGCAGCACCTTCTTCATGAAGGCCTTGGCGTAGGCCATGTCTTCCAGACCATAGGCTTTCGTGACGTAGTGATACAGGCGATAGTCCTTCATCAGATCGTCGACGCTGTGCACCTTGCCGATGTTAGCTTTGTAGTAAGCAGCTTCGCGCGAGACGTCCGACTGCTGCGCCACTCGCGTGAGGGACTGCGTGAGATTGCGCGCGATATAGCTGTAGCTGAAATAGGTGGACACCATGGGCATTCCTGACGGCGAGGCTGGGCTTGTCGACGGCTTCTTGGACGTCCGTCAATCATTGCCGGGTCGCAAGGTAGAGGACTGGCCTCATGCCAGCAGGCAGAAGCATTGTTACATTTTGTTGCTGCGATTCTGGGGGACAACTTCAGGTGTCGCTTGCGTCGAAGCGCCGCATCGCGAGCGACGTTTTGGCAAGCCTCCCGCAAGCCAGCGTGCGTAAACTTCGCCAGCGCATGGCGCGTGCAATCGCGGACATGTCTTCGCCGTCTCGCGGCACGTCGTGCCCGAGCTTTGCGGTGGTCATTGCCCTCGAAAGTGCCGAGGGCGCAGGGAAGGCCGGGAGCCGGCTGGCACCCGCGGTCCACTGTGCGATAGTCTGCGCTACAAAAGGCTGCACAGCGGCATACAGGTGAAGCCAGGACATCCCGGCCTTCCCTGCGCAGTGGTTGGAACGGCTTATGTCGTGCTCTCCCCGGGGAGCGATGCACTATTGCCCCCGTCGCCTCGCGGATGGCTGATGCATGCGCCCGGTTGGGCGACACGCATCACCACGAGACTTGGCGCACAGGCTCCGGGCGCCGGGACCACACGATTTTGCCGTACGCAGGCTGCACCGGTCGTTTGCGCGACGGTCTTCGCTCACGGTTTCCCGCCCTGCGAGGACCTTCGTGCCAATGCGGCCTGCGTCCACCACATCCCGCCCGCGTGTCGTGACGATCGCGATACGCCCCTCGGACCGGGCAGGGTGGATCCTGTATGCGCCATTTCCGAATTCTAGTAAAGCGAATTATTTGCACGGCAAGCATTGACCGAGCGGTGGTGTGTTTTGCCCGTCGGGCGACGCCACGGATGGTGGGGAGAGCGTAATGCGTAGGGCGGATTAGCGAAGCGTAATCTGCCGCCTTTGGCCTGCGGATGCCAACAGAGGTGGATTACGCTTCGCTAATCCACCCTACGTTCTCGCATAAGACGTCCGCGATCTCATGCATCTGCGCGAACATGTAATCCGGTGCAAGGGCCTGCAACGCCGCCGGCGCGGCATAGCCCCAGCTGACCGCGCCGCAGGCAATGCCCACCGCGCGCGCCGCCTCGATGTCGCGGACCTCGTCGCCGATGGAAATGACATTTTTCGGAGCGACGCCGGCGCGCCGGATCACACGGCGGAATTTCGCGGCCTTGCCGAACAACGACGCCGCGCAGTCGAAATGCTGGAAGAGTGCGGCCGACGCACCGAGCTTTTGCCGGGCATTGACCTCGCTGTCCGACGTCACCAGCGCAAGCTGCACGCCGTCCTCCGCGAGCCTCCGCAGCATCGCATCGGTGCCGGCAAACAGCGAAATCTCCGCGGCCGCTTCCCCCTTCACCCGCCGGGCATAGCGCGCGATCGCCGGCAGCTTCCAAACTGGCACCTCTAACCGGCTGAGGATCTCCCGCGTCGAAGCATGCCTGAGCTCCTCGATATCCTCATCCCGCACGCGCCGAAAGCCGAAGCGGTCGGCGACGTCGTTGATGGTGCGCAGGAACCAGGGGAAGCTGTCGACGAGGGTGCCGTCGAGGTCGAAGATGGCGAGGGCGTAGGGCATGGACTATTGCGACACGCTGACAATCTCTTTGAGAGGTGCTAAGTTTGACTCAGTTGAGGACAGCCATGACGTACAAGCGGATCGAAATAGGCCAGACGGTGATGTGTAGCAAGCCTGCCGGTCGTGCCGCCCTGGTACTGGTTGAACATGTCCTTCACCAGCTTTGCATACGGATGACCATCGAAAGTCTCGTCTTCGAACATTCATGGCGGCCATTAGGCAAAGGTGCAAGCGCTATCAAAATGCATCGATCCATGGGGCTTTCGAAATGAGTTCTAGTGCGAGTTTAATCTCCCGCGTCTGGGTCGAGAAACTTTTTGGTTATCTCAATCATTCGATCTCATTCGAGAACGACGATCCTCGCGACTCAAACATTAACTTGCTCTATGGAGAGAACGGCTCAGGCAAAACTACGCTGTTGCGCTTGATTTATTGCAGCCTTTCGAAAAACGTGAACGAGGGATTGAGGGGCTATATCTCTGTTGTTCCGTTCAAGACCTTCGTCGTCGAGATGTCGCACGGCGTGAGGATAGAGCTCTCACGGGAAGCCGCCGCAACGGGGCCCTACAAGTTTTCAATATTTTCTTCGAAGCGTGAAGTTTCTGCGGATATCACCCCCGGCGAAAATTTTAAGGTGAATCACAGCACCTCTCCTGGAATGAGGGAATTGAGCGCGGCCCTTCAGGAG
>NZ_JACOFQ010000044.1:0-48441 GCF_019455395.1 Bradyrhizobium sp. BR 10261
GATGCAGGCGACGCCGCAGCACACCTATCAAATTCTGACCAAGCGGCCGGATCGGATGGCCGTCATCACCGCATCATTGCCGGTGCTGCCGAACGTATGGCTCGGTACGAGCGTCGAGAGCACAGACTATCTCAGTCGCATTGATGAACTTCGCAAGGTCCGTGCTGCCGTCAGGTTTGTCTCATTTGAACCCTTACTCGGTTCGGTGGCTGATGCCGATCTGAACGGCATTCAATGGGCCATAGTCGGTGGCGAGAGCGGCCCGCGTTCGCGTCCGATGGCCGAGCAGTGGGTCGCGGAGATTGAGGCGGCATGTCGCAAGGCGAAGACGGCCTTTTTCTTCAAGCAGTGGGGCGGCGTTCGCAAAAAGAGCACCGGTAGGCACTATCGGGGCCGCACGTTTGATGAGATGCCGCGCGCCGTTGCGCCCTGAAGGTCTCGGCCGTTATGGCTCCGCCGTCGTGGTCGGATAGAACGTCTCTAGCCATGACCGCTTCAGTTTGGCAAAGCCAACGCGCGTCTCCAGCCCCCAATTTGCAGGAAAGAACTTGTCGAGCTGCTCACCGACCTGCACCGCGAGCCGTCCTATTTCAGAGATGACAGCTTCCAGCGCCGTTGCCTCAACGAACGGGCCGATCACTGCCTCGCCGTCTTTTTGCGGTCGCATCATCCAAGACGACTTCATGTTGGGGTGACCCGCGAGTTCAGACAAGAGTTCGTACATCTCAGCGCGCTTCTTCGACGTAAAGCCATCGCGGGCGTCGAGCGCCTCCCGAACTTTTACCGGAGAGAACTCCCTTATGCGCGCCTTCTTGTCGGCGAACCGCCAGCGCTCGATGAGCGGGCGTTCGCCAGCGAACAAGTCGAGCAAAAAAGCTGTTTCCATGACGTCGCGCAGAATGAGTGCGCTGTTTTGATGATAGCCAGAAAGCGACAGCTTGATGCTTGCCCCGAACGCGTTGAAGGTCCGCATGCCAAGGATCATGGCGACCTTTAGGTCTTCATCGTGGGTGTCGAATTTGCGCAGGCTGTCGGCCAAGTCCATCGCCGCTTCTGTCACCGCGAGGTGCAACTGCAGCCGAGGATCGGCGGCGACCATGCTGCGTGCCTTCTGACGCAGCAGCTCTTCGGCGCTGTGGAGACTGTACAGATTTTCGGGAATGTCTCGGGTCGAGGTCAAGAGGCAATCGCCGCGCGGTCTTCTTTTCGGAGCCCCGCATCACGATCCTGAGCGCTTCATCCGGCATCGGCGTTGCCGTACATCGCGTCAGGATTGTGTTTTCTGGTCGCGGACTGGACTGACTATTTCAATTTGCTCGTCCGTAATCGTATTGAAAGTCGCGGTTGTCACCGACGAGTTGGCCGCAATCGCGGCGGCGGACACCGACATCTCTGCCGAGCTAAAAAGAGGGTAGTTAATTGCGGGTCCAACGGTGAGCGCGGATGCGATAGTGATCACAAGGACGGTTTTGGCGGGTTGGTTCATTGATAATTCCTATTATTGTTGATGATATATTATTTATACGCGGCAATCCGCCCAAGCCGCCCTGGACCGAAAATATTTTACTGGCTTGGGTGAGGCTATGGGCCCTCGGCTTCGCCGCGACCCGGAATGCCGGGGGAGTCCGCCCCACCCCCCTTGAGCCTCACCCCGATTCGTGCGACCTCCGGCCCCAGCAAAACCCCTCATTTTCCGAGCCTTCGATGCACATTCTCCTGCTTGGTTCCGGCGGCCGCGAACATGCTCTGGCGTGGAAGATCGCAGCCTCTCCCCTGGTGACCAAACTCTGGTGCGCGCCCGGCAATGCCGGCATCGCGCGCGAGGCGGAATGCGTGGCGCTCGATGTCGCCGACCATGCCGCCGTGATCGACTTCTGCAAAAAGAACGCGGTCGAGCTGGTGGTGGTCGGCCCGGAGACGCCGCTGGCGGCCGGCATCGTCGATGATCTCACAGCTATCGGCATCAAGGCGTTCGGGCCGAACAAGATCCCGGCCCAGCTCGAAAGCTCCAAGGGGTTCACCAAGGCGCTGTGCACCGAGTTCGGCATTCCCACCGGCGCCTACCAGCGCTTCACCAACGCGGATGACGCGCGCGCCTATGTGCAGAGCCAGGGCGCGCCGATCGTGGTCAAGGCCGACGGCCTTGCCGCCGGCAAGGGCGTGGTCGTCGCCAAAACCGTGCGCGAGGCGGAGGACGCCATCGCCATGATGTTCGAGGGCGCCTTTGGCGAGGCCGGTGCCGAAGTCGTGATCGAGGAATTTCTGGCGGGCCGCGAGATCAGCTTCTTCGCGCTCTGCGACGGCGAGACCGCGATTCCACTCGCCTCGGCGCAGGACCACAAGCGCGTGTTCGACCACGACGTCGGCCCGAACACCGGCGGCATGGGCGCCTATTCGCCGACGCCTTTGGTGACGCCGGCGATCCACGACGCGATCATGGCGAAAATCATCTTGCCGACGGTCGCAGGCATGAAGCAGCGCGGCACGCCGTTCCGCGGCGTGCTTTACGCCGGGATCATGCTGACGACGCAGGGCCCAAAGCTGTTCGAGTTCAACGTCCGCTTCGGCGACCCTGAATGCCAGGTGCTGATGCTGCGCATGATGAGCGACATCGTGCCGGCGTTGCTTGCGGCCTGCGACGGCCAGCTGAAGAATTTTGACCTGCGCTGGTACAAGGAGTCGGCACTGACGGTGGTGATGGCGGCAAAAGGCTATCCCGGCGACTATCAGAAGGGCACGCGGATCGAGGGGCTCGATGACGCGGCCAAGGTCGACACCGTCGAGATCTTCCACGCCGGCACCGTCGCGAAGGACGGCGCCATCCTCGCCAATGGCGGCCGCGTGCTCAATGTCTGCGCGCTGGGCGCGACCGTGACGGAGGCGCAGGCGCGCGCCTATCAGGCCGTCGACCTGATACGCTGGCCGGAGGGCTTTTGCCGCCGCGACATCGGCTGGCAGGCTGTGGAAGCCGAGAAGGCGCGCAGCTAGCCTTGCGTCATTCCGGACGGCGCGCGCCACGCGCGCCGATCCGGAATCTCGAGCTGTGGGCCCCATCTCGACATTGCAGAAATGCGCAATCAGCAGATGGGGTTAGCCGCCCCGCTGATAATACCGCTACTGTGCATGGGGTTGTTTTCGACTTTTGCTTCGTCGGGCCCCCGCGACTGACCAGACAAGGATGCAGAAGATGTCCGATCTCGCCGACCTCTATCCCGGCTTCGCCTCCGAATGGACCGACACCTCGTTCGGCCGCATCTTCGCCCGCGTCGGTGGCAAGGGGCCGCCGCTGCTGCTCTTGCACGGCTTCTCCGAGACGCATGTGATGTGGCACCGCGTCGCGCCTGAGCTGGCCGAGCAGTTCACGCTGATCATCGCCGACCTGCCTGGCTATGGCTGGTCCGACATGCCCGAGAGCGATGCGCTGCACATGCCATACTCCAAGCGCGCGATGGCCAAGGCGATGGTCGAGATGATGGAGCGCCTCGGCCACGTCCACTTCGCGCTGGCCGGCCACGACCGCGGCGGCCGCGTGTCATATCGGCTGGCGCTCGATCATCCCGGCCGGCTGTCGAAGCTCGCCGTGCTCGATATCCTGCCGACCTATAATTACTGGGAGCGGATGAACCGCGCCTATGCGCTGAAGATCTACCACTGGACCTTCCTGGCCCAGCCGGCCCCGCTGCCGGAGACGCTGATCTCCGGGCAGGGCGAATTCTTCCTGCGCTTCAAGATGGCGAGCCAGACCAAGTCGAAGACGCTGGATGCGATCGATCCGCGCGCGCTTGCGCACTACATCGCCCCGTTCCGCGATCCCGCCCGCATTCACGCGATGTGCGAGGACTACCGCGCCGGCGCCTATATCGACTACGATTTGGACAAGGCCGATTTCGAAGCGGGCAAGAAGATCACCGTGCCGATGCTGGCGCTGTGGGGCAACGCCGGGATCGCCCAGGCCGCCGCAACCCCGCTCGACATCTGGAAGCAATGGGCCACCAACGTCGACGGCATGCCGGTCGACTCCGGCCACTTCCTCACCGAGGAGAACCCCGACGTGACCGCCAAGGCGCTGCAGGACTTCTTCTTGGCTTAGCGTCGCTGCCCGCCACACCCGCAACTGTCATCGCCCGGCTCGACCGGGCGATCCAGTACTCCGTGACGGATATGGTTGAGCCGGCAGGCCGCGGCGTGCTGGATGCCCCGGTCGAGCCGGGGCATGACAGTGGAGTGCGTATCCCCTAACGCCGCTCGCGAAAGAACTCCTTGAGCAGCCGCGCCGCCTCGCTCTCGCCGACCCCGGAATAGACATCCGGGGCGTGGTGGCAGGTCGGGGAGGCAAAGAACCGCACGCCTGACTCCACCGCGCCGCCCTTGGGGTCGGCCGCGCCGTAATAGAGCCGCCGGACCCTTGCAAAGGAGATCGCGCCCGCACACATGGTGCAGGGCTCCAGCGTCACGTAGAGGTCGCAGTCGACCAGCCGCTCGCTGCCGATCTTCTTCGCCGCCTCGCGCAGCGCAATGATCTCGGCGTGGCCCGTGGGGTCGTAATCGGTCAGCGTCCGGTTGGCGGCGGTGGCGATGACCTCGTAATTCCGGACCACCACGCAGCCAACAGGAACTTCGCCCGCCTTTCCGGCATTTTCGGCCGTTTTGAGCGCCAAATCCATGAAAGAGGTGGCTTTCAAGCCTCGTATCATCCGAAGAAACCTGCTAGTAGCTGCGCCTTCAGCAGAAGTGCTTTACCCTGATTTGCCTGAGCATGCGGCTCGAAACGAGCGCGCATAATGCGTCTGGCCACCCCCGTAAGTGAGATCATTCATGCCTCGCGACAGCGACAAAGACAACGATTCCCGCGGCCGGCGAGGCCCGCCCAAAGGCGGCCGCAGCGGCAAGCCCCGTGGCCCCGAGAAGAAATTCGCCAAGCGCGGCTTTGAAGGCAAAGGCGATCGCGACAGAAGCCCGCCCCGCGGCGACCGCGACAGCCGCCCCTTCCGCCGCCGCGAGGAGGGCGACGCCCCGCGCCGCGATTTTTCCGACCGTCCCCGCTTCAGGCGCGACGATCGCAGCAGTGAGGGCCGCGGCGAGCGCAGCTTCAAGCCGCGTGGCGACCGCCCCTTCTCCGATCGTGGATCGCGCGATGGCGAGAAGCGCTCCTTCAAGCCGCGCGGAGATCGTCCGTCCTATGGCCGCGACGACCGTCCGCCGCGCAGCCGCGATCGCGACGATGCGCGTCCCGCCGGTCGCTTCGGCGACAAGAAGTTCGGCGACAAGCGCCCGCGTGGCGATCGTCCGGAACGCAAGTTCGACGGCGAGCGGAAGTTTTCGCGCGACCGCGGCGAGCGCAGCGATTCAAAGCCGTGGCAGAAGCGCGACGATCGCCCACGTGGCGACCGTCCGCGCAAGTCCTTCGATAGGGATTTCGGCGGCCGCGATCGCAGCGAGGAAAAACCCTGGCGTCAGCGCGATGATCGTCGCGACAGCGGCCGCGGCGAGGACCGTCCGCGCATCGCGCGCTCGCGCGACGATCGTGGGTCGGGTGACCGTCCGTTCCGAGAGCGTCCGAAATTCGATCGTCCGCGCGAGCGGCCGGAAGGCCGCATGGACTGGCAGGAGCATCCGCGCAGCGAAGGCCGCTTCCGCGACCGTCCGCGCCGCGACAACGAGGACGACGGCCGCATCTTCGAGAAGCGTCCGGCCTTCGGCGGCCGCGGCGCCTATCGCGAGCGCGAGCGTGATTTCGAAGGGCGTCCGCGCCGCGAAGAGGCCCCGAAGCCCAAGAAGGCCGGCGAGCGGATCGCCAAGGCGCTGGCACGTGCGGGTCTCGCCTCGCGCCGCGATGCCGAGGAGATGGTCACGCAGGGACGCGTCACCGTCAACGGCCGCGTCATCAACTCGCCGGCGCTCGACATCACCAAGAACGACGTCGTTCTGGTAGACGGCAAGCCCTTGCCGGAGCGCGAGCGCACGCGGCTGTTCCTCTATCACAAGCCGCGCGGGCTGATGACGACGCATGACGACCCCGAGGGCCGTCCGACCGTGTTCGACAATCTGCCCGAAGGGTTGCCGCGCCTGATCTCGGTCGGCCGGCTCGATTTCAACACCGAGGGTCTGCTGCTGCTCACCAATGACGGTGGTCTCGCGCGCACGCTCGAGCTGCCCGACACCGGCTGGCTGCGGCGCTACCGCGTTCGCGCCCATGGCGACATCACCCAGGCGCAGCTCGACCAGCTCAAGAACGGCATCGAGGTCGACGGCGTGAAATACGGTCCGATCGAGGCGACGCTGGAGCGCGACCAGGGCGCCAATGTCTGGCTGGTGTTCGCGATCCGCGAAGGCAAGAACCGCGAGGTGCGCAATGTCTGCGCCCATCTCGGGCTCGAGGTGAACCGTCTGATCCGCGTGTCCTACGGCCCGTTCCAGCTCGGCGAAGTGCCCGAGGGCCAGGTCGAGGAAGTCCGCGCGCGCGTATTGCGCGAGCAGCTCGGCGACAAGGTGATCGAGAAGTCGGGGGCGCAGTTCGACGTACCGAAGAAACCTGCCGACGGTGATGCATCCGGTCCCAAGACGTCCAAGCGCGCCGTGATCGCCGACCGCAAGGGCCGCCGCGTGCTGGTGCAGCGCACCGGCAGCGAGGAGGCGCGCGAGCGCAACGAGGAAGAGGCGAACGGCTACGGCCCGCCGCGCCGTCCCAAGCGCGGTTATCACGGCAAGCGCGATCTGACGCCGCGGGAGGACTAGCTTGCGTGTCGTCGGGGGTCGCTTGAAGGGGCGCAATCTCGCTTCACCGTCTTCGCGCGACATCCGTCCCACGGCGGATCGCTTGCGCGAGTCCGTGTTCAACATCCTCGTGCACGCCTATGACGATCCGATTCCCGACGCGCGCGTGCTCGACCTCTTCGCCGGCACCGGAGCGCTCGGCATCGAGGCGTCCTCGCGCGGTGCGAAGTTCACGCTGTTCGTGGACAATGGCGCGGAGGCGCGGGCGCTGCTGCGCAACAACGTCGAGTCGCTCGGCCTTGGTGGTGTCACCAAAGTCTATCGCCGCGATGCGACCGACCTCGGCCCCGCGCATCCCGTCGAGCCGTTCTCACTGGTGTTTCTCGACCCGCCCTACGGCAAGGGCTTTGCGGAGAAGGCACTCGTGAGCTTGCGCGATGGTGGCTGGCTGACGCCTGGCGCGCTGCTGGTGGTGGAGGAGGCGAAGGCCGCGCAGTTCGCGACGCCGGAGGGTTTTGAAGAGCTGGAGCGGCGGGCGTATGACGACACGGAGTTCGTGTTTCTGCGTAGGGCGGATTAGCGCAGCGTAATCCGCCACTATCTCTCTCCGCCGAGACAGAAGCGGTGGATTACGCCTTCGGCTAATCCACCCTACGACACTGCCGTAGAATGGGCAAAGCGAAGCGTGCCCACCACCTATCTCGATCACGGAAAGATGGTGGGCACGGCGCGTTGCGCCTTTGCCCACCCTACGAGACCGTCGGCCTATCGCCGCCCGAACAGCTTCTCCACATCTGCAAGCTTCAGCTCCACGTATGTCGGCCGGCCGTGGTTGCACTGGCCGGAGTTCGGCGTCTCCTCCATCTCGCGGAGCAGTGCGTTCATCTCCTCGGGCCGCAAGCGGCGGCCGGCGCGGACCGAGCCGTGGCAGGCCATGGTAGCGGCGACGTGCATCAGGCGGCGTTCGAGCGGCAGCGCCTCGTCCCACTCGGCCATGTGCTCGGAGAGATCGCGCAAGAGGCCGCCCGCATTGGTCTTGCCGAGCAGCGAGGGCGTCTCGCGCACCGCGACCGCGCCGGGGCCGAAGGATTCGATCGCGAGACCGAAGGAAGCAAGCTCCTCGCTGCGCTCGAGCAGCCGCTCGACCGTGGCCTCGTCCATCTCGACGATTTCGGGGATCAACAGGATCTGCCTCTGCACGCCGTTCTCGGCGAGTGACGCCTTGAGGCGCTCGTAGACGATCCGCTCATGCGCGGCGTGCTGGTCCACGATGATCAGGCCGTCGCGGGTCTGCGACACGATGTATGTCTCATGCAGCTGCGTGCGCGCCGCGCCGAGCGGGCGGTCGACGAGATCGGCAACAGGCTGTGGGTCGAACCGCACATCAGCGCTCGGCGCACCGACATCGAACGCAGCCTGCGCGCGCTCGGCAAAAGCGGGCGCGGCGGAGCCGTCGAATGTCGGCGTCGAAGCAACCGGTGCAGACGGCGAAGCCCGCCAGTCCCAGCTTGCCGGTCGTGGCGGCGTGAAGGCGGGACGGAACGAGGACAAGGCGCTCTCGCCGCTATTGGCCGCGGTGCGGCGTCCTTCGCGCGCGAGACCCTCCTTCAGTCCGTGCACGATCAGCGCACGCACGAGGCCGGCATTGCGGAAGCGCACCTCGGTCTTGGCCGGATGCACATTGGCGTCGACCTCGCGCGGGTCGAGCGTCACGAACAGCGCCAGCACCGGATGGCGGTCGCGCGGCAGATAATCGGCATAGGCGCCGCGCACCGCTCCCAGGATCAGCTTGTCGCGCACCGGCCGGCCGTTGACGAACAGATATTGTCCGAGCGCATTGGCCTTGGTCAGCGCGGGGGCCGCGGCATAGCCGGCGACGACGACGCCGTCGCGCTCGGCATGGACCTCGAAGGCATGGCTGCGGAACTCAGCGCCCAGGATGTCGCCAAGCCGCGTCAGCCGTCCGGCCGCGCCGGGCAGCGCGGCGGCCCAGGTGACAGGCACGCGCTCTTCGCCCGCGAGGGTGAACGCGACGTCAGGCCGTGCCATCGCGAGGCGTCGCACCACCTCGCGGATCGCTTCGGCTTCGGTACGATCGGTCTTCAGGAATTTCAGCCGCGCCGGCGTCGCGTAGAAGAGGTCGTTGACCTCGACGCGGGTGCCGTGCGCGAGCGCGGCCGGCATGATCTCGGACTTCTCGCCGCCCTCGACAGTGAGCGCCCAGGCATGCGGCTCGCTGGCATGCCGCGTCGTGATCGAGAGCCGCGCCACCGAGCCGATCGAAGGCAGTGCCTCGCCACGGAACCCGAGCGTGCGGATCTGGAGCAGATCCTCGTCGTCGAGCTTGGAGGTCGCATGGCGCTCGACCGCGAGCGCGAGGTCCTTCGCGGTCATGCCGCTGCCGTCGTCGGTAATGCCGATCCGCCGTCGGCCGCCGCCATCGCTGAAGACGTCGATCCGGCTCGCGCCGGCATCGATGGCGTTCTCGACGAGCTCCTTGACCACGCTCGCCGGGCGCTCGACCACCTCGCCGGCGGCGATGCGGTTGACGACCTGTTCTGGAAGCTGGCGGACGGGCATGGATTCGCTCAATGACGGCGCAGTTTATCCCCGCCGGAACGCAAATGCATGGGATAAGTCCCGCTACCCACATATCAGACCTGGATTTTCCGCACGCGCGTGTTCCTTGCCGCCGCATATGAGGAGCACGATTCCGCGAAAGCGCCGCGAAATCCCTAAACGATGACCACACGGTCGGGATTGCATCGCGAACGCGCCGTTCAGCTCTTTGCGCGATGGCGCGGTCCGGTCCAGACGAACGGCGTGGGGAACGGCCGAACCGCTCATCGCGAATAAAATCCAGGAGACATGGATGAAGTTGGTGAAGACCTCAGTGATCGCTTGCGCACTTTCCGCTCTGCTTGCGGGCCCCGTCCTGGCGCAAGGAATGTCATCGGACAGCAAGTTGCGAGGCGGCGCGCAAGGCAAGACGACGCAGGGCGGCGTCGCAGGCAACAGCGAGGAGGAGCTGGAAGCACAGTCGGGCGGTGCGAGCCAGACAGGCATGAAGCCGGCCAGGAGCACCAAGAGCACGGTCGGGACGACAGGAAGTGCCGCGCACAAGAGCGCAACCGACGGCTCGGCTGCGGGCGGGGCAACCACCAACGGCAAGCGCTACTGACGCGCGAGATCTGAGTGAACGGACCTCCGGTCGCGTGTCGGCCGGAGGTTTTTTCGATCAATCGTCGAAGCGGCCGCCGCGGCCGGCCTTGACGTCGCTGCGGCGCTTCTTGCCGTCGAGGCGCCGCTGCTTGGAAGCAAAGGTCGGCCGCGTCGCGCGGCGCGGCGTCGGCCGGACCATGGCCTCGGTGAGGATCTCGACGAGCCGGTCGATGGCGTCCTGCCGGTTACGCTCCTGGGTGCGAAAGCGCTGGGCGTGAATCACGATCACGCCGTCCTTGGTCATGCGCTGGCCGGCGATGCGGGCGAGCCGGATCATCGCATCCTCCGGGATGGTCAGCTTGCGCGTGTCGAAGCGCAGTTGCGCCGAGGTCGAGACCTTGTTGACGTTCTGCCCGCCCGGGCCGGAGGCGCGGACAAAGCCGATCTCGATGTCGTCCTCGTCGATGACGAGATCGCGGGATATCCGCAGCATGATGGCACCATTCGTGATGCCCCGACATATCGCGGAACATCCATGTTCGGCAATGGTGGGATGGCGGAAACGCAGATGGCCGGGACGAGCCCCGGCCATTTCAGGAAACATCAGCGGACGTCAGTTCGACTTCGTCGCCGGTCCCGCCGCCGCCGGCTGCGCAGCAGCCTGCGGTGCGCGGCCGACGATGACCGTCAGGAGCCCCTGGCTCCATAGCCGCTTGGCTGCGGCCTTGGCATCGTCCAGGGTCACAGCATCGACGATGGCGTTGCGCTTCTCGATATAATCGATCGGCAGCTTGTCCTGCTGATATTGCAACAGCGCCTGCGCGAGCTTTGAGGAGGTGTCAAGCACCAGCATCTGCGAGCCCTTGAGGTAGGACTTGGCCTCGTCAAGCTCCTTCTGGCTCGGACCCTCGTCGGCGATACGGCGGACCTCTTTCTCGATGGCATCCATGGTGTCGCCGGCACGGTCGGCGCGGGTGCCTGTGTTGCCGATGAAGATTCCCGAATGTTCCATCCACAGCAGCGATTCGAACACTGAATAAGCCAGTCCGCGCTTCTCGCGGACTTCGCGATAAAGCCGCGAGGACAGGCCGCCGCCACCGAGGATATGGTTGACGACATAGGCCGCCATGAAATTCGGATCATTGCGCATCACGCCGGGGCCGCCGAAGGTGATCACGGTCTGCGGCACGTCCAGCGGCACGAAGGCGCGCTGCGGTGGCTTCGCAGCCTCGACGTCGGGAACAGGCATCAGAGTGGCTTTGGCAGGCAAGCTGCCAAACGTGTGGTCGAGCAGTTTGCCCAAGGTCGCCGGATCGACGTCGCCGACCACGGCGATCTTCAGCGTGTCCCGGGCGAGGATGCGGCCGACATAATCCTTCATGTCCGCGACCGTGATGGTCGGCACGCTCTCCAGCGTGCCGTTGGTCTGTCGTCCATAGGGATGATCGCCGAAGGTCATCTCCAGGAATTTGCGGCTCGCGAGCGAGCTCGGATTGGTGGTGTCGCGGCGCAGGCCCGAGACGACCTGCGAGCGGACGCGCTCGACATCGGCCGTATCGAAATGCGGCGAGGTCAGCGCGGACCGGAGCAGGTCGAAGGCCTCGTCCTTGTTGTCGCGCAGCATGCGCAGGCTGCCGCGGAAGGTATCGCGGGTGGCGCTGAACGAGAGCTCGATGGCGCGGCGTTCGAGCCGCTCATGGAAGGTCTTGGAATCGAGATCGCCCGAGCCTTCGTCGAGCAGGTCGCCGACCAGATTGGCGACGCCGGGCTTGTCCTTGGGATCCTGCGCCGAGCCGCCGGCAAAGGAATATTCCATGGCAATCAGCGGCACGGTCGCGTCCTGGACGAACCATGCTTCGATGCCGCCCGGCGACACCAGGTGCTGGATCTTTGCTGCCGCCTGCGACGGCGAGACCGCGGCGAGCGCGAGCGCAGCGCCGGTGACGAAGGAAAGCGCGACGTGGCGCGCGCGAAGGATAGGATAGATCACGAACGCTTCTCCTCGCGCTTGGCGGCGGTGCTGGTGTCCTTGATCAGATAGCCGGTCACCGAGCGATTCTTCTCGATCCATTTTTGCGCAGCCTCACGGACCTGCTCGGCGGTGACGGCGCGGATGCGGTCGGGCCAGCTTCGGATATCCTCGATCGACAGGCCCGTGGTCAGTGCGCCGCCATACCAGCGCGCCAACACCGCCTGATTGTCCTGAGCGTAGATCGCTTCCGCAATGAGCTGGGTCTTGACCCGCTCGAGATCCTCGGCGCGGATCGGGTTCTGCGCAACGTCGGCGATCACGCGGTCGATCGCCTGCTCGACTTCGGTAAAGCTTACACCTGATTTCGGCGAGGCCGAGATCGCGAACTGGGTCGGATCGAGCGAGATGCTGGAATAGCTGGCGCTGGCCGAGACCGCGAGCGGCTTGTCGACGACGAGCGCGCGGTAGAGATAGGAGTTGCTGCCGCCGCCCATCAGCTGTGCGAGCACGTCGAGCGCAGCGCTTTCGCCAGCCGCGGCCGTCGTCGCCGAGGGCACCAGATAATAGCGGCGCAGGCTCGGCTGCTCGACGCGCGGGTCGGACAATGTGACGGTGCGCGGCGCCGCGGGCTCCGGCTCCTGCGGACGAATGCGACGGGCAGGGATCGACGGTTGCGACGGGATCGGACCGAAATTGCGCTCGACCAGCGGGCGCACCTCGGCGGCCTCGACATCGCCGGCGATGACCAGGATCGCATTGTTCGGCGCGTAGAACCGGCGATAGAAGGCCAGCGCGTCCTCGCGATTGAGCTTCTCGATCTCCTGGTGCCAGCCGATCACCGGACGGCCGTAGGGATGGTTGAGATAGAGCGCCGCCATGATCTGTTCATTGAGGCGCGCGTCGGGGCTGTTGGCAACGCGCATGTTGTACTCTTCGAGCACGACATCGCGCTCGGGCAGCACGTTCTCGTCCTTGAGCACCAGCCCGGTCATGCGATCGGCCTCGAACTCCATCATGGTCGGGAGCTGCTCTTTCGGCACGCGCTGGTAGTAGTTGGTGTAGTCGACCGAGGTCGAGGCGTTCTCGTTGCCGCCGACGCGGAGCACGGTCTGGGAGAATTCGCCGACGGGATGCTTCGACGTGCCCTTGAACATCAAATGTTCGAGGAAGTGGGCGAGACCGGATTTGCCGGGCGTCTCGTCGGCCGAGCCGACCTTGTACCAGATCATCTCGGTGACCACGGGCGTGCGGTGATCCGGGATCACCACAACCTGGAGGCCGTTGGGAAGCGTGAAGCTCGCGGGCGGTGCCGAGGTGACCGTCGTCTGGGCGAATGCGCTGCCGACGTTGAGGGCAGACGTCGAGAGCAGCGCGGCGAACAGGCAGGCAATCGATCGGTGTGAGGACATCACGATCCTTGTGAAAGCCCGGATCCTAATGATGTCCAGGCGTGAAAGCACGGCATGCTACACCGCGCGGCTTTGGGCTTCGGGTCACGAAGCAGAGAACGCGGTCGAGTTGTACTTAAAAATAGGTCATCTGCCGCATCCGGCCTACACCGGACGATTGCGGCATGTGCGCGCCTGCGGGCGACGGACAAGGAGCTTACTGCACCTTCTCCTTACCTTCCCGGACGTCGAAATAGGTCTTGCGCGTCGTGTCCTCTCCGGAGCCATAGGCGTAGCTCGGCGAGGGCGTCTGATATCCGGGCGGCGGCTCAACCAGCGATTGGCGCGGCGGCTCGCTCGTAAACTGCTTGGATTCGGGCCCGCTGCCCTTGAACAATTTCCACAGACCGCCGGTGTAACCCATCTCGGCCGGGCTCATGGTCGGGCTGTTCGGGTTGCTGCCGGGCGGGGGCGGATCATTGTTGGCCTGCTGGGGGCCCGATTTGTGGGCGTTTAACTCGGCGGGCGACAGCGGCTGGCCAATTTTCCAGAACTCGTTTGCCTTGGTGCCGCTCACCTTCTTCCGCTGGGCGATGGCCTCCTGGCGACGCTTCTCGTCGGGATCCTTCGGCCAGTTCGGCGCATTCTTGGCTTCCGTGCCGGCGGGCGGCGGCAGGTCGAGCTTGGGCGGAACCACCAGCGGCGACCGTTCGCGGTATTCGATGCCCTTTTTCTCCATGCTCTTGGCGCCGAGGCCCGACATCAGATTGTCGATGAGCTTCTCTTCGAAGGTCATGTCGTCGTCGTCATCGTCGTCGCCGGCGCGGACCGGGCCCGCCGCCATGACGAGACCGATGCCGAATGCGACAGCTGACAATTTCAGCGCCAGCCAAAGTCCCCGTCGGGAGTCTCGACCCATCGAACCGCTGGTCTCGAAGCTGCGCATACCTGTACCTGTTCCATATTGTGGCAGTCTTGATTGTAGCAATCTTGCCGCGTCTCGCGCGGCCACGCCTCGCCAAGCAAGGTTCCGCCTGCGGCCCGTATCGGCCGGGATCAGGGCGCTTTTGCGGCGGGTACCCCAAGGAAGGAATCATACAATAGGGCCGCCACCCCAGCAACGATGGCCACGTCAGCGAGGTTGAAGACGTACCAATTGTAGGTATTTCCGCCGATTTCGATGTGGAACAGGGCGAAATCGACCACTGCGCCATAGGCGAAACGGTCGATGCCATTGCCAATGGCGCCGCCGATGATCAGCCCCAGCGCGACGGTGGCGAGCCGGGTCTGCGACCGCGCCATCCAGATCGCCAGCGCAATCACCGCCACGACCTTCACCGCCATCAGCGCGATCTGCGCCGACTGGCCGTCGTTCTGCAGCCAGCCGAAGCTGATCCCGATGTTCCAGGCCAGCACCAGGTCGAAGAACGGCGTTACCTTCACCACACCCTTGCGGGCGAGGTCAAACCCGTTCAGCAGCCAGAGCTTCGAGGCCTGATCGGCCACGAGTGTCACCACGGCCGCGATGATGCCGGCGCGGAGCGGGGTCATCGACCGGATCAAAAGCTCGCGCCCAACGCCTTCCATTCGCGCAGCGCCTTGGCGTCGCGCGGGGTGACGTCGGGATATTCAGCGTCCTCGCCGACCGTGGGCGAGATCTTCCAGGAGCGGGCGCATTTGGTGCCGACGGCCTTCTCGACCACGACCGCGACGCCGGGCACCGCATCGAGACGGAACGCATTGGCCGGCGCCTCGCCCTCGCGCACCTCGTAATTCGAGGTGATGCAGATCTCGGCGAGATCGGTGTCGAACAATGTCGCCAGCATGTCGCGGTCGGCGACATAGATCACCGGCGAGGCCTCCAGCGAGGAGCCGATGTTCTTGGCGGCGCGTTCGAGCTCGAGCGCGCCGGTGACGACGCGGCGGACATTGCGGATGGTTTCCCATTTCGCGGCGAGCTTGTCGTCGCGCAGCTGTTCCAGGCCTTCCGGGAACAGCGTCAGATGCACCGACGGTTCGGCATCCGGCCTGTACATGCGCCAGGCCTCTTCCGCGGTGAAGCTCAGGATCGGCGCCAGCCATTTCAGGATCGAATTGCACAGCAGGTCGATCGTGGTCAGCGCCGCCTTGCGCGTCAGCGAGGACGGCGGATCGCAATACAGCGTGTCCTTGCGGATATCGAAGTAGAACGCTGACAGCTCGCTGTTCATGAAGGCGGACAAGGTCGCGACCACGCTCTTGTAGTCGAACGTCTCATAGGCCTTGCGGACCAATTCTGCGCGGAGCGCGAGCTCGTGCAGCATCAGCCGCTCGAGCTCCGACATCTCGGCGGGCGCGATGGCGTCGGCGGGCTTGTAGTGATGCAGCGTGCCGAGCATCCAGCGCACGGTGTTGCGCAGCTTGCGGTAGGTCTCGACCGTGTTCTTCAGGATCTCGGGCCCGATGCGCTGATCGTCGGTGTAGTCGCAGGACGAGACCCAGAGCCGCAGGATGTCGGCGCCGGATTCCTTGATGACGGCCTGCGGCTCGATGGTGTTGCCGAGCGACTTCGACATCTTGCGGCCGTCCTCGGCCTGGGTGAAGCCGTGGGTCAGCACGATGTCGTAGGGCGCGCGGCCGCGTGTGCCGCAGCTCTCCAGCAGCGAGGAGTGGAACCAGCCGCGATGCTGGTCCGAGCCTTCCAGATACATCACGGTATCAGTGCCGCCGTCGACCTTGCGCTTGATGCCGGCAAGGCCGGGGAAATGCACGGGGTCTTTCAGCACGAAGGCGTGGGTCGAGCCGGAATCGAACCAGACGTCGAGGATGTCGTCGACCTTCTGCCAATCCTCATGGGCACGCGGTCCGAGGAAGCGCTCGCGCGCCCCCGTCGCGTACCAGGCGTCGGCGCCTTCCTTTTCGAAGGCATCGCCAATGCGGGTGTTGACGGCCTCGTCCTGGAGGATCTCGGCGGAGCCGTCGCCCTTCTCGCGGACGAATACGGCGATCGGCACGCCCCAGGCGCGCTGGCGCGAGATTACCCAGTCGGGGCGGGCCTCGATCATGCCGGTGATGCGGTTCTCGCCTGACGGCGGCACCCATTGCGTCACCGAGATCGCGTGCAGCGCACGGGCGCGCAGGGTGTCGCCGGGCTTGGTCTTGCCGCCACCCGCAATATCCTTGTCCATCGCGATGAACCATTGCGGCGTGTTGCGGAAGATCACCGGCTTCTTCGAGCGCCAGGAATGCGGATATTGGTGCTTGAGCCGGCCGCGCGCGAGCAGCTTGCCGCCCTCGATCAGCGCCTTGATCACGGCCTCGTTGGCGTCGCCTTTCTCGCCCTTGTCGTTGATGACCCGCTTGCCGGTGAAGCCCGGCGCCTGGTCGGTATAGGCGCCGTTCTCGTCGACGGTGTAGGGGATCGCGCTGTTGATGCCGCGGGCGTCGAGCTCGCGGGTATTCGCCATCCAGACGTCGAAGTCCTCGCGGCCGTGGCTCGGCGCGGTGTGCACGAAGCCGGTGCCGGTGTCGTCGGTGACGTGGTCGCCGGCGAGCAGAGGCACGGTGAATTCATAGCCGCCGCCTAGCCCCTTGAGCGGATGGGCGCATTCGATCGCGTCCATGGTGTCGCCGGGGATATCGCGGACCTTCTCGAAAGCGGTCACGCGCGCCTGCTTGAACACTTCCTCGGCGAGCGCGTCGGCCAGGATCAGGAGATCGCCGGTCTTGGCCCAATTGTCCGCAGGCGCATCCGTCACCTTGTAGAGGCCATAGGCGATCTTCGGCGAGAACGAGATGGCGCGGTTGCCGGGCAAGGTCCAGGGCGTGGTGGTCCAGATCACGACACTGGCCGATGCCAGGGCGCCATGCGCCGGCGAGGTCACCGGGAATTTCACCCAGACCATGTCGCTCGTGTAGTCCTCGTACTCGACCTCGGCCTCGGCGAGCGCGGTCTTCTCGACCACGCTCCACATCACCGGCTTGGAGCCGCGATAGAGCGTGCCGTTGGCGGCGAACTTCATCAGCTCGCGCGCGATCTGGGCTTCGGCCGGATAGTTCATGGTAGCGTAGGGATGGGCCCAGTCGCCGATCACGCCGAGACGCTTGAACTCCTCGCGCTGCACGTTGAGCCAGTGCGTTGCATACGCGCGGCACTCTTTACGGAAATCGATCATCGCGGCACTGTCGCGGAAGTCGGGCTTCTGCTTGCCCTTCTTGCGATAGTTCTCCTCTTCGACCTTCCACTCGATCGGCAGGCCGTGGCAGTCCCAGCCGGGCACGTAATTGGAATCGAAGCCGAGCATCTGCTGGCTCTTGGTGACGAGATCCTTGAGGATCTTGTTCAGCGCCGTGCCGATATGGATGTTGCCGTTGGCATAGGGCGGGCCGTCATGCAGCACGAACTTGTCGCGGCCCTTCGCGGTCTCGCGCAGCTTCTCGTAGAGGCCGATCTCGTACCAGCGCTTGAGGATCTCCGGCTCGCGCTGCGGCAGGCCGGCGCGCATCGGGAATTCGGTCTGCGGCAGGAACAGGGTTTTCGAATAGTCCTTGGCTTCGGACTTTGCGGACTTTTGCGGCTTTTCGGACATGAGGCTGACTGGCTCGGAATGGCGCGGGAACGGATGGCGATGCGGAATCGCGGGGTGAAACGACAAAATCCCGGTCTTGCGCCGAGCCTTGAGGCTCAGGCGGAAGCCGGGCTGCTAATCCCTATGATGCGCCGCGCAAACATGGGCTCTCCATAGCAGGGGGCCAAGGGAAGCGCAAAAGGTAGAAGCGCAAAGGTCCGGCGGGCCGGTTTTGGCCCTCAATCGACGGTCCCGAGCCGTGGAAACGCGTCCGGGGCGGCCGCCAGCATGGCGCGGGCCCGGGCGGAATCCTCGTCCATCTGGCGGATCAGGGCGTCGATATCGCCAAATTTCAGCTCCTCGCGGATGAAGCCGACAAAGGCGCAGTCCAGCGCCTGCCCGTAAAGGTCGCCCTTGAAGTCGAACAGGAAGATTTCCAGCAGCGGCGCGCCATTATCGAAGGTCGGGCGGCGGCCGAAGCTCGCCACCCCGTCCAGCCGCTCGGATCCCCGGCCGACCCGCACGGCGTAGATGCCGTGCTTCAGGCCGCAATTGGCATCGAGCCGGATGTTGGCGGTGGGATAGCCGAGGTCGCGGCCGCGCTTTTCGCCATGGATGACCTCGCCGGTGATGAACCAGGGCGCGCCCAGCATGGTGGTGGCCTCGTCGATCAGCCCCTCGGCGAGTGCGATCCGGATGGCGCTGGAGGAAACCGGCCGCTCGTCGATATCGACATGCGGCTGCACGTCGACCTCGATGCCGAGGCGGGGTGCCTCGTTGACCAAAAGGCTCGGCGAGCCGACCCGCCCCTTGCCGAAATGGAAGTCGTAACCGACCGCAATGCCGCTGACGCCAAGGCGCCCGATCAGCTCATGGTGAATGAAATCTTGCGCACTGGTCCCGGCTCTCGCCTTGTCGAAGGTCATGACCACGGCGCCGGCGAGCCCGGTCCCGGCCAACAACCGCAGCTTGGCGCGCTCGTCCGTCAGGCGGAATTGCGGGGTGTTGGGGCTGAAAAACCGGCGTGGATGCGGCTCGAAGGTCAGCGCCAGGGCAGGGCGGCCATGCGCCCGGCCCATTTCCAGGGCCGCCGCAATGACGGCCCGGTGGCCGAGATGGACCCCGTCGAAATTGCCCATGGCGACCACCGCGCCCCTCAGGATGGCGGAATCCGGCGTGGAATCGCGGATAACGGTAAATTGCGGGGCCATCAGGAGAATTCTCGAACCGGCGGGACCGGCCGCGACCGTGGCGTGACCCGGCCGATGAAGTCAAGCGGGGGGCGGCTGCCGCACCGGACATGATTTCGATCGCTCGTGGGCCGCCGCAGTTAACGCGCTGTTTAACGCCTTGATGCTACTGCTTGGGAGATGGAACTGGGGGGCCCCGCCTGTCAGGTCCGAATTTGAATATTCCTGGGTATGCGTTGGGGGAGTCGAGATGGCGGTTGATTTGTCGATGCCGGTTCTGGTGGTGGATGACTATAGCACCATGATCCGTATCATCCGGAATCTGCTGAAGCAGCTTGGCTTCGATAATATCGATGATGCCAGCGACGGCTCGGCGGCGCTGAACAAGATGCGCGGCAAGAAGTACGGGCTCGTGATCTCCGACTGGAACATGGAGCCTATGACGGGTTACGACCTACTCCGCGAAGTGCGCGCAGATCCCAACCTCGCCACCACGCCCTTCATCATGATCACGGCGGAATCGAAGACCGAGAACGTGATCGCGGCCAAGAAGGCCGGCGTGAACAATTACATCGTCAAGCCGTTCAACGCGGCGACGCTGAAGACCAAGATCGAGGCGGTCTTCCCGGACATGGCGAGCGCGTAAGCGCGATCGTGTCCCGGACAAGGCGCGGCACGTCAGTGACGCGGCGCTGAGCCGGGACCCAGTCTATCCCACGACATCACTGCAGCTTCTGGGCCCCGGCCTGCAGCGCTCCGCGCTGCGTCCGGGGCACGATAGTTCCTACCACTTCAATTCGTGCATCAGCGCCTTCGGCGGGTGGCCGAACAATTCCAGCACCGACTTCGGATCGAGCTGGTCGAGGCCCTCGAATTCCTCGGCATGGATGCCGCGGGTGACGAACAGGCAATCGATGCCGAATTCGCGCGCGCCGGTGAGGTCAGTCCGGACGGAATCGCCGATCGCCAGCACCTTTTTGCGGTCGATCGGGTGGCCCTGGCGTTCGCCGGCCAGCGCCATCGCGCGCTCATAGATCGGCCGGTGTGGCTTGCCGTAGAAGATCACTTCGCCGCCGAGCTCGCGGTACAGCTCGGCAATGGCGCCGGCGCAATAGATCAGCCGGTCGCCGCGCTCGACCACGATATCGGGGTTGGCGCAGACCAGCGTCAGCTTGCGTTCGCGCGCTGTCAGCATCATGCCGCGATAATCTTCTGCGGTCTCGGTCTCGTCGTCATAGAGGCCGGTGCAGACGATGTAGTCGGCCTCTTCCAGCGGCGCAGTCGTCGCATCGAGGCCGCGATAGATCGAATTGTCGCGCTCGGGGCCGAGCCAGAACATCTTGCGGCCGGGATGCTCGGCGACATAGAGCCGCGTCAAATCGCCGGAGGAAACGATGGCGTCGTAGGTTTCGTCGGCGACGCCGAGCTTGCGCAATTGCCGCTGCACGGAATCGGCCGGGCGCGGTGCGTTGGTGATCAGGATCACCGTACCGCCATGGCTGCGATAAGTGTGCAGCGCCTCGCAGGCCTCGGGGAAGGATTCCAGGCCGTTATGGACCACGCCCCAGATGTCGCTGAGCACGACATCCACTCCACTTACGAGCTCGCGCAGGCTTTGGGCAAAATGCAGCGTGGTCATGACGCGCGCGGCCGATCAGATGCGGCGCGCGAGCGCCGCGTTGCCGGTGATGCGCTGCGACGGGGCGACAGGCGGCGCAGCTGATACTGCGCCTGACGTCGTGCCTGGGCTTGAGGTACCGGGGCCATTGGATCCCTGAATGTCTTGCGCTTGGTTCGGCGAGGTCCCGCCGGTAGCAGATGCCCCCTCAGGCCGCAATGGCCGGGGCGGCGCGAACAAAAAGCCCTGGCCGAACCGCACATCATAGTCGAGCAGGTCGACCACTGCGCGCTCGCCCTCGATCCGCTCCGCGATCAAATCGATCCCGAAGCGGCCGAGCAGGTCGGACAGGTCGGAGGGGTGAATGTCCGAAGTCGAGGCCTGCTTCGGGTCGAGCAGGAGTGACGCCGGAACCTTGATGAAGCGGACGCCGCGGTCGGCAAGCTCGCGCGGCTCGATCCTGAGGTCCGTGACATGGTCGATCGAGAAGCGGAAGCCGCGCTGCGCCAGCGCCGCCAGATTCTCCGTCTCGGCCGGACCAAGCGCGCGGAAGGTCGATTGCTTGAACTCCAGCACCAGCGACGACGCCAGCGCGCGATTGGCCTCGAGGAAATCGAGGCATTGCGCAAAGGTGGTGGAATTGCCGAGCGTCGAAGCCGCGACGTTGCAGAACACGCCGACATCCTTGTTGCGCACCATCAGCCGGCGCAGCACCTGGACACAGCGCAGCAACACCATGTTGTCGATCCGCCCGATCAACCCGGAGGCCTCGGCGAGGCTGATGAACTCCTCGGCGGCAATCAGCTGATCGCGCTCGTCGCGCAGCCGGGTCACGGCTTCGTAGAACCGGACCTTGCGCTGCGGCAGCGTCACCATCGGTTGCAGGAAGATGTCGATGCGGTTCTCGTCGATGGCGCCGCGCAACGTCGCCAGCATCTGGGTCTGATTGCGGCCGTTGACGGCATGAACGGCGCTGGCGGTCTGGGGCGGGACAGCCGGCGGCGTCGGCCGCGGCGGTGCGGTAGGGACCGGCGGAGGAGCGGCCGGCCGCTCATCAAAGGGCGCAATCAGGTCGATCGGTGCTTCCACCGCCGGCCTTGCGACCGGAGCAGGGGCCGGCGCATGACCGGCCAGCAGGTCCTCATGGGTCGACACCGTGGCAGCAAGCTGCCGGACCAGCCCGCCGAGCTCGTTGATCTCGCCGACCACCGACTGGACCCGATCGGAATTGGTCGAGTTGGACGAGGCGATGCGGCCCTCCATCGCGGCGAGCCGCCGCCCGAACTCGGCCACCTGGCGGGCGAGGTCGGCGGTGCCGCGCGACAAGTCGGCGATCTGGCCGCCGACGTCGCTGCGGTCGCGCAGCCGCATCGACACCGCGTTGTAGAGGATCAGGAAGGTCAGCGCGGTCAGCGCCACGATTGCCGATTCGGTTCCGTTGATGCCGGCGACCGAGTAGAGCACGAGCCCGAGCGATGCCGCGACCAGGACCATGCAGATGGCGATGAAGATCGTCGAAATGCGAATCATGCCGCGCGTTACGCCTCAAGAGCTGCCTGCCTCACCCGGGAAAACACGGGCTGCCATACGCACCCGTCGCGCCTCATGCTCCCCCAAGCGTGCATGACCTTAACATCATTGTTGATTCGAGGGGATAGCACTGCGCAGGCGTGCGGGTGTTCGTCAGGACTGTGCGGCGGCGCCGACTGTATCGGCCGAGACCGCCTCGCGGCTGCCGAGCGGCTTGGGCCGCCCGGTCGTCGTATCGCGCAGGGTTTGCCGTTCGATCTCCGAGTTCAGCTCGGCACCGAACATGATGACGATTGCCGACATCCACATCCACATCATCAGGCCGATCGCAGCTCCAAGCGAACCGTACGTCGCGTTGTAATTGGCGAAGGCCGACAGATACCAGGACAGCAGCGCGGAGCCCGCGATCCAGAGCAGGGCGGCCGTGACCGCGCCGATGCTCAGCCACTCCCAGCGCGCCGCGTCGCGGCTCGGCGCGAAGCGGTAGAGGATGGCGAGCGCCACCAGGAGGATGAGAAACAGCAGCGGCCATCGCGCCAGCGCCACGATCAACTTGCTCTCCGGTGCAAGGCCGAGATGATCGAGCGCGAGCGGGAAGGCGACGACAGCGGCCACCATCAGCAAGAGCGCCACGATGCCGCCGACCGTGAAGGCCAGCGACACCAGATTAAGCTTGATGAAGCTGCGCTTCTCGCGTTCCTCATAGGCGACATTGAGGGCGTCGAAGATGGATTTGACCCCGGCATTGGCGCTCCAGATCGCCAGCACGAGGCCGAACAGGAAGGTGGCGCCGAGCGCCGTATTGCCCTTGGAGACCACGCGCGCGACCTGGTCCGCGACGATCTGGAACGATCCCTCCGGCAGCATCGTCGCGAGCGTCTGGAGATTGCCGCTGATGGTCGAGGGATCGGCGAGCAGTCCGTAGGAGGAGACCAGCGCGGTCACCGCGGGAAAGATCGCGAGCAGTCCGAAGAACACCACGCCGCCGGCGGTCGCCAGCAGACGATCGTCGTCGATGCGCTGATAGGTGCGCCAGAAAATGTCCTTCCAGCCGGCCCAGGGGATTTTGAAAGGGCTGGTCGAGCTGCGGCCACGGCCGGGCTGCATGGCCGCGCTTGCCGGATTCGTTTCCGGTGAATTCGCCTCGTTGTTGCGACGATCTTGGGGTGGTCCCCGGCGGATGAACCCGGACTCCTGAAAATAGCGCTCTGCGGTCAGCACGAACACGGCTGTGGCGGCCACCAGCAGCCAGCTGTCGAGCTGCTCGGTCTGCCGCGCCGGCATCATGCATCCTGTCTGCGCGCGGGGCGCCGCCGGCGCGCCGCGGTGAAGCCGACCAAAGTGAGGGCCGCAAGCATCAGGCCAAGCTGCACGGGCCTGATGGTGCGAGCCGAAGAATCATTGCTCTCATGGCCGTGTTCGCCCGGTGCGAGCGGCGCCAGCGGTATCGTCGTCGCCACTTCCTTCACCGCCTGCTTGATCGTTCCGCGCGGGATCCGTGGCGTCGCAATCGCCACGCGCATCCGGCTGGCGAGCGGCACGATCGGCTTGGTCCGGCGGTTCAATTGCGCCATCGCCACCCCGGCGCAGATTGCTGCCAGCACCAGCAGCACCGCTGCGACGGCAGCAAAGCCCCAGAATTGCCCGTAGGTGATGCCGACCCAGCGATACAGCGCGACCAGGCCGACGAAGAAGGTGGCGATCACGAATAGGCCGGCCACCGCGAACAATGCCGCCGCAACCGCATAGGACGTCACCCGTCCGGTAGTCTGGCTGGCGCGATCACGCAGGTAGGACCGCGCGGCGCGCTTGAGATGGTTGAGTTTCAGCGCCATGCCGGCGCGCAGCAATTCACCCGATGGCGCGAGCATGCGGACACCCTCCGAGAGCGAGAAGTTCGTCGGGGAATGAACGTGGCGGAATTTGACTTGTTCCGTTGCGCGCGTTGGATCAGCCGAGATCGGCGGCCGCGATCCAGAACACCTCGCCCTCGGAATCCTCGGTATCGAGCCAGAGCAGGGGCAGTTCCGGAAAGGCCTCGTCGACCAGCTCGCGGCCGCGGCCGATCTCGCAGATCAAGCCGCCATCGCCCGTCAAATGATCCGGCGCATCGCGCAGGATGCGGCGGACCACATCAAGACCGTCGGCGCCGCCGTCGAAGGCGAGCTTCGGCTCGGCCCGGCATTCCGGCGGCAATGCCGCCATGCCTTCGGCATCGACGTAGGGCGGGTTGGTAATGATCAGGTCGTATTTGTTATCCCCGAGCGGCGCGAACAGATCGCCGCGGTGGAGCGTGATCCGCTCATCGAGGCCATGGTCGCCGACATTGCGTGCGGCGACTTCAAGCGCGCCCTTGGAGATGTCGACTGCGTCGACCGTGGCATGAGGGAAATGATACGCGGCGAGGATCGCAAGGCATCCCGAACCGGTGCAGAGATCGAGCACGCGCTCGACGGCGGCGGGATCGTCGATGAGTGAGCCCACCTCGCCGTCGCCGCCGAAATGCGAATCCAAGAGCTCGCCGATAAAGGAGCGCGGAACGATGACGCGCTCGTCGACATAGAAGGGCAGGCCGCGCATGTAGATCTTGTTGACGAGATAGGCGGCCGGTTTGCGCGTCGTGACGCGCCGATGGATCAGATCGAGCAGGGTCTTGCCTTCCGCCGCGGTGACGCGCGCATGGGCAAAGCTCTCGAACTGGTCGGGATGCAGATGCAGGGCTTCGCAGACCAGGAAGGCGGCCTCGGCGACCGGATCGGTCGTGCCATGGGCAAAAGCGAGCTTGGCTTCGACAAAGCGGCTCACCGCATAGCGCACGAAGTCGAGCAGAGTGAGAAGCTCGCCGGGCCCCACTTTCGCAAGCTTCGGCGCGGCGCGGCCGCGCGCGGTCTTTTTCGCAACTTTCGCCATCAGGATTTGGTCCAGCGTGCAGCGGCCTCGTCGTCACGGGCGTGGGCCTCGACCCAGCCGGTGCCGGTGGCGCTCTCTTCCTTCTTCCAGAACGGGGCGCTGGTCTTGAGATAGTCCATCAGGAACTCGGCGGCTTCGAACGCCGCCCTTCGGTGTTGGGAGGCGGTGAGCACCAGCACGATGTTCTGGCCGGGCTCGAACCGCCCGACCCGATGAATGACCGTGACGCCATTCAGCGGCCAGCGTGAGATGGCCTCGTCGACGTGGCGCTTGATCTCTGCTTCAGCCATGCCGGGGTAATGTTCGAGCGTCAGTGCCGCGATCTTCGAGCTGTCCTCGTCGGCGCGGCAGATGCCGGAGAAACTGACGACCGCGCCGATGTCGGTGCGGCTCTTGGTCAGGACCGCGATCTCGCGCGCAATGTCGAAATCGTCCTGCTGGATGCGGATGGCGACGGGGCAGGTGGTGGCGGCGGAGCTCATGGCCTAGCCGCCGGTCATCGGCGGAAAGAACGCGATCTCGCGGGCACCGGCAATGGCGGCGTCCGCCTTGACATGGGCGTGGTCGATCGCGGTGCGGATCACCTTCGGCTTCTCGAAGGCATAGGCGTAGGCTTCGCTTTGAGCGGACAGCCAGGCGATCAGCTCCTCGACGGTGCGTACGGTCGCGGGCGGGTCGATCGTCTCCTCGGCTTTGCCGACGCGCTCGCGCACCCAGGCGAAATACTTCACCTTCATCCCTCATCCTCCTTGATGAGGTGGTGGATGCCGGCGCGGAAATAATCGTAGCCGGTGTACATGGTCAGGATCGCCGAGGCCCACAGCAGGCCGAGGCCGATCAGCGAGACCACGGGGACGACCTCGTCGCCGGCGGGACCGGCGAGCAGGAAGCCGATGGCGACGAGCTGTACAGTCGTCTTCCACTTGGCGAGCTTGGTCACGGGCACGCTGACGCGCAGCGCCGCCAGATATTCACGCAAGCCCGAGACCAGGATCTCGCGGCACAGGATCACGATGGCAGCCCACAGCGACCAGCCATGGATGATGCCGTCGGCGGCCAGCATCAGGAGGCACGAGGCGACCAGCAGCTTGTCGGCGATCGGGTCCAGCATCCGGCCGAACGCCGATTGCTGATTCCAGATGCGGGCGTAATAGCCGTCGAGATAATCCGTGACCGCCGCGCCGATGAAGATCGCGACCGCGACCCAGCGCAGCCACAACGGATAGTCCATGATCGACTGCGCATAGATGCATCCGACCACGACCGGGATCGCGGCGATCCGGCCATAGGTCAGGATGTTCGGGAGGGACATCGCGCGGCTGGTCGTCCCTCGTGTCGTGGCGATGTTCATCCGTCCTACCAATACCGCTCAAGCCTGAAGGTCAACCGTCCGTCCCAGATGGGTACAGGATGCGACGACCATATGACTACCGCCCCTTTAGTTCACCCCGGCTGGGGATGGAAATAGTCGAATATCCTGCGGGCGCTCTCGGCGCTCACCCCAGGAACCTTGCCGAGATCGGCGATCGAGGCCCGTTCGATCTCCTTCAGGGTTCCGAAATGATGCAGCAAGGCACGTTTGCGTGACGGGCCGATGCCCGGAATCTCCTGCAAACCGGCCTCGCGAATATCCTTCTTGCGCAGCTTGCGGTGCGAACCGATGACGAAGCGGTGGGCCTCGTCCCGCAGGCGCTGGATGAAATAGAGCACGGGATCGCGCGGCTCCAGCTTGATCGCCTCGCGCTCCGGCATGAACAGGGTCTCGCGGCCGGCATCCCGGTCCGGCCCTTTGGCGACCGACATCAGCGAGACCTGGGTCAGGCCGAGATTGGCAAAGATTTCCCTGACAGCATTGAGCTGGCCGCGGCCGCCGTCGATGATCACGAGGTCGGGCCATTGCGGGAAGTCGTCGTCCCTGGCTTTGGCCGCGCTTTCCTCGGGTGGATTGATCAGGCGCTTGAAGCGGCGCTCCAGTACCTCGCGCATCATGGCGAAGTCGTCGCCCGGCGTGATCCCTTCCGATTTGATGTTGAACTTGCGGTACTGGTTCTTCACGAAGCCATCGGGGCCCGCGACGATCATGGCGCCGACCGCATTGGTGCCCTGGATATGGCTGTTGTCGTAAACCTCGATGCGCTTAGGCGCATGCGGCAGGTTCAGCGTCGTGGCCATGGCGTCGAGCAGGCGGCTCTGGGTTGCAGTATCGGCGAGCTTGCGGCCGAGCGCCTCGCGCGCATTGGTCAACGCGTGGGTGACGAGCTCCTTCTTCTCGCCGCGCTTGGGCGCTGTCACTTCGACCTTGTGGCCGGCCTTGAGCGACAGCGCGTTGGCGAGAAGCTCCATCTCCTCGATCTCGTGCGAGAGCAGGATGGTCTTCGGCGGCGGCTTGTCGTCGTAGAACTGGGCGAGGAAGGAGCCGAGCACCTCCTCAAGCGTATAGCTCTTCTCGGCACGCGGAAAATAAGCGCGGTTGCCCCAGTTCTGGCCGGTGCGGAAGAAGAACACTTCGACGCAGGAGAAGCCGCCTTCCTGATGGATGGCGAACACGTCGGCTTCTTCCACCGTGCGCGGATTGATGCCCTGCTGCGACTGGATCGCCGACAGCGCGGCGAGGCGGTCGCGATAGAGCGCTGCACTCTCGAACTCGAGCTCACCGGCGGCTTTCTCCATCTCGGCGGCAAGCTCCTGCTTCACCACATGGCTCTTGCCGGAGAGGAAGTCGGTGGCTTCGCGCACCAGCGTCGCATAACCGCCAAAGTCGATCTCGCGGGTGCAGGGGCCGGCGCAGCGGCGGATCTGGTAGAGCAGGCAGGGCCTGGTGCGGCTCTCGAAAAAGGAGTCCGTGCAGGAGCGGATCAGGAACGCGCGCTGCAAGGCCGTGATGGTCCGGTTGACCGCGCCGGCGGAGGCGAACGGGCCGAAATAGCGCCCGGGCCGGGTCTGCGCGCCGCGATGCTTGAGGATCTGCGGCGCCCAGTGGTCGCCGGTGATCAGGATATAAGGAAACGACTTGTCGTCGCGCAGCTGCACGTTGAAGCGCGGCCGCAGCTGCTTGATCAAATTGGCTTCCAGCAGCAGCGCTTCGGTCTCGGTCGTGGTCGAGACGATCTCCACGGTCACCGTGGCCGCGATCATGCGCAGGATGCGCGCCGGCAGCGGCGCGCTCTGGCGCGCGTAGCTCGACAGGCGCTTTTTGACGTTCTTGGCCTTGCCGACATAGAGCACGTCGGCGTTCGCACTGAGCATGCGATAGACCCCGGGCGAGGTCGGCGCGAGCCGGACCGCGCGCTCGATCGCCTCGTGACCTGAGGCCAGCGGCTCGTCGCCGATCGCGCCGCTCTCTTCCAGAATATCGGGCAGCCGCGCATCGTCCTCGTCGTCGCCGCCGCTGGTGGCGGGATCGAGGTCCGGCGGCGCCGTGTCCTGCGCCGTGTCCTGGGGTGGGGCGTCTGACGCGGCCTGTCGCGTTTTGCGCGCGCGTGCCTCGCCCGGCTTGTCGGGGGAATCGTGAACCATTGTGGGAATTTAGGCGCTGGGGGGACCGATTTGAAGTTCCGGCCATGACGCGCACACAGGAGGGCGCGCAGTTCCCGGTAACGCTTCCTTAAGTCTGTTAACAGCGCGGTAAGGGGTCTTAACAGCCCTTTAACTTAAAACTCTCGATAAATCCTACGCGAAATAGTGGTGGTTCCGTAACCATTGGCCTGGCCCGGCGGTGCGGGCATCGCGTCCGGTTACGGCAGTTGCGTTGGAGTGTGGAATGAAGAGGCTCGTTGTGGGCGCGGCTGCGTTGGTTGCGGCCGGCTGGACGGCTTCGGCAGGGGCCGCCGATCTCAATTACGGGCAGCGAGCGCCCTATACGGTCAATCAGCCGCTCAATGCCTATAGCTGGGCCGGCCCGTATCTCGGCGCCAATCTCGGTTACGAATGGGGCTCGGTGAGCAACAATCCCGCAAAGCCCTCCGGCTTCGTCGGCGGTGTGCAGGCGGGCTACAACTTCCAGAACGGTCCCTGGGTGTTCGGCGTCGAGGGCGACATCCAGGCCGCAGGTGCCGATGACACCTTCGCGCCGTGGAAGTTCTCCAATCCCTGGTTCGGCACCCTGCGCGGCCGCGCCGGCTACGCCTTCAGCAACGTTCTGGTCTACGGCACCGCCGGCCTCGCCTTCGGTGAGCTGCGCGCGCAGACTTTCGGCTGGACGGAATCGCACACGACGGCCGGCTGGACCGCCGGCGTCGGTGCCGAAGTCGGCCTTGCGCCGAACTGGAGCGCGAAGCTCGAATATCTCTACATCGATCTGTCGTCGAGCCAGTTCGCAATTACAGGCGTGTCAAATGGCTATAGCGCCAGCGTTGTGCGCGCAGGCGTGAACTATCACTTCTGATAGCGGAATAAGAAAATACCGGACAACAGCCTCCCGGCCGCTCGCGGCCGGGACTTTTTTGCGTCAGGTTTTTTTAGGTCGGGTCGCTACGAAAGGATCACGAGATTGACCGCTTTCGGCCCCTTCCCCTTCTTGTCCGGCTCGACTTCGAACGTGATACGCTGTCCTTCGGCAAGGTCCTTCAGTCCCGCCCGCTCCACAGCGGTGATGTGAACGAAGACATCGCGACCGCCGTCGTCCGGCTTGATGAAGCCGTAGCCGCGTTCGCCGTTGAAGAACTTGACCGTTCCCGTATTGGCCATCGGGAAACTCCCCCTCATTGCTCCTCCGTCGCAACGCAGACGCGCGTCACGACATGACCGGGCCTTACGAAGCCCGGGAGAGCTGGCCATCCTCGGGCGGACCCATCGGTCCGACCGGGATCTTTTTTGGGCCTTCACTCCGCCGCAACCATTCGCGGAAGCGGAACGTAAAGCCAGTCACGGAAACAGCATAATACGGTTCTCTGCAGATTGACTACCGCTACTGCATATTTTTCCCATGAATGCCGGGGTGTTACGGCCTCGGCACCTCCAACCGGTATCTGGCAGCCCCGCCCTGGCCGAGTGGCATTTCCAGCTCGGGCAGGATCGTCCTGAGCTCGCCTTGCAGCGTGTAGGGCGGATTGACAATCAGAAGTCCTGTCGAGGTGAGGGCCGCGCCGTCAAGTTGCGGCGCGACGCTGAATTCGAGGCGGAGACATTTTCCAGGCGTCTTTGCTGCAGCTGCGGTGCGGGCCACGTGTTGCGCCAGCGTATCGGTGGCGCGCCTGGACTTGGCGGGATACCAGATCACATAGATACCGGTCGGCCATTTCGCGAAGGCCGTGGAGAAGGCTTCACTCAGCCTTTCGAACTCGTCTTTCGCCTCGAAGGGCGGGTCGATCAGCACCAGCCCGCGCCGCTCCTTCGGCGGCACGAAAGCCGGCAGCGCCATCCAGCCGTCGAGATCGACCACGCGCGCCTGTTCGTCGCGCCGCAGCACGTCGATCAGCGCCTTGCGGGCTCTCGGCTCGAGCTCGCAGGCCACGAGACGGTCCTGCGGCCGCATCAGGCCGCGGGCGATCAGGGGCGAGCCCGGATAGGCCTTGAGCTCGCCCTTCGGATTGAAGGCGCGAACGATGTCCATGTAGGGCCTGGTCAGGGCCACCGTCTCGTTCGACAGGCGCGCCTGCATCAGCCGCGCGATTCCCGTCAGCCACTCGCCGCTGCGGCGTGCCTCGTCGCTGTCGAGATCATAGAGGCCAGCACCCGCATGGGTGTCGATGACCCGGAAGGCGGCCGGCTTGTCCTGCAAATAGGTGAGAATACGCGCCAGCACGATGTGCTTGATGACATCGGCGAAGTTGCCGGCGTGAAAGGCGTGGCGGTAGTTCATGGGGCGGACCAAATTGTCGGATGTGATCTCACCCCTTGTCATTGCGAGCGCAGCGAAGCAATCCAGAATCTTTCCGCCGAGACGGTCTGGATTGCTTCGTCGCATCAGCGCAAAATTGCTTCGTAATTTTGTCGCGAGCTCCTCGCAATGACGGGGCTAACCACCCCTGATCGGCGGCATCGTCACCTGGTCGCGGCGGCAGCTGCGGCGTTCGAGCTCCTCGCAGGCGCGGAATTGCAGGTCCTTGCTGAGGCAGATGCGAACCTCGGAGAGCCGGGTCCGGTTGCAAGTGACTGAGACGGCTGCGTTGCTCAGGCCCGGATTGGCCTTGATGAAGGCTTCCTCGACCTCGCCGGGGGCCACCGTCTTGGCCTGCGACAGGTCAAGATACTCGGGCGGAATCTTGATCGCGGCGCGCGCCTTGCGGATCGTCTCGAAATAGTTCCGGCCGTCGAGCCCGGAGCAGGTGCCGTGCTTGTCCCACTCGTTGAAGATCAGGCCTGGCGCGGGCATCAGATCGAGCATCGAGGAGACGATGTTGCGGTTCAGCCGCGGTGACGGCCGCTGGCAATATTCCGGAAAGCCGCTCTCATATTGTGGCCACAGCCCGTGCACCACAAAGGAATAGGGCCGTCCCTCGCACTGGATGTTCGAACGCCCGCCGCTGCGACCGCGCTCTGCCGCTTCCTCGCAGAAGGACGGTGACCACGACAGTGACAGCACATAGAAGTCGAACTCGCCGGGTGCGTTCTGCCGCTTGTCCTGGGCTCTCGCGCCACCCGCCAGCGAAACCAGCCCCGCCGCAAGGGTCAGCGAGATCAGGAGGCGGGAGAACGAATGCAATCTAAAATGAAACATGGCGACGCCCCTCAACTAGACTGTGCAATCAGCCTAGCAGCCATCCAGAACATTTCAAGAACAAATTTCGGGCGACCGCCGCTCAGGTCGCTTGATCAGGCCGAATCAGGCGCTTCGGCTTAAGGCTCTTCAGTTCAAGGCTTGGCGGCGCGGCAGGACGGATTGTAGGCCCAGTTGCGGTCGAGCCCGACCACGCACCATTCGACACCCTGGCCGTAACCGGCAAAGCCGCCATCCTCGATGATCGAGAAGTGCACCCGGCGCATCTTGCCATCAGTGAGCATGGCCTCGCCGGTGCAGTAGCGGCGCGGAATGTTGTCCGATGCCCAGGGGCGGAAGGCGGTCTCGTGAACGTTTGCGAATCCCGTGATCTGCAGCGGCGAATTCCAGAACGAGCTTTCCTTCTCCCAGAACTGGGTCGAGATCGTCGGCAGCGCCTTGTCGCATTCGGCAACGCGGCCGTCGTAGCGCGGTCCGCTCAGCCAGAAATTCAGCTCGAGCGGATTGGCCGCCTTGGCCTCACCGAGCGACAGCGCTCCCAACATGAGGCCGAGGACGGCGGCAAAGCGGAACGATTTCGGGGAGGGGGCGCGCATGGGCAATCCGGACAGCTGGTCTTGCGGAGGCTGGACGGTGCCGCGAAGGCCGGGGGAGGTCAAGTGCAGCGCGGCAACACTCGGCCAGGAGTTGATCACAACGTCGCATCTGGCAGGCCTTCCGTTCTTTTCACCGCCGCGCCCGCACCGTAAGCTGGGGGCAACCAATCGGAGTGACGGGAATGCGAATCATTGCGGCTGCGGGCCTTCTTGCCAGCCTGGTTGTCTCGGGGATGATGGCGAGCCAGTCGGCGCGCGCCGATATCCTGCCGGTGCCGCCGTTCAAGGGCAACGACACCGGCGGCATCATCGCCTATTCGATGGCGACGCAGGTCGATGCGCGTCAGGTCGCGGTCGATCACTGCGCGCGCTATGGCAAGGTGGTGAAATTCCTCGCAGTGCAGGCCTATGAGGGCGGCTACATCTCGTTTTCCTGCCGCTGGGTGCCCTACGGCGCTGCCGACCGGCCGATCCGCACGCTCTACTAAGGCGCTTTCGAAACGCTAGCCACGACGTCTCGGCCGGGAGTCTCTCCTATGACGCGCAAGCTTGCTTTGCTCGGATCAGTCGCTTGTCTTTTGGTGTCGGCAGGAAGCGCCTTGGCCGACGATCTGCCGGTGCGCAAGGCCGGCCTCTGGGAAATGAAGATGGTCAGGTCAGGCTCGGCGATGCCGGAGATGACCATGCAGCATTGCACCGACGAGAGCGTCGACAAGGAGATGGCCAACAACGTTTCCCCGATGGCCAAGCAGATCTGCTCCAAGCAGGACGTCAAGAAAACCGCGACGGGCTATATCAGCGATTCCGAGTGCAGCGTCGCCGGCATCAACACGACCTCGCATGCCGAGATATCAGGCGATTTCAACTCGGCCTACACCGTGAAGACTTCGTCCCATGCGCAAGGCGGCGCCGCCGGCACCGCGGGGCGCGACACCTCCATGACGCTGGAAGCGAAATGGCTCGGCGCCTGCAAGCCGGACCAGAAGCCCGGCGACATCGTGATGCCCGGCGGCTTCAAGATGAACATACGCGACGTCGACAAGCTGAAAGCGCTGCTGCCGAAGTGAAGGCGGTGAGATCGTAGCCCGGATGGAGCATAGCGAAATCCGGGCGTCGCGAACAAGAATCCCGGATTGCGCTTCGCTTCATCCGGGCTACGGCAGCTAAACGGGTATCCTCACGCTCGCCCGCAACCCGCCCATCGGGCTGTCGGCCAGCGTGATGTCGCCGCCATGCGAACGGGCGATGTCGCGGGCGATCGCAAGGCCAAGGCCGGTGCCGCCTTCGTCCTGGTTGCGGGCGTTGTCGAGCCGCAGGAACGGCTTGAACACTTCTTCGCGCAGATGCGCGGGGATACCTGGGCCGTCGTCGTCGACCGTGACGGTCAGATAGCGGTGGTCGCGCTGGCCGGAGATGGCGATGGCCTTGCCGTAGCGCGCGGCGTTGGTGACCAGGTTGGCGAGGCAGCGCTTGAACGAGGCCGGCTTCACCGTCACCACGGGCAGCCCGGTGAATGTCACGGTCGCGGCGTGACCGTGGCGTTCGGCGTCGCTGCGCAATTCTTCCAGCGCCTGCGCCATGTCGGTCGGTTGCGACTGCTCGCCGGAATCGCCGCGGGCGAAGGCGAGGTAATCCTCCAGCATCATCGACATTTCGTCGACGTCCTTGCGCATGCCCTCGAGCTCCGGACTGTCGCCGATCAGCTCCAGCTCGAGCTTGAAGCGGGTCAGGATGGTGCGCAGGTCGTGGCTGACGCCGGCAAGCATCGCGGTGCGCTGCTCCATCGCGCGTTCGATGCGCGACTTCATCTCGAGGAAGGCGCCCGCCGCGCGCCGCACCTCGCGCGCGCCGCGCGGCCTGAAGTTCGGCGCCTCGCGGCCCTTGCCGAAGCTCTCCGCGGCGTCCGCCAGCCGCAGGATCGGCTTGATCTGGTTGCGCAGGAACAGCACCGACACGATCAGCAGGATCGAGGACGTGCCGACCATCCAGAACAGGAAGATCTCCGAGTTCGAGGCGTACGCGGCGCTACGCTGCGCGAACACGCGCATCACGGCATCGTCGAGCTGGATGCGGATCTCAACGAGGTTGGAACGGCCGACCGTGTCGATCCAGAACGAGCGTCCGATCTGTCGGCCGAGCTGCACCGACAGCGTCTGGTCGAGCAGCGAGAAGAACGGCTTTGGTCCCGGCGGCGGCATGTCGCCTGCGGGGAGGAAGTCCACCACAAGGCCGAGACGCTGCTGCGCGATGCGGCGGATCTGGTCGCGATCCTTGTCTTGGGGATAGCCCTTGTAGACGTCGATCAGCGCGGCGATGTCCTGCACCACGGCTGCGGAGAGGCGGCGCGTCACCGTGTTCCAGTGCCGCTCCATGAACACGAAGGCGACGACCGATTGCAGGATCACCATGGGCACGATCATGATCAGCAATGCGCGCGCATAGAGGCCGGTCGGCATCCAGCCCTTGAACGCATTGCCCATCCAGCCATTGGCGGCAGAGACGCGCCCCGCGGCGCTTTTCAGCAGCGTCAGGCCGGTGTCGATCGTGCTCATCTGGCGCGCTTCACTTGACTATGGCGAGGCGACCAGCCGGTAGCCGATGCCGCGCACCGCTTGCAGGAACAACGGATTGGCGGGATCGGTCTCGATCTTGCGCCTGAGGCGGTTGATCTGCACGTCGACGGCGCGCTCGTTGACGCTGCCATTGCCCGTGAGCGCGCTGCGCGGCACGGTCTCGCCCGGCGTCTCCGAGAGAATGCGCAGCATCTCGCGCTCGCGGTCGGTGAGATGAATGACCTCCTCGCCCTGGCGCAACTCGCCGCGATCGAGGTGATAGACGTACGGGCCGAAGGCGATCTTCTCCACTGCCGCGACCTGGACCGGCGGCGCGGCGCGCTTGAGGATGTTGTTGATGCGCAGCGCCAGCTCGCGCGGCTCGAACGGCTTTGCGACATAATCGTCGGCGCCGATCTGCAGGCCCTCGATGCGGGCCTCGGCCTCATGCCGCGCGGTCAGCATCACGATCGGCACCGAGGACGATGTGCGGATGAAGCGGGCGAGATCGAAGCCGGTCTCGCCCGGCATCATCACGTCGAGGATCAGCAGGTCGAAATGCAGCCCGAGCAGTTTGGCGCGGGCATCGCCCGCGCTGGCGGCGGTGGTGACGCGATAACCTTCGGCCGCGAGAAAGCGCGAGAGCAGATCGCGGATGCGGCGGTCGTCGTCGACCAGCAACAGATGCGGGGCGTCGTCGGCCGGTTGCGCCGGCGGGCGGGCGAGCGTGGCAGCGAGCGGCACGGTCACTCCTTTGCGTCTTGATTGGTGGCGAAGATGGTCTCCAGCACCTTGTCCGGATCGTCGCGGTCGATCATCGCGCGCAGGAAGCGCTTGACCGTCTCGGCATCATCAGGTGCCATCTCGGCAAGCGCCCTGGTGATCCGCGTGGTCTGGAGGCCGGCGAGCTTCTGCACCAGCGCCTCGCCCTTCGGCGTCGCGTAGAGCAGGCGCTGGCGGCGGTCGTTGTCGCCGGTCTTCTGCAGGATGTAGCCCTCGTCCAGCAGCTGCTTGAGCACCCGGCCGAGCGACTGTTTTGTGATGCGCAGGACGTCGAGCAGGTCGGCGACCTTCAGGCCCGGGTAGCGGTAGACGAAGTGCATGACGCGGTGATGGGCCCGGCCGAAGCCGAACGCCTCCAGCTCCTGGTCGGGGTCGCCGACGAAGTCGCGATAGGCGAAGAACAGCAGCTCGATGATATCCCAGCGCAAATTGCCTCCATCGCCTGCTGCCGGCCGCGGCGCGGCAACGTCTTGTGAGGGAGTAGCGAAATTTATGTCAGGCATATTGACGTATCTTGGGTTCAATGTTACAAAACGATCAGCCCGCACGAAATTTTAGATCGTTTCGCATCGGGCGGCATTCCTGACAGTGGCCGGAGAGAAGCCGGACAGGCGGCGACGGCCGGATCAGATCTACCGTGCGATTGTCGAGCGGCATTTCGGCAAAACATACTGGACTTCCGCCTTCCGCAAAAGCATGTCCTGCCGAGGACATGCTGGCCACGGAAACCGGCCGTAACAAGGCTGGCGGTGGTTCGGCCAGAAACCACATCAAGCCAGCCGGGCCCAAACAGGGGCGGCCGGCGCCAGAGCAGCGCCGCCACCGGCAGCGGGAGGCAAGGACATGAGCATGAAATTCGACATCCAGCCCGCATCCAATCCGACGCCCGAGAAGGACCGGGTCGCCAAGCTGGTGGATCCCGGCTTCGGACGCGTCTTCACCGATCACATGGCGGTGGTCCGCTACAACCAGGCCAAGGGCGGCTGGTACGAGGCGAAGATCGAGGCGCGCGCCAACTTCCAGATCGATCCGGCCGGCGCGGTGCTGCACTACGCCCAGGAAATTTTCGAAGGCCTCAAGGCCTACAAGCGCGACGACGGCGGCGTGAACCTGTTCCGCCCCGACGCCAATGCGCGCCGCTTCAAGGATTCCGCTGATCGCATGGCAATGGCGCAATTGCCGGAGGACGTCTTCATCGAGGCGGTCGAGCAGGTCGTGCGCATCGATCGCGCCTGGATGCCGGGCGGCGAGGGCAGCCTTTATCTGCGGCCGTTCATGATCGCGAGCGAGACCTTCCTCGGCGTCAAGCCGTCGTCCGAATATATCTTTGCGGTGATCGCCTCGCCCGTCGGCTCCTATTTCAAGGGCGGCCCAGCGCCTGTTTCGATCTGGGTTTCGGAGAACTACACGCGCGCCGCGATCGGCGGCACCGGCGCGGTCAAATGCGGCGGCAATTATGCGGCGAGCCTGCGCGCGCAGGCCGAGGCGATCCAGCACGGCTGCGATCAGGTCGTGTTCCTGGATGCGGTCGAGCGCCGCTACATCGAGGAGCTCGGCGGCATGAACGTGTTCTTCGTGTTCGACGACGGCTCGCTCTCGACGCCGCCGCTCGGCACCATCCTGCCCGGCATCACCCGCGATTCCATCATCGCGCTCGCCCGCGATGCCGGAAAGACCGTGCGCGAGGAGCCGTACTCGCTGGACCAGTGGCGCAAGGATGCGGCCTCAGGCAGGCTGAAGGAAGCGTTTGCCTGCGGCACCGCGGCGGTGATCTCGCCGATCGGCAAGGTGCGCTCGGTCAGCGGCGATTTCGAGATCTCGGGCGGCGCCGCAGGTCCCGTCGCCATGGGCCTGCGCAAACAGCTCGTCGACATCCAGTACGGCCGCACCAACGATCCGCACAATTGGATCCGCAAGGTGTTTTGAGACCTCGTGTCCCGGACGCGCGAAGCGCGAGCCGGGGCGCAGAATGCGAGTTGCTGGGCCCCGGATCAGCAGCGCACCACGCCGCCAAGAGGCGGCGCGCTGCGCGGCATCCGGGGAACGCCGGTCGAGGAAGAGGTGAAAGCCCGCAGTTGCCGCCTCGCGCGTCGGCTGGTAAACGCCCGCATGGCCGAAAAACCCAAAAAACCCCAGAAACTGAAGGCGCGGCTGCCGCGCGGGCTCGAGGATCGCGACCCCGCCGCGATCCGGGCGACGCGCGAGATGGTCGAGAAGATCCGCGCCGTCTACGAGCTCTACGGCTTCGAGCCGGTGGAGACGCCGGCGATGGAATATACCGATGCGCTCGGCAAGTTCCTGCCCGACCAGGATCGTCCGAACGAGGGCGTGTTCTCGTTTCAGGACGATGACGAGCAGTGGATATCGCTGCGCTACGACCTGACTGCGCCGCTCGCCCGCTATGTCGGCGAGCGCTACGGCACCGACGGTCTGGTCCTGCCCTATCGCAGCTACCGCGTCGGCTACGTCTTCCGCAACGAGAAGCCCGGCCCCGGCCGTTTCCGCCAGTTCATGCAGTTCGATGCCGACACGGTCGGCTCGGCAACGCCGGCGGCGGATGCCGAGATCTGCATGATGGCCGCGGACACGATGGAAGCGCTCGGCGTCGCGCGCGGCCAATACGTGGTGAAGGTCAATAACCGCAAGGTGCTCGACGGCGTTCTCGAGGCCATCGGGCTTGCGGGTGAGGAGAATGCGGCGCGCCGCCTGACCGTGCTGCGCGCGATCGACAAGCTCGACAAGTTTTCCGCTGACGAAGTGCGCAAGCTGCTCGGTCCCGGCCGGTGGGATGGCGGTGAGGAAGGCAAGGGCGACTTCACGAAGGGCGCTAATTTGAGTGCGGCCGAGGCTGACGTCGTTCTCGCCATCACCAGGCCGCGCGAGGACTGGAAAGAGGCGATCGCCGCCGCGGAGACCTACCTCGCCAAGAGCGAGGTGGGTCAGGCTGGCGTGAGCGAGCTGGAAGAAATTGCAAAACTGGTGACGGCGTCGGGTTACGGCGCCGACCGCATCAAGATCGATCCCTCCGTCGTGCGCGGCCTCGAATATTACACGGGCCCCGTCTACGAGGTCGAACTCCTGCTCGACACCAAGGACGAGAAGGGCCGCCCCGTGCGCTTCGGCTCGGTCGGCGGCGGCGGTCGTTATGACGGCCTGGTCTCGCGCTTCCGCGGCGAGCCGGTACCGGCGACTGGTTTCTCGATCGGCGTTTCGCGTTTGCAGGCCGCGCTGACGCTGCTCGGCAAGCTCGACACGCGGCCGGAAGTCGGCCCCGTCGTCGTCACCGTGTTCGACCGCGACCGCGTCGCCGACTACCAGAAGATGGTGGCGAGCCTTCGCGGCGCCGGCATCCGCGCCGAGCTCTATCTCGGCAATCCCAAGAACATGGGCAACCAGCTCAAATATGCCGACCGCCGCAATTCTCCTTGCGTGATCATCCAGGGCTCGGATGAAAAGGCGCGCGGTGAGCTCCAGATCAAGGATCTGATCGAAGGCGCCAAGGCCGCGGCCGCGATCGCCTCCAACCAGGAATGGCGCGAGACGCGGCCGGCGCAGTTCTCGTGCAGCGAGGCCGATCTCGTTGCAAAAGTGCGCGAGGTCCTCGCGCGCCATGACGTGAGCTGGGGCTAGCCATTCGCCTATTCGTCATTGCGCGGGCTTGACCCGCGCATCCATCTTCAAAATGATGGATTGCCGGGTCAAGCCCGGCAATGACGAAACGGCAATTCGAAGCAGCAGGGAGACAACAATGCCTGAGATCACCGTCAGCATGGCCGAAGGCCGCACCGACGAGCAGAAGGCTGGCATGATGCGCGACATAACCCAGGCGCTGGTGAAGAATCTCGGCGTCGATGCCGAGGCCGTCGTCATCCAGATCAACGAAGCCCCGCTCCGCCACAAGATGAAGGGTGGCAAGACATTCGTGGAGCGCGCGGCGGCGGCGAAAAAGTAACGCGTTAGCGTCATTCCGGGGCAGCCCGTCAGGGCTGAACCCGGAATCTCGATCGACAATCTCTGGATTCCGGGTTCGCGCGTCGCGCGCCCCGGAATGACGAGCAGGCAGCCATGGACGCACGCGATCTCATCAAGATCGGCATGAGCGCCGAGCGCACGCTGGTCGTGCCGGCCGAGCGCACAGTCGGGCATTTCGTGCCGGGCATGCCCATGGTCTACGCGACCCCGATGATGATCCTGGAAATGGAGATGACCTCGGGCGATGCGATTCGCTCGGCGCTCCAGCCGGGCTGGGTCACCGTCGGCACCGAGGTCGACATCCGCCATCTCGCCGCTGCGCTGGTCGGCGCGACGGTGCGGACCATTGCGAAAGTGATCGCCGTGGAGCGCCGCGTGATCCGCTTCGAGGTCGAGGCATTCGAAGGCGCGCGCAAGCTGGGCGAAGGCCGCCACGCGCGCGGTCTCGTCAATGTCGAGCTGTTCAACAAGCGCCTCGGCGCCTAGCCAGGGGCGCGATGCCGTAGGGTGGGTTAGCTCGCGGTCGCGCGAAGCGCGGTCCGCTAGCGTAACCCACCACTTCTGTCGCCCCAGAAACAGAAGAGGTGGGTTACGGCTTCGCCTAACCCACCCTACGCAGCTACGGCACCTGTTTACTTCGCCAATTCCTTCGATCGCTTCGTCGCCGCCGCGATGGCGCGGATCATCAGGTCGCGCAGGCCCGGCTCGCCCATCAGCACGCCGAGGGCGGCGGCCGTGGTGCCGCCGGGCGAAGTGACGTTCTGGCGCAGCGTCGCGGAGGGAAGATCCGACTGGTGCAGCAGCTCGCCGGAGCCGGCGACCGTCTCGCACGCGAGCTTGGTTGCCAGCGCTTCGGGCAATCCCGCTTCCACACCGGCGCGCGCGAGCTCTTCGGCGAGCAGGAACACATAGGCGGGCCCTGAGCCTGAGACGGCGGTCACCGCATCCATCAGGCCTTCATCCTCGACCCACTCGACCGAGCCGGTGGACCGCAGCAGCGCATCGGCGACGGCGCGCTGACCCGCGCTGACATTCTTCGCAGCAACCGCGACCGTGATGCCGCGGCCGATCGCGGCCGGCGTGTTCGGCATCGCGCGCACCACAGCGCCGCCGCAGACCTCTTCGAGCGAGAGAATCGTGGTTCCCGCCATGATCGAGACCACGGAGGTCTTGTCCGAGACGAACGCCCTCAGCTTGGCGCCGGCCTCGCGAAACATCTGCGGCTTCACCGCGACGACCATCGTCTCGACAAAACCCGCCGCCTTCGCATCAGGATTGAGCGCAACGCCCCTGGCGGCGAGCGCGGTGATCTCCGGCGAGAGATGCGGATCGACCACCGCGACGCGGCGCGGATCGAGCCCGCCGGCCAGCCATCCGGTCAGCATCGCGCCGCCCATCTTGCCGGCGCCGGCAAGCAGGATGGTGCCGGTGATGTTCTGGAGAGTGCTGTTTGCCATTGTGGTCACCACAAATTCGGTGTCGTCCCGGCCTAGTGCGCAATTGCGCACGGGGGCCGGGACCCATAACCACGACTGGTTCTAGTGGATGGAGAGCCGAGCAACAAGCCGCGTGCCACAAGCGAGATCACGCGGTATGGATCCCGGATCTGCGCGCGCTTTGGGCGCGCTTGTCAGGGGGCCCATCTCACGTCTTGGAGGCCCCTACGCCTCGCCCACAGTATCGAACATCGCCGCATCCATGGCTTGCGCGGTGGTCTTGCCGGCCCACACCACGAACTGGAACGCCGGGAAGTAACGCTCGCAGGCGTGGATGGCGCCGGCGAGCATGGCTTCGCATTGCGCCGTCGAGGCGGTGAGGCCGCCCGGCAGCACCAGGGCCTGGCGGTGCATGATCATGCCGGTGTTGGTCCAGAGGTCGAAATGGCCGATCCACAATTGCTCGTTGACGGCGGCAACGAGCTTCTGCACCTCGCCGCGTCGCGCGGCAGGAATCTTCATGTCGAACGCGCAGGCCAGATGCAGCGCCTCGATCTCACCCATCCAGGTGAAGGAGATCTGGTAGTCGGTCCATTGTCCCTTTGAGACAATGGTCAGCTCGTCCTCGCCGGAGCGTTCGAACGGCCAGTTGTTGCTGGCAGCGATATCCTCGACCACCGCAAGCGGGTGATTTCGGGAATCGATGGTACCTTCGAGCAGGGACATGCCGTCTCGACCTCTTGCCTTCTTGTTGTCTTTGATACGCACGCGGTTGGTCCGGCGCGCGCTCCCTCAATTTTCGCTGAAGGCGATCCCTGGGAGCCGCTGTTGAGATCCCGGGATCAGCGCGGGCTTGTCGCGGATCAACTGATGTGATTTGCGGAATCTGCGCAACTGGGTCGCGAGTCCGTCCACAAGCCATGACTCGTTCGTCCACAGCTCATCTCGGCCATAATTGTTAACGATTGAGAACAAACCGGAATCGGATTCCCGAAAATCGCCAGCCGTTAATTCCGCGGCGCGAGGGCTGCACCGCCCTGGCGGCATGGGACCATGCGGTTTTGGCTAGGGAACAGGCTTGCCTGCGGCCCCGGACCGGCGGCATATTTCCGCCCAGGTCGCTCAATCCCGGGCGGCCGATGTTCTCAGGGCGGGGTGAAAGTCCCCACCGGCGGTAAGGGCCGAAAGGCCTAAGCCCGCGAGCGCCTTCCCCTAGGTCTTTGCTGAAGGGAAGGGTCAGCAGATTCGGTGCAACTCCGAAGCCGACGGTTAAAGTCCGGATGAAAGAGAACGGTCGGTGGCAGACGCATCGCAAGGTGCGGCTGTTTGTCGTTCCGTGTGCCCTGATTCTGGTCCCTTGAAGGAAAGCCATGAATCAGATGTTGCAAGATCCCCAGACAGGCACTTCCCAGACCCAGCCGCCGGTTCCAACGGCGACCGAGCATCCGCGTTTTGCAAAACCGCAGCGGGTGGCCTTCGTGCAGGCCTGCTGGCACCGCGACGTGGTCGCGGAAGCCCGCATCGCCTTCATGAAGGAAGCGGAGGCGCGCCATCTCACCCATGTCGACGTGTTCGAGGTGCCGGGCTCGTTCGAGATCCCGCTGCATGCCCAGGTGCTCGCCAAGACGCGGCGCTACACCGCGATCGTCGCCGCTGGCCTCGTCGTTGACGGTGGCATCTATCGCCACGAATTCGTCGCCGACACCGTGATCAAGGCGCTGATGGACGTGCAGCTCCGCACCGAGGTGCCGGTGTTCTCGGCCGTGCTGACGCCGCAGCAATTCCACGAGACCGAGGTGCATTACGATTTCTTCCGCAGGCACTTTGCCATCAAGGGCGTCGAGGTCGCGGCCGCCTGTGCCGAGACGTTGCTCGGTCTCGAGCGCCTGCGCGGCCAGGTCGCGGCGGGGATCGTGTGACGCGGCACAACGGGTCGCGCTTCTCATCCCGAGGAGCGCAATCCGTCACCCTGAGGTGCTCGCCTCTTCGGCGAGCCTCGAAGGGCGACGGCCCCGCTGCATCTCGCCCGTACATCCTTCGAGGCTCCCGGCACGATGCTCCGCATCGCGCCCCTCGCGCCTCAGGATGACGGATGAAACAGCTCGTCACACGTAGCCGGTTGTCAATCCTGCCGCCGTCCGCAAAGCCGGCGGCGGCAGGAGCGACCAACCGTGCTAAGCCCTCACCCCAGCGACACGCCCGCCTTCGCCCGGCTGATTCCGAGCGCCAGGATGCGATGGAGCAGATCCCCGTATTTCAGCCCGTCGTGCTGGGCCGCGGTGGCGAATTCCTGGCTCTTGGCGATCTCGGGGTTGGGATTGGCTTCGATGAAATACGGCGTGCCGTCGGCGGCGAGACGGAAATCGATGCGGGCATAGCCATCGAGGCCAAGCGCCCGGTAGATGCGTTTCGCGGCGCGCTGGATCCGCGCGGTGACTTCGGGCGCAAGGTCTTTCGCCGGCCCGTCGACGATGCCGAGGCGTTCCTGATAGTCGGTGTCGTGCTTGGCCTTTTCGGTGGCGATATGCCGTGAGCTGCGCCCGCCCATGCTGCCGAATTTCAATTCCCACACCGGCAACACGCGTAGCCGATTGTTGCCGAGCACGCCGACATAGAGCTCGCGCCCCTCGATGAATTGCTCGGCGATCGCGGCGGTCTCGACCCGCTCGTGGATGAAGGCGACGCGTTCGGCGAGCTTCTCGTCGGTGTCGACGATCGAGGCCTGCGAGATGCCGACGGACCCATCCATGTTGAGCGCCTTGACGATCAGCGGCAGCGCAAGATGTTTTGGTCGTTTCACCTTGCGGCGCATCGGGAAGACGGCGAAGGCGGGTGCGGCGATGCGGCGGTGATGCACCAGCGTCTTGGACAGGTCCTTGCCGCGCGCCAGGATCAGGCCGCGCGGATTGCAGCCGGTATAAGGCACCTTCATCAGTTCGAGGTAGCTGGCGATGTGCTGGTCGTAGGCGACGTTGTAGTGGAATTCCTCCAGCAGCGTGAAGACCACGTGCGGCTTGAACTCCTCGATTGCTACACGGACCGGCCTGATTTCCTCCTGCGCGCCGAGCGGACGGACCTCATGACCGGCCGCGCGCAATGTGCTGACGACGTCGTATTCCGTTTTCCAGTTGTTGATTTCCTGCGGCGTGTATCCATCGGAGGAGTCCGGAGGCATGAAATCCGGATGCATCAGCACGAGAATACGGAGTCGTCTCATAGCGCGATCCATTTGCGCCGAGACGGGCCGAACAGCGCGTGCATCGTCTTGGCGGTCACGAGGACAGTGAAATCGAGAACGAGCTTCTGTTCGGATCCCACCGCGCGCAGGTCCAGCTCGCGGCAGCGGGAGATCATGTCGTCGAGCACGGCATCGAGCGTGAGCTGGTTCTCGCCGGTCCATCGCGCGACCAGCCGTCTGATCTGGGCGCGGTGCCGCCTGATCAGGCTCGAAGCAGGCTTCGAGCGATGATGCCGTGGATCGGTGGAAAACAGCCGCGACAGGTCGCGGTCGTAGGTCTTCGGCGGCGTGAAAGCGTAGAACGCCTGCTTCTTCTTGTAGTGCTCCTCGAGCGTCTGGCTGAGCTGGCTGAGGGGATCGACGCGCTCGCGCGTCGTGATCAGCGGACGTTTTCCAGCGATCTCGCCCATCAGCTCGTCGACATATTCGAGCTTCTTCAGCGCCGGCCAGCCCTCATATCGCGTCCGCCAGTTCGAGCGCGGGCGCAGCCACACCGCAAATGTCTCGGCGAAATCTTCGTCCGGGTGGCTCTGCGCGTACCACAGCCGCAAATGCTGGACGTAGCGCCGGCTCGCCGGATTGGGCCGGTAGTAGCGCGGATAGTGCTTCGACGACGGCCCGAACAGTTGCTGCCAGCGCCGGCGCCGCTGCAATTGGAAGCCGTGCTGGATGGCATGGCCGGCCTCGTGGCGGAGGATAGCCATGCACTCGCGCCAGGTGCCGCCCTCGACGTCGAACATCATCTTCTTCTCGAGCTTCATCAGGCGCGGATGAGCGAGATAGAAGGGAATCGCGATGCCGGGCACGTCTCCCGGACTGAACCATTCGCTCGAGATCCATGTGTGCGGCCGCAGCCGGATGCCGCGCTCGTCGAGCTCTTCGTGCAGTGTGGCGACACAATCCTCGAGCCAGGTGCCTTCGACCGTAACCCTCAGGCTGGAGAGGCGCTGCTGTAGCAACTCGTCATCCGACAGTTTTTCCCAAGCGAATTTCCGGTGGGGCATCTTGTATCCAGAGCGCAGAGATGACTCGGCGTCATGATGATGTCATGCCCGGCAGCCGGCAACAACCCGCGCTGAGAGTCAGAACGCGAGACCGTAGGGTGGGTTAGCCGAAGGCGTAACCCACCTCTTTGGTTTACGAGGAGCCAGACTTGGTGGGTTACGCTACGCTAACCCACCCTACAAGATCGAGTGTTCAGTCGAACAGGCTCGACACCGACTCTTCCGCGGCGGTGCGCGCGATCGCGTCGGAGATCAGGCTGGCGATCGGCAGCGTGCGGATGTTCGGCGCCTTGGTCACCGCTTCCGTCGCCAGGATCGAGTCGGTGATGACGAGCTCTTTCAGCTTCGAGCCGGCGATACGGGCGGCCGCGCCGCCAGAGAGCACGCCGTGGGTGATGTAGGCGTAGACCTCCTTGGCACCCTTGGCGATCAGCGCATCGGCTGCGTTCACCAGCGTGCCGCCGGAATCGACGATGTCGTCGACCAGGATGCAGCTGTAGCCGGAGACGTCGCCGATCACGTTCATGACTTCGGACTCACCCGGACGTTCACGGCGTTTGTCGACGATCGCGAGCGGGGTGTTGATACGCTTGGCAAGCCCGCGGGCGCGGGCCACGCCGCCGACGTCCGGCGAGACCACCATCACCTTGCCAAGGTCGAAGCGCTCGCGGATGTCGCGCACCATCACGGGGGCCGCGAACAAATTGTCGGTCGGGATATCGAAGAAGCCCTGGATCTGGCCGGCATGCAGGTCGAGCGTCATGACGCGGTCGACGCCGGCATGGGTGATCAGATTGGCAACGAGCTTCGCCGAGATCGGCGTGCGCGAGCCGGAGCGGCGGTCCTGCCTGGCATAGCCGAAATAGGGGATCACTGCGGTGATGCGGCGCGCCGATGAGCGGCGCAGCGCGTCGGTGATGATCAAGAGCTCCATCAGATTGTCGTTCGCCGGAAACGAGGTCGACTGGATGATGAAGGCATCCGAGCCGCGGATGTTCTCCTGGACCTCGACGAAGATCTCCATGTCTGCGAAGCGCCGGACCACCGCTTTGGTCAGCGGCACGTCGAGGCCCTGCGCGATGGCCTGGGCGAGGGCCGGATTGGAGTTGCCGGCGACAAGCTTGATGGAGCCGTTCTTGGCCGACATGGACGCTTCCTCCCGCGCTTTGCTGGATACGACGTTCAACATCTGAGAATACCCACTGGCAGCACGGTTACGACGGGCGAGGAAATATCAGGCGAGAGGCCGCAATGGCAACCCGGGATGCTACGTTTTCCCTCTGAAATCCTGAGTCGGGCCAACGGTTTGGCCAAGACTTGGTCAAGACTTGAGGTCGTGGTTTCGCGATGGTTATTGCTGGGCGTAGCCGAGCGCCGTGGCCGGCATGTCCGGCGCCGGAGCCCCAGGCGTCACCCTTGCTATCGCGGGGCCGCGCAGGCCCGGAACCGAGCCAGGGGCATCCGGCGTCCCGTTGATCATATTGGAAAGTCCGCTGAATCCGGCTTGGGCGATCTTCCGCAGCACGAGGTCGTCGGCCGCGGTCCAAGGATCACGGGTCGTATCCTTGCCGCCCTTGGCCGCGGTCGGTTCCTCGCCGGAGAGGCGCAGCGCCCGCTGCTGGTTGGCGTCGTAAACGTCCCAGACCCAGGCGATCACGGTCTTGCCGCGCACGATTTGGGCGGAGAGGTAGCTGCGCACGCGGTAGGCAGCCGTCCCTTCGCGGGAAACGATCGAGAGGCTGCGCAGCTTGGATTCGCTGTCGAGCACGCCGACCATGCGATCGAACACCTGCGGCGGCGGCCCGTCGATGGATTCGAAGGCCACCGTCGCCCCGGAGCCGGCGCTCGGTGTTGCCATCGCATAGGAATTGGCGGGCGCGTTGCCACCGGCACAGCCGGCCAGCGCGGTCGCTGCTGCCAGCAGCATGGCCGCCAGCACGCGCGAGCCGGCACGACGCAAGTTGGATGACGCTTCCCTCATTGAGGGCAGCGATATCGTTAAAATCGATTAAGGTCTAGGGCGGGGGAGACACAGATCACCGCTGTCATTCCGGGGCGCGCCACTTGGCGCGAACCCGGAATCTCGAGATTCCGGGTTCGATGCTTCGCATCGCCCCGGAATGACACGAGGTTGCCTGTGTGTTCACCCCTCCAGCGCGATCGCGTGAATGTGCCGGCCGTAATCCGGCTCCTTGCGGTGCACCGAGCGGCGATAGCTGAAGAAGCGTTCGTCGGCGTAGGTGTCGAGACCCAGGTCGTCGATCATCAGGATGCCGGCGGCTTCGAGCCGCTTGCGGATGAAGCCGGCGAGATCGAACATCGCATGGCCCTCGCGCACCGACGGAACGAAGAACATCGCATTCTCCGCATCCGCCTCGATGAAGCGGGCGACGAACTCGTTGCCGACCTCGTAGCTCTCCTGTCGGATCAAGGGCCCGATCGCGGCGATGATGCCCCCGCGCGTGGCACCGAGCTTCTCCATCGCTGCAACAGTGGATTCCAGCACGCCGGTCAGCGCACCCTTCCAGCCCGCATGAGCGCCGCCGATGACGCGCGCGTTGGGATCGACGAACAGCACCGGACCGCAATCGGCGGTGGAGACGCCGAGTGCGATGCCCGGCGTTTTGGTGACCAGCGCATCGCCCTTCGGCCGCGGTCCGCTCGGCCAGGGTGCGTCGGCGACGATCACGTCGGGCGAATGGATCTGATGCAGGCTGATGAAGCGGTCGGCGGCGACGCCGACATGCTCGGCCATGCGGCGGCGGTTCTCGGCGACAAGGGCCTGATCGTCGTTGGAGCCGAGCCCGCCGTTCAGCGCGGAATAGATGCCGCTGGAGACGCCGCCCTCGCGCGTGAAGAAGGAATGGCGCAGGCCGGGCACTGCCGACAGCAGTGACGAAGTCAGGGTCATCAATTGCCTCCGGCCTGTTCGAGATCGCTGAGGCCGGCAAGGCCCGTCAATCTTGGTTCGGAGATGCCGAGCACCTTGAACATCGAGCCCATGCCGCCGCGCCCGGTATCGGTCAGCCGCTTCAGCGCCACGGAAATGTCGGTCGCAACTTCAGGTGTCGCCTTCTGCATCAGCGCGGCCGCGCGGGTGTCGATGCCGACCCGCTTGAGGAAGTCGCTCTGCGTCACCGGCCCGTGCACACGCGCGCCGACGTTCTCGGC
>NZ_JACOFQ010000045.1:0-47350 GCF_019455395.1 Bradyrhizobium sp. BR 10261
CGGCCGCACCGAAGTGACGAACTTCCTGGTGTCGAACGCGCTGTTCTGGCTCGAGCGCTACGCCATCGACGGCCTGCGCGTCGATGCGGTGGCATCCATGCTCTATCTCGACTACAGCCGGCCGCCGGGCGCCTGGATTCCGAACCAGTATGGTGGCCGCGAGAACATCGAGGCGATCAACTTCCTGCGCCGCTTCAACACCGAGCTGTTCGCGCGCTTCCCGCAGGCGACCACGGCAGCGGAGGAATCCACCGCGTGGCCGCAGGTCTCGCGCCCGGTCGAATTCGGCGGGCTCGGCTTCGGCTACAAGTGGAACATGGGCTGGATGCACGATACGCTGAACTACATCAGCAAGGATCCGATCCACCGCAAATATCACCACGGCGAGATCCTGTTCGGCCTGCACTACGCCTTCTCCGAGAACTTCATCCTGCCGCTGTCTCATGACGAGGTCGTGCACGGCAAGCGCTCGATCTTCGGCCGCATGCCCGGCGACGAATGGCAGCGCTTTGCCAATTTGCGCACGTACTACAGCTTCATGTTCGGCCATCCCGGCAAGAAGCTGCTGTTCATGGGCGGCGAGATCGCGCAGAGCCGCGAATGGAATCACGACCAGTCGCTCGACTGGCACCTGCTCGAATACAAATATCATCAGGGCATCCAGGCGCTGGTTCGCGACCTCAACCGCCTCTATCGTGCAGTGCCGGCGCTGCACCAGATGGACTGCGACCAGGCCGGCTTCGAATGGCTGATCACTGACGATGCCAACCGCAACGTGTTCGCCTGGCTGCGCAAGGGCTTTGACGAACACGCGCGGTGTCTCGTGGTCGTCAACTTTTCCCCCAATGTCTATCGCAACTACCGGGTCCCCGTGCCCTTTGCGGGCAAGTGGAAAGAGGTTTTCAACTCGGACTCGGCCCATTATGGCGGCACCAATGTCGGGAACATCGGCGAGGTGCAAACCGTTGCCGGCAAGGCGCCCGAGCTCCGCCTCACCGTTCCGCCGCTCGCCGCGATCTTCCTCGTTCCGGAAAGCTGACCGATGCGCCTGACTGCTGGATCGCCCGCGCGCCTCGGTGCAAGCTGGGACGGACGCGGCACCAACTTCGCACTGTTCTCAGCCCACGCCGAGAGGGTCGAGCTGTGCCTGTTCGACAGCCAGGGTCGGCGCGAGCTCGAGCGCATCGAGCTGCCGGAGCGTACCGAAGATGTCTGGCACGGCTATCTCAACGACGTCTCGCCCGGCCAGCTCTACGGCTATCGCGTGCATGGCCCCTACGAGCCGGAGCACGGCCACCGCTTCAACGCCAACAAGCTGCTGCTCGACCCCTACGCCAAGCGGCTCGCCGGGCGGCTGGTCTGGAGTGACGCGCACTTCGCCTATCGCACCGGTTCGGCGCGCGAGGATCTGTCGTTCGACCGGCGCGACAATGCACGCGGCATGCCCAAGGCGGTCGTGGTCGACGAGACTTTCAACTGGGGCCGCCGCGAGATCAGGCCGAACATCGCCTGGGAAGACACCATCATCTACGAGGCCCACGTCAAGGGCCTGACCCAGAAGCGCGACGACGTGCCGCCGAATCTGCGGGGCACCTATGGCGGATTGTCGTCGCCGGCAATGATCGAGCATCTCAAGAAGCTCGGCGTCACCACGATCGAGCTGTTGCCGGTTCACAGCTTCGTCGACGACCGCGTGCTGGTGGAGAAGAAGCTCACCAATTACTGGGGTTACAACACGCTGTCCTTCTTCGCGCCGGAGCAGCGCTACGCCCAGGACAATGCGCTGGATTCCTTCCGCACCACGGTGGCGCGCCTGCACGATGCCGGCATCGAGGTGATGCTCGATGTCGTCTACAATCACACCGCCGAAGGCAATCACCTCGGCCCGACGCTGTGCTACCGCGGCATCGACAATGCCTCCTATTACTGGCTGAACCGCGAGAACCCGCGCTATTATGACGACTTCACCGGCTGCGGCTCCTCGGTGAACCTGACCCATCCGCGCGTGCTGCAGATGGTGATGGATAGCTTGCGCTATTGGGTCGAGGTCTGCCATGTCGACGGCTTCCGCTTCGACCTCGCCACCACGCTGGCGCGCGGCCCGAACGGTTTTGACCGCGGCAGCTCGTTCCTCACCGCGATCCGGCAGGATCCGGTGCTCGCCACCGTCAAGCTCGTCGCCGAACCCTGGGATCTCGGCCTCGGCGGCTACCAGGTCGGCGCCTTCCCCTCGCAATGGTCGGAATGGAATGACCGCTATCGCAGCGCCATGCGCCGTTACTGGAGCGGCGAAGGCAGCCTGATCGGCGACATCTCCAGCCGCATGACGGCCTCGTCCGATCTGTTCAATCACGACGGACGCCGGCCGCGCGCAAGCATCAACCACATCACCGTTCATGACGGTTTCACGCTGGCCGATCTCTTCAGCTACAACGAGAAGCACAACGAGGCCAATGGCGAGGACAATCGCGACGGCTCCAACGACAACCACAGCAACAATTGCGGTGTCGAGGGCCCCACCGATGATCCCAAGATCCTCAGCCTGCGCCGGCAGCTTCGCAAGAACGTGCTGGCCTGTCTGATGCTGGCGCAGGGCGTTCCGCTGATCCTTGCCGGCGATGAGGTCGGTAACACACAATTCGGCAACAACAACGCCTATTGCCAGGACAACGAGGTCGGCTGGGTCTCTTGGGACAATCTCGGCAAGGACGGCGATGACATGATCGATTTCGTCGCTGATCTCGCAGGCATCCGCCGAAAATTCTCGCAGCTGCGCAGCCATCGCTGGCTCGACGGCCGGCCCAAGGACGGCATCTCCTACGGCGCACTGTGGCTGACGCCCGAAGGCAACGAGATGACCGAGAGCGACTGGACATTCCCGGACGGCCGGTTCCTCTCTTATGTGATGGGACCGATGGAACCGGGCAGCGCGGCGATCTTTATCGTTCTGAACGCCGCCCCGGAAGAGATCGCATTCAAATTGCCCAAAATGCCCGAATACCAGAGCTGGCAGCAGATCCTGAACACGACGGATGCCAAGCTGAACAGCGTTGATTTCCTGTCCGGAAGCGACAGCAAGGCGCCGCCACGTTCCGTGCTCGCCTTCGCGGGGGCGCTATGAGGCCATCCTTCGGAGCGAAGCCGACCAAGGACGGCGTGTCGTTCCGACTGTGGGCGCCCGGCGCGCGCCGCGTCGATCTCCTGCTCGAAACACGACATGCGATGCAGCGCCGGCAGGATGGCTGGTATGTCGCCGAGATCGCCGGCCTCGCTCCTGGCGGCCAATACAAGTTCAGGATCGACGACGAGATCGACGTGCCGGATCCCGCCTCCGCGTTTCAGCCTGAGGACGTGTTCGGCCCGAGCGAGGTGATCGATCACGACGCCTTCGCATGGCGCGCCAAGGATTGGCGCGGCCGCCCCTGGGAAGAGACGGTGCTGATCGAGACCCATGTCGGCACCTTCACGCGCGATGGCACTTACCGTGCCATGATTGACAAGCTCGATCATCTGGTCGCATCGGGTATCACCGCGCTGGAGCTGATGCCGCTGGCCGATTTCGCCGGCCGTCGCGGCTGGGGCTATGACGGTGTGCTGTGGTACGCGCCCGACAGCGCCTATGGCCGCCCGGAAGATTTGAAGACGCTGATCGACGAGGCGCATCTGCGCGGGCTGATGGTCTTCCTCGACGTCGTCTACAATCACTTCGGCCCGGAAGGAAACTATCTCGGCCGCTACGCGCCATCTTTCTTCACCGATGCGCACACGCCCTGGGGCAGCACGATCGATTATCGCGTGCCGCAGGTGCGAGCCTTCGCGGTTGAGAATGCGTTGTCTTGGCTGACTGACTACCGGTTCGACGGTCTCAGACTGGATGCCGCCAACCACATCATGGCGATCCCGGGCGAGCAATCGATGCTGCACGACCTCAGCGTCGCCGCCGGCGAGCTCGCCAAGGCCACCGGAAGGCACATTCATCTGGTGCTGGAGAATGGCGACAACCGCGCCAGCCTGCTCGATGCCGCGCAGGAGCCGCCGAGCGGCAAATATCGCGCGCAGTGGAACGACGACTATCACCACGTCTGGCACGTGATGCTGACCGGCGAGCTCAACGGCTATTATGCCGACTACCAGACCCCGCGCATGGACCTCGCGCGTGCGCTCGCCTCAGGCTTCGTCTACCAGGGCGAGATCTCGGAGTTCTGGGGCAAGAAGCCGCGCGGCGAGCCGAGCGGTGAGCTGCCGCCGGTGACCTTCGTCAACTTCCTGCAAAACCACGACCAGATCGGCAACCGCCCGCTCGGCGACCGGCTGGAGAGCCTGGCCTCGCCTGAGCAGATCGAGGCCGCGCTCGCGGTGACGTTGCTCGCGCCGATGGTACCGATGCTGTTTCAGGGCGAGGAATGGGGCTCGAAGATGCCCTTCCCATTCTTTTGCGATTTCCAGGGCGGCCTCGCCGATGCCGTGCGCAAAGGGCGCAAGCAGGAATATGCCTGGGCCTACGCGAAATATGGCGACGAGGTGCCTGACCCGCTTGATCCTGCCACGCCGCAATCGGCCGTTCTGGACTGGACCGACCGCACACCCGAGCAGGACGCACGGCTGGCACTGGTACGCGACTTGCTCACGCTTCGCCGCAGGGAGATCATGCCGCGACTGAAAGGCGCGCGCTTCGGCGATGCCGAGGCGAAGGACAACGGCCTGCTCACCGCGCATTGGCACATGGGCGACGGCACGACGCTGCGGCTCACCGCCAATCTTTCCGACAACGACATCTCGCATTCCAACGACTACGCAGGCGCGCCAATCTGGGGCGGCGGGGCCGGCGACCAACTCCCGCCCTGGTCGGTGGTCTGGCATATCGGAGGTTGAAATGCCCTCCGCGATCCCTCTTGCGACCTACCGGCTCCAGCTGACTGCGGATTTCGACTTCGACAAGGCCGCCGCGGTCGTGCCTTATCTGAAGGCACTGGGGATCACCCATCTCTACGCCTCGCCTGTGATGAAAGCGCGCAAGGGCTCGACCCATGGCTATGACACTGTCGATCACAGCCAGTTCAATCCCGAACTCGGCGGCGAGGCCGGCTTTGCCCGGCTGAGCGAGGCGCTCGCACAGAACGACCTCGGCCTGATCATCGACTTCGTGCCCAATCATGTCGGCGTGCATTTCGCCGACAATCCGTGGTGGCTCGACGTGCTGGAATGGGGCCAGGCCTCGCCGCACGCCGTTTCCTTCGACATCGACTGGGACCAGCTCCCCTATCGTGCCCGCGGCGGCGTGCTGCTGCCGATCCTCGGCGCGTCCTATGGCGAGGCGCTGGAGCGCGGCGAGATTGAGCTGCGCTACGATCCCGATGAGGGCAGCTTTTCTGCCTGGTATTTCGAGCACCGCCTGCCGATCGCGCCGGAGCGCTATGGCGAGATATTGAGGATGATCGTGAAGGAGGCGGATGCTGCCGATACCGTTACCGGCAAACGCCTGCTCTCGCTCGCCGCGCGCTATACCGGCCTGCGCAGGCCGAACCGCAAGGAGGCCCCCGCCTTCAAGGCAGAGCTGAAGGAGATCGCAGGCGGCGCCGACATCGTCATGCACGGCCTCCTCGCCTATCGCGCAGCCAAAGATCGCCCGGCGCAGACGCTGGCGCTGCATCACCTGCTGGAGCGGCAGAACTACAAGCTCGGCCATTGGCGGCTTGCCTCCAGCGACATCAACTATCGCCGTTTCTTCGACGTCAACGGCCTCGCCGGCCTGCGCGTCGAGGACGCGAGCACGTTCGCCGCCACGCACCGGCTGGTGAAGCAGCTCGTCGCCGACGGAAAACTGCAAGGCATCCGCCTCGATCACATCGACGGCCTGCGCGACCCCGCGCAATATTGCCAGCGGCTGCGCCGGCTGGTGCGCGACGCGCAAGGCAATGCCAAACCATTCTACACGGTGATTGAAAAGATCCTGTGCGAGCACGAGAAGCTGCCGCACTTCGCCGGTGTCCAGGGCACCACGGGCTATGAGTGGATGAACGCGATCACCCAGGTGCTGGTCGATGCCAAAGGGCTGGAGGCGCTGGACGAGACCTGGCGCCAGATCAGCAACCGGCCGCCGCGCCTCGCGCCCTATGTCAAGGACGCCAAGCGGCGCGTGCTAGAAACGCTGCTGACCAGCGAATTCACCGTGCTGACCCGCCTGCTCGCACGCATCGCCAACGGGCACTATTCGACCCGCGATTTCTCCGCCGACAGCCTGCGCCAGGCGCTCGAGCTCTACGTGCTGCACTTCCCGGTCTATCGCACTTACTTGACGCATAGCGGCCCGACCGCGCTCGACCGCAAGCTGATCGACGACACCATCGCGCGCGCCCGCGCCGAATGGTTCGCCGCGGATGAAGGCATTTTCGACTTCCTGCGCGATGCGCTGACCATGGACCTGCTCAAGCCCGGCCGTCCGCCGCACAGCGCGCCGCGCGTGCGCCGCTTCGCACTGAAGGTGCAGCAGTTCACGGGACCGATGATGGCGAAATCACTGGAGGACACCGCGTTCTACCAGTTCCACCGGCTGCTGGCGCTGAATGAAGTCGGCGGCGATCCCGCCAGCAAGGGCCTCACCATACCGGCCTTCCACGAGGCGATGCGGGCCCGCGCCAGGGAATGGCCGCAGGGGATGACGGCGACCGCCACCCACGACACCAAGCGCGGCGAGGATGCGCGGGCGCGGATCACAGCGCTGAGCGAGATTCCCGGCGAATGGACCAGCGCGGTTTCGCGCTGGAAGGTGCTGAACGCGCCGCACCTCGCGCTGTCAGGCAATCTGCGCGCGCCGTCGGCGACGTTCGAATACATGCTCTACCAGACTCTGCTCGGCGCCTGGCCCCTTCACGGGCCGGATGCCAGTTTCGTCGAGCGCATCCAGGCCTATGCGCTCAAGGCGGCGCGCGAGGGCAAGGAGGAGACGAGCTGGCTCAATCCGCATGAAGCGTATGAAAACGGCATCAAGAGCTTCATCGAGAAGATTCTCGACCCCAGCCTATCAGGCGAATTCCTGGATGCGCTTGCCACTCTGGCTCGCCGTGTCGCGCTGCTTGGTGCGCTGAATTCGCTGAGCCAGCTCACGCTGAAGGCGACGCTGCCGGGAGTGCCTGATTTCTACCAGGGGACCGAACATTGGGACCTGTCGCTGGTCGATCCGGATAATCGCCGCCCGGTGGATTTTTCTGCCCGGCAAGCGGCGCTGGCTTCGCTGCAAACACCTGATTGGGGCGGGCTGATCAGGACCTGGCCGGACGGACGGCTCAAGCTGGCCTGGACGCGGCACCTCCTCAGGGTCCGGACTGAGCTCGCCGACGTTTTTGCGCAAGGCGGTTATCAGCCGCTGGATGTGCGCGGCGCGCACGCCGAGCATGTGATCTCTTTCGTCCGCCACCACGGCCGCGCTGCAGCGATCGTCGTGGTTGCGCGCCAGTTCGCGCCCTTCACGCAAGGGGGCCGCGACTGGCCCACGCTCGAAGGCGTTGACGCAACCGTCGACATCAGCGGCTATACCGCGCCGGGCCTTGCGGGCAACGAATTGCCGCTCGCGCAAGCGTTCCGTGATTTTCCCGCTGCGGTCATCAAGGCGCGCGCAGCCAGTGCCGTCAGGCCCCTGCGGCAGCGCGTGGGCGCCTGACGTTCACTTTCCCCCATCCTTGGTCAGCAGCAATTGCCCGCGCTTCTTGATGGCCGCCTGCGCCATCTCGGCGAAGCGCTGCAGCAGCCACGGCAGCACCACCTCGACCTTGACATGGTCGTCAGTGACGTCGACCTGCCCGCTCGCGACCTGGCCCAGCGCCCGAATGCGGAAATTCATGGTGTCGCCGCTCCAGCGCTCCTCCTCGACCTGCATCACGGGAATGCTGGCGGCGGCGCGGCCGAGCCCGGTCTTGAGCCGGCGCACCGCCTCCTCGCGACCGAGGCGATGCGGAATGGAGACGACGAGCGGTGCTGACATGGCCCTGCCCCGTGGTGACTGGATCCTCACATAGTCATGCCTGGTAGAGGCGTAAAGGTTCCATGCAGGTCGGAACTGTTGCCCCGTTTCAAACCCGGAACTTTAAAACCCCGGGCAAGTTGCCCTCCGCACAACGGGACAGGTTGCAACAACCCTTTCGACAAAGGGCTGGAGGAGATTCGCATGTCTATCGGTACGATCATTCTGATCATCCTGGTTATCGCGCTGCTCGGCGGCTTCAGCGGCATCGGCGGCGGTCCGTTCTACGGCACCGGCTATTACGGCGGCGGCGGCCTTGGGCTCGTCATCATCATTCTGCTGATCCTGCTGCTGATGGGCCGGATCTAGCGCGCTTGTAGGGTGGGTTAGCCGCAGGCGTAACCCACCTCTTTGATCTCCGCGGATACAGAAGCGGTGGGTTACGCCAAGCGGTCTGCGCTTCGCACAGCCCGCTCGGCTAACCCACCCTACTTCTTCGCAGCCAATTTCTTGATCGCCGCCTTGATCGACGCGGCGGCATCATCATAGCCATCCCATGCCTTCGATCGCGCCAGCAGGCCCGGCACGGTGCGCACCGTGTAGCGCTTCGGATCGAGATCGCTCTTCACCTGCGCCCAGGTCAGGGGCATGGACACGGTGGCGCCGGCGCGTGCACGAGGCGACAACGGGGCGACCGCCGTCGACATCCGGTCGTTGCGCAGATAATCAAGGAAGATCTTTCCCTTGCGCAGCTTCTTCGACATGTTGAGCAGATAGCGCTCGGGATCGTCATCGGCCATCCACCGACAGATGCCTTGCGCGAACGCCTTCGCTTCCTTCCAGTCCACCTTGTCGCGCGCGCCATGCAGCAGCGGGACCACCACATGCAGGCCCTTGCCGCCCGTGGTCTTGCAGAAGCTTTCCATGCCGATATCGGTGAGCCGCTGCCGCATCTCCTTCGCCGCTTCCACCACATCGGCGAATTCGACATCAGGCGCAGGATCGAGATCGAATACCAGCCGGCCCGGAACGTCATACGCGTAGGGCGCACAGTTCCAGGGATGCAGCTCGACCCCGCCGATCTGTGCGACCGCGGCAAGGCCCTCGATACGGTCGATCTGCAAATAAGGCTTGCGATCGCCTGACACGCGCGCGAGCTCGAGCAGGTTCGAGGTGCCCTGCATGGCGTGGCGCTGGAAGAAGCACTCTCCCTTGATTCCGTCAGGCGCGCGGATCAGCGAGCATGGCCGGCCCTTGAGATGCACGATCATCCATTCGCCGACGGCCTCGAGATAGCGTGCGAGGTCGAGCTTGGTGACCGGCGCACCTTCCCCATCGTCGGGCCACAGCTCCTTGTCCGGTTTGGAGATGACGACGCCCATCACTTCGGCGGTGCCCTTCCCTGCCGCCGGCTTTGCAGCAACGCGCTTCCTGGGAGAGGGCTTGGCGAGTTCGGTATCCGCAGGGGTCTCCGCCTCGACCTCTTCGGCGGGCTTGTCCTGCCGCAGGCCTTTGAAGGCGGCCTGGCGGATGTTACCATCAGCGGTAAATCCGGCGAACTCGATCTCGGCGACGAACTCGGGCTTCAGCCAGTGCACGTCACGGGTCTTCTTGGGCGCATTCTTGCCGCCGAACGGACTTTCCTTGGCTTCCATCGCTTTCAGCGACGGCATGATGCGCTTGACCTTGTCGGCACCAAATCCGGTCCCGACCATTCCGACGAAGGCGAGATGATCGCCCCGATGCACGCCTGCCATCAGGGAGCGGAATTTTCCATTGGTGGTCTTGTAGCCGCCGATCACCACTTCATGCCCCGCGCGGCATTTTGCCTTGGTCCAGCTCTCGGTGCGGCCTGAGCGATAGGGCGCATCCAGCTTCTTCGAGACGACCCCCTCGAGCTCGAGCTTGCAGGCCGATTGCAGCACCGCATCGCCGCCGCTCTCGAAATGCTCGACATAGCGGATCTGGCTCGTCTTCCTTTTGCGCGCCTGCAGCAGTTCCTTGAGCCTGGCCTTGCGCTCGCCGAGCGGCAGGCGGCGATAATCGAGGCCCTCGGCGAACAGCAGGTCGAAGGCAAAGAAGATCAGCTCTTCGGTCTTGCCGTCCGACAGCGCGGCCTGCAGCGAGGAGAAGTTCGGCGCGCCGTTATGGTCGAGGGCGACGATCTCGCCGTCGATCATCACGTTCGGCAACTCGGCGGCCTCCTTCGCGATCGACGCGAACTTGTCGGTCCAGTCGAGGCCCTTGCGCGTCTTCAGCGTCGCCTCACCATCCTCGACGCGAAGCTGCACGCGATAGCCGTCGAACTTGATCTCGTGGCACCAGCCATCTGACGCCGGCGGCCGCTCCACCGGGGTGCAGAGCTGCGGCGCCACGAAATCAGGCATGTCCGAGACCTTCCTGGCCGTCGTCGCTGATGTCGCCTTCTTCTTCGATGCCTTGCTGCTCTTCAGCGCCGTGCGAGGCGCCGGCTTGAGCGTGCGCCCCTTGGTCTCCTCGGCGCGGTTGGACTGCCAGACCGCATCGGCCTTGCCCTTGCCCTTCGCCAGCATGAACGGTTTTGGCGCGCGACCCTTCCCGCCTGCGATCTGCTCCATCGCACGGCCGGAGGCCACGGACTTGTCCTCCGCCAAAATATCCTCGTCTTCGCTGGCATATTCGTCGCGGTGCTTGATCAGGAGCCAGTTGGTGCGCTTCTCGCCGCCACGGTTACGCATGCGCACGAGCACCCAGCTGCCATGCAGCTTGTCGCCATGCAGCGTGAACTTGAGGTCGCCCTTCTTGAAGCCGGCTTCGGGGTCATCAGACTCCCAGGTGCCGCGATCCCACAGCATCACCGTGCCGCCGCCATATTGGCCCTCGGGAATGGTTCCTTCGAAATCGCCATAGTCGAGCGGATGGTCCTCGACTTCCACCGCCAGCCGCTTGTCGTGCGGGTTGAGCGAGGGTCCTTTTGTCACCGCCCAGGACTTGAACACGCCGTCGAATTCAAGCCTGAGATCGTAGTGCAGGCGGGTCGCGTCGTGCTTCTGGATCACGAAGCGGCGTTGCTTCGAGGGCGCGACCGCCGCCTTGCCCGACGGTTCGGGCGTCTTTTCGAAATCCCGCTTCTTTCGGTAGATGGAGAGTTTTTGCAGCACGACGGGTCCCACATCCTCTGATCGCGTTGAAGCCTATCACGGCGAAAGTCCCACCCGGAACCAAAACCCAATGGGGTGGTTGGGGTTCCAAAACGCCTTGAAATCACTGGAGAATGAAATGGCCCCGCGCGCCTATTGGAAGGGAACGTTGAAACTCTCGCTGGTCAGCTGCCCGGTCGTGCTCTATCCGGCGACCACGGCCGCCGAGAAGACGCGGTTTCACATGATCAACCGCGAAACCGGCAACCGGCTCAAGCAGCAGATGGTGGATGCCGAGACCGGTGACGTCGTCGAGAGCGACCAGAAAGGCCGCGGCTATGAGCTGCGCAAGGGCAAATATGTCGAGATCGAGCCGGAAGAGCTCGAGGCGGTGCAGATCGAGAGCAACCACACCATCGATATCGAGAGCTTCGTGCCGAGCGAGGAGATCGACCAGCGCTACCTCCACCATCCCTATTACATCGCGCCCGACGGCAAGGCCGCGGTCGATGCCTTTGCGGTGATCCGCGACGCCATGAAGGACCAGGACCGCGTCGCGCTCGCCAAGATCGTGCTGACCAACCGCGAGCACATCATCGCGATCGAGCCGCTCGGCAAGGGCCTGCTCGGCACCACGCTGCGCTTCCCTTACGAGCTCCGTGACGAGGACGAATTCTTTGGTGACATCAAGAGCCCGAAGATCACCAAGGACATGGTCGAGCTCGCTGGCCACATCCTGCACACCAAGGCGGCGCATTTCGACCCGAGCAAGTTCAAGGACGAGTACGAGACCGCGCTGAAGGCGCTGGTGAAGCGCAAGGCGAGCGGCAAAAAGATCGAGCTGCCGGAGCCCGAGGAGCGGCCGAGCAACGTGATCAACCTGATGGATGCGCTGAAGCAGAGCCTGAAGGGGCGCGGCGGCGGAAAAACGGCGGCCAAGTCGCATGCGCGGCGTGCGACGGGGCGGCAGCGGGCGGCGAAGAAGACGCACCGGTCGACGGCGCGGCAGAGGAAGGCGGGGTAGCCTGTCATTCCGGGGCGATGCGAAGCATCGAGCCCGGAATCCATCATGCCAAGCGCGACGAGCGGAGAAATGGATTCCGGGTTCGCCTCTTCGAGGGCGCCCCGGAATGACAGAGGCCTAATCCCCCGCCTTCAGCCGGTACCCGATCCCCGTCTCGGTCAGCACATATTGCGGGCGCTCCGGATCGGCTTCGATCTTCTGGCGGAGCTGGCGGACATAGACACGCAAATATTGCGCATCGGTCAGTTCGTCCCACAGCTCCTTGAGCAGAAAACGATGGGTCAGCACCTTGCCGGCATGCTGCACCAGCACGCGCAGCAGGTCATATTCCTTCGGCGATAGCTTGATCTCGCGCTCGCCGAGTTTGACGATGCGGCGGACCAGATCGACCGAGAGATCGCCGGTGCGAAACACCGGACGCTCGCCCTGCGCTTGAAGTTGATGTCGCAACGCCGCGCGCAGGCGCGCCAGCAGCTCGTCCATGCCGAACGGCTTTGTCAGATAATCATCGGCGCCAAGATCAAGCGCCTGCACCTTGCCGGCCTCGTCGCCACGGCTCGACAGCACCACGATCGGCACGGCTTCGTTGCGGGCGCGGATGGTGCGCAAGAGCTCGTGGCCCTGGATGTCAGGCAGGCCGAGATCGAGAATGATCAGCGCGGGCTCTTCGGCAAGCTTTTCCAGCGCGAGCTTGCCGTTCGACGCCTCCAGGATCTCGTAGCCTTGCGTCGACAACCCCATCCGCAGCAATTTGCGGATCGGCGGCTCGTCGTCGATCACCAGAACCTTGATCGGGGCAGCGCTCATGCGGCGGTATCCAAAGCCTTGGTCTGTGCCGGAACCGGCAGACGGATGGTGAGGACGGCGCCGCTGCGGTCGCTGCGGTTGGCGGCCGAGATCGTGCCGCGCATCGCCTCGACGAAGCCGCGCGAAATGGCGAGCCCGAGCCCGGTGCCGGGGCGGACATGGTCGCCCTTCTGCACGCGATAAAACTTGTCGAACACGCTCTCGAGCTCGTCGGGCGGAATGCCGGCGCCCTCGTCAGCGACCTCGAGCACCACATGGTCACGCTCGCGCCGGCTCCTGATCGCGATCGTGGTTTCAAGCGAAGAATATTTCGCGGCATTGTCGAGCAGGTTGAACAGCACCTGCTCGAACAGCACGGCATCGAGCTCGAGCATCGGCAGATCGGCCGCCAGCACCAGCTCGACCTTGTGCGCCGTCAGGATCTTCGAGGCCCGCCGCAGCGCGCTGCCGACGATCTCGCCGAGGTCGTGCAGCGCCGTGTTGGGCACGATGGCGCCGGATTCGAGCTTGGTCATGTCGAGCAGATTGGCAATGAACCGGTTGAGCCGCTCGGACTCGTCGATCACCGTCGCAAGCAGATCGCGCTTCTCGGTGTCGGACAGCGCGCCGGCGAGATCGCGCATGGTCGAGGCCGCGCCCAGCACGGAGGCGAGCGGCGTCTTCAGATCATGCGAGATCGAGGTCAACAGCGCCGAGCGCAAGCGCTCGGATTCGACGGTGCGCTTGACCCGGTCCATGTCCTCGACCAGCAGCACGCGCTCGATCGCGAGCGCGCCCTGGTCGACCAGCGCGTCCAGCAGCCGGCGCTGGTCCGGCGTCAGCAGCGGGCCGGTGCGGTCATTGTCGATGCCGATCACGCCGATCGGACCGCGCCCGGTGCGCATCGGCAGGAACAGCCGCTTGGCGCCCGGCAGCGTATCCGAGCCGCGACCGGCGGAACGGTCATTGCTCCAGGCCCAGTTGGCGGCGGCAAGGTCGGCCTGGTCGAGCTGGTCCTCCGGCGGATAGCCTGACTTCACCGTGAGCAGGCCGTCTTCCGGCAGCAGCAGCACGACACGCACCTTCAGCATCAACGCGATCTGATAGGCGGTCGCCCACAGCACGTCGTCGAGCGTGGCGGTGCCGGCGAGCTTGCGGCTGAACGCATAGAGCTGCTCGGTGGTCCTGATCCGGCCGATCGCGGTGTCGGCCTGCGTACGCACGCGTGCGGCGACATTGGAGACGATCATCGCCACCACCATGAACAGGAAGAAGGCGGCGACATTGGTCGGGTCGGTGATCGTGAAGGTGTAGATCGGCGGCAGGAAGAAGAAATTGTAGGACAGCGAGGCCGCGACGGTCGCGAGCAGCGACGGCCACAGGCCATAGCGGACCGCCACGGCCACAACCGCCGTGAGCAGCACGAGGTCGACGTTCTCGATCCCGAAATAGGGTTGGATCAGCTCCGCGGCACCGAGGCCGACCAGCACGACGCCGAGCGCCTTCAGATAGGGTAGCGGGTTGAACGGCTCGGCCCGCGCGGCGGTCTGCACCGCCGTCTTCGCTACCGCCTCGCCGGGCAGCTCGTCACCGGGAATGACGTGAACACTGATATTGCCGGCGCGCCGCACCAGATCATGCACGACCGAGCCGCGCGTCATCTCAAACCAGCGCGAGCGGGTCGACTTGCCGATCACGATCTGGGTGACGTTGTTGCCTTGCGCGAAATTGATGACGTCGTCCGCGATGCGGCGGCCGATCGCGGGAATCGTCAGCGCCTCGCCGCCGAGCGACTCCGCGAGCCGCAGCGTGTCGGCCAGCCGGTCGCGCTCCCGGTCCGAGAGTTGAAGCGAGCGCCGCGTCTCGATCGAGATCGCGGTGAACGGCGCATGCAGCCGGTCAGCCAGGCGCTTGGTGTAGCGCACAAGGCCGGCCGCGCGGGGATCCTCGCTGACGCAGACGAGGATGCGCTCGCCTGCGGCCCAGGGGCCGGCGATGGCGTTCGCCTGCATGTGACTGAGCAGCTGCTCATCGACCCGCTCGGCCGTCCGCCGCAGCGCGAGCTCGCGCAGCGCGGTGAGATTGCCGGGCGAGAAGTAATGCTCGAGCGCCCGCTCGGCCTGCTTGGGGACGTAGACCTTGCCTTCGCGCAGGCGCTGGATCAGATCGTCGGGCGTGAGGTCGATCAGCTCGATCGCGTCGGCGCGGTCGAAGATCGAATCCGGCACGGTCTCGCGGACCCGCACATGGGTGATCTGGGCGACGACGTCGTTCAGGCTCTCGATGTGCTGGATGTTGACGGCGGTGTAGACGTCGATGCCGTGCGAGAGCAGCTCCTCGACGTCGAGATAACGCTTGGGGTGACGGCTGCCGGCGGCATTGGTGTGGGCGAGCTCGTCGACCAATGCGATCTTCGGCCGCCGCGCGATCACGGCGTCGAGGTCCATCTCCTCGACGATCTGGCCGCGATAATCGAGCCGCTTGCGCGGGACGACCTCCAGTCCCCGCACCAGCGCCTCGGTTTCGGCGCGGCCATGGGTCTCGACGAAACCGACCACGACGTCGATGCCGGCCTTGCGCCTGGCATGGGCGCTTTGCAGCATCTCGTAGGTCTTGCCGACGCCGGGGGCGGCGCCGACGAATATCTTCAGCTTGCCGCTCTCGCTCTCCTCCCGGCGCGCAGCGTCCAGCAGCGCCTCGGGCGAGGGACGTTGTTCGGGATCGCGGCGTTGCTGAACCATCAGGCCACTATAATCATCCTGATATTGCCGGCCTAGACGCTACCTCGCGGACGCACGATCCAGCGCCAGATTCAGCGCCAGAACGTTAACCCGGGGTTCGCCGAGCAGGCCGAGCAGGCGGCTCTCGGTGTTGGCGGCGACCAGCTGCTGCAGCGAAGCTTCCGCCATATTGCGCGCCTTGGCGACGCGCGGCACCTGGAATTGCGCCGCTTCCGGGGAAATGTCGGGGTCGAGACCGCTGGCCGAGGTCGTGACCAGATCGACCGGCACGGCGGCGTTCGGGTTCTCGGCTTTCAGCTTGTCCACATCCTCCTTCAGCCGGTCGGCCAGTGCCTTGCTGGTCGGGCCGAGATTGGAGCCACCGGAATTGGCGGCGTTGTAGGGCGCCGGGACTGTCTTGGTCGAATCATTGGGGTCCGGCGCCAGCGTTGCCGAGGGGCGGCCGTGGAAATATCTGTCGTCCTTGAATTCCTGGCCGATCAGAGCGGAGCCGATCACCTTGCCGTCCTTCTCGATCAGGCTGCCTTGCGCCTTGGCGGGAAAGATCGCGCCGGCAATGCCGGTCATGGCGAGCGGATAGACAAGGCCCGTGATGGCGGTAAGCACCAGCAACAGGACGATGGCGGGGCGGACTTCTCTGAGCATGTTGGGTCTCCAGTTACGTCGTCATTGCGAGCGAAGCGAAGCAATCCAGGATCTTTCCGCGGAGGCAGTCTGGATTGCTTCGTCGCTTCGCTCCTCGCAATGGCGGGGTTAGGCCAGGTGCAGCGCGACGACCGCAAGGTCGATCGCCTTGATGCCGATGAAGGGGATGACGATGCCCCCTAAGCCGTAGATCAAGAGGTTGCGCCGAAGCAGTGCGCCGGCACCGACCGCGCGATAGGCGACGCCCTTGAGCGCCAGCGGGATCAGGCCGATGATGATGAGCGCGTTGAAGATGATCGCCGACAGGATGGCGCTCTGCGGGCTCGACAGGTTCATGACGTTCAGCACGTTGAGCTGCGGGTAGAACGCCAGGAACATCGCCGGGATGATGGCAAAATACTTTGCCACGTCGTTGGCGATCGAGAACGTCGTCAGCGCACCGCGCGTCATCAAGAGCTGCTTGCCGATCTCGACCACCTCGATCAGCTTGGTCGGGTTGGAATCGAGGTCGACCATGTTGCCGGCCTCGCGGGCGGCCTGGGTGCCGGTGTTCATGGCGACGCCGACATCGGCCTGCGCCAGCGCCGGGGCGTCGTTGGTGCCGTCGCCGCACATGGCGACCAGCTTGCCCTTGGCCTGCTCGTCGCGGATCAGCTTGAGCTTGTCCTCGGGCGTTGCCTGCGCCAGGAAATCGTCGACGCCGGCTTCCGCCGCGATCGCGGCCGCGGTCATCGGATTGTCGCCTGTGATCATGATGGTGCGGATGCCCATGCGGCGCAGCTCGGCAAAGCGCTCGCGGATGCCGCCCTTGACGATGTCCTTGAGCTGGATGACGCCGAGCAGTTTTCCATCCTTGGCGACGGCCAGCGGCGTGCCGCCCGCCTTGGAGATCTCGTCCGCGATGGTCTGGACTTCGCGGCCGATCTCCGAGAGCGCAGCAGGCTGAAGGGCGCGGGCCGTATTGCCGGAGGCGACCGCCAGCGACGCACCGCCGCCGACATAATTGAGCATGGCATCGACCGCGCCCTTGCGCACCGACGAGCCGCCGGCATCGACGCCGCTCATGCGGGTCTGCGCCGTGAACGGAATGAAGGTCGCGCCAAGCTCGGCTATGTCGCGGCCACGGATGCCGTACTTTTCTTTCGCCAGCACGACGATGGAGCGGCCCTCCGGCGTCTCATCGGCGAGCGAGGCAAGCTGGGCGGCGTCCGCCAGCTCCTGCTCGGTCACGCCGCGCACGGGACGGAACGCCGTCGCCTGGCGGTTGCCGAGCGTGATGGTGCCGGTCTTGTCGAGCAGCAGCGTGTCGACATCGCCGGCCGCCTCGACCGCGCGGCCGGACATCGCCAGCACGTTGAAGCGGACCAGACGGTCCATGCCGGCGATGCCGATGGCTGACAACAGCGCGCCGATGGTGGTCGGGATCAGCGTCACGAACAAAGCGACCAGCACGATCACCGAGATCGAGCCGCCGGCATAAGCGGCGTAGCTTGGAATCGTGACGGTGGCGAACACGAAGATGATGGTGAGGCCGGCGAGCAGGATGTTCAGCGCGATCTCGTTCGGCGTCTTGGCCCGCTCGGCGCCTTCGACCAGCTTGATCATGCGGTCGATGAAGGTCGAGCCCTGCGCCGCGGTGATGCGGACGCGGATCCAGTCGGACAGCACCTGGGTGCCGCCCGTCACCGCCGAGCGGTCGCCGCCGGACTCGCGGATGACAGGCGCGGACTCGCCGGTGATGGCGGCCTCGTTGACGGAGGCAACGCCCTCGATCACCTCGCCGTCGGAGGGGATGGTATCGCCGGCCTCGACCAGCACGATGTCGCCGACCTTGAGGCTGGTGCCCGGCACCAGCTTGAAATCATGGCCCGCGCCATTCAGGAGCTTGGCCTGGCTTTCGGTGCGGGTCTTGCGCAGCGATTCTGCCTGCGCCTTGCCGCGGCCTTCCGCGACGGCTTCCGCGAAATTCGCGAACAGCACCGTGAACCAGAGCCAGATGATGATCTGGAACGTGAAGCCGAGATTCGTCCCGCCCGTGACGAGATCGCGCAGGAAGATCACCGTGGTGAGCGCGGCCACGACCTCGACCACGAACATGACGGGGTTCTTCACCATCAGCCGCGGATCGAGCTTGGCAAAAGAGGCGCGGATCGCGGGCAGCACGATTCTGGGATCGAGCATGGCCGACATCGGGGCACGCTTTTGCAGTTTCATCGTATCCATGGAGGTCACTCCGGAAATCAGAAGAGGTTAGAACAGTTGGCTTGCGTTCATCGCCAGATGCTCGACGATCGGGCCGAGCGCGAGCGCCGGGAAGAAGGTCAGGCCGCCCATGATCAGGATCACGCCGACGACGAGGCCGACGAACAGCCCGCCCGTGGTCGGGAACGTGCCCATCGACGGCGGGATCGATTTCTTCTCCGCGAGCGAGCCTGCAATCGCCATGGCCGGCACGATCATGAAGAAACGGCCGACGAACATCGCGCTGGCCAGCGTGAGGTTGTAAAAGAAGGTGTTGCCGGAGAGGCCCGCGAAGGCCGATCCGTTGTTGCCGGTCCCCGAGGTGTAGGCGTAGAGCACCTCGGTGAAGCCGTGCGGTCCGGCATTGGCCATGGAGGCCACCGCCGCCGGATAGACCACGCCGACCGCGGTCCAGCCCAGGATCATCAGCGGCAGCACCAGGATCGCCAGCATCGCCATCTTGACCTCGCGCGCCTCGATCTTCTTGCCGACATATTCGGGCGTGCGGCCGACCATCAGCCCGGCGACGAAAATCGCGAGGATGACGAACAGCAGCATGCCGTACATGCCCGCGCCGACGCCGCCGACGATGATTTCGCCGAGCTGGATGTTGATCAGCGGGATCATGCCGCCGAGCGCGGTGAAGCTGTCATGCATGGCATTGACCGCGCCGCAGGAAGCGGCGGTGGTGATGACGGCGAACAGCGAGGACGCAACGATGCCGAAGCGAACCTCCTTGCCTTCCATATTGCCGCCGGTGAGGCCGAGCGCCTGGAGCGTCGAGGTGCCGCTGGCTTCCGCCCAGTAGGTCACGGCAACGCCGGCGATGAACAGGACGCCCATCACGGCGAGGATCGCCCAGCCCTGACGCTGGTTGCCGACCATGCGACCGAACACGTTGGTCAAGGCGGCGCCCAGCGCGAAGATCGAGAGCATCTGCACGAAGTTCGACAGCGCGGTCGGGTTCTCGAACGGGTGTGCCGCGTTGGCATTGAAGAAGCCGCCGCCATTGGTGCCCAGCATCTTGATCGCGACCTGCGAGGCGACAGGGCCGACCGCGATGGTCTGCTTGGCGCCTTCGAGCGTCGTGGCTTCGACATAGTCGCCGAGGGTTTGCGGCATGCCCTGCCAGACCAGGAACAGCGTGTAGACGACACAGATCGGCAGCAGCACATAGAGCGTGCAGCGGGTCACGTCGACCCAGAAATTGCCGACCGTGCGCGCCGAGGCGCGCGAGAAGCCGCGGATCAGGGCAACCGCAAGTGCAATGCCCGTCGCCGCCGATAGGAAATTCTGGTGCGTCAGGCCCAGCATCTGCACGAGATAGGAGATCGTGCTCTCGCCGCCGTAGTTCTGCCAGTTGGTGTTGGTGATGAATGAAATCGCGGTGTTGAAGGACAGATCCTCGGCAACCGCTGTCTGCCCGGCCGGATTGAACGGCAGAACGGCCTGCAGACGCATCACGGCGTAGATGACCAGGAAGCCGCCGACATGGAACAGCAGCATGGCGACCGTATAGGTCAGCCAATGCTGCTCGCGTTTCTCGTCGACGCCTGAGATCCAGTAGATGCCGGTCTCGATCGGGCGCAGCACCGGCGAGAGAAACGTGGTCTCGCCATTGAACACGCGCGTCATGTACCAGCCGAGCGGCTTTGTCAGCGCGACGATGATCGCACAATAGAGAATGATCTGGAGCCAACCGATCATGGTCATGGAATCAACCCTTCAGGCTTGGTTTCCGGCGCAACGTGGGGAGCAGCACCGTCAGTAGGCAACTGGCAGCACAGCTCAGAATCGCTCCGGCCGCAGCAGCGCGTAAGTGAGGTAAATCAGGAGGCCGAACGAGACGGCACCGGCGAGCGCATAATCGAAGATCATGGTCCGCTCCGTCACAGCCGTTCGCAGGCGTAGGTGTAGCCGATCGCAAGGGCAAAGAAGCCGAACCCCAGCGCCAGCATGAGAATGTCCATCATGGGATGCTCCTCGTTGCGTCCCTCTATCGGGGAGCAACACTTTCTCGGGACCCGGCCGGAGCTCGCAGAAAGAAGCGCACCGCGCTTCCCGCGAGCCAACCGGGACTTTTGACCACGCTGAAGTGCCACCACGGGCATAGGTTTTCGAGACGAGGGCCATGGCGAAGTTATAGGAATCTCATAAAGGCGCCCACGATACTCACGCAACTTTCCGCCGTCGTCCCGGCACTTATGAGATTCCTATATCTGCCGCCCCCGCCCCATCTCGTTTTCCAATGCGCATCCCGCCATCCTGAACAGGCCGGCCGACCGACCGACGCCGCTTCCAGGAGGCCTGACATGACTGCCGCTCTCCGACACCACGATTCATCCTCCCTCGGCGATCGCTTGCGTAACGCGCAAGGCATGACCGGTCCGCTGATGCGCGAGATCATCGACAAAGCCTGCCGGCGACTCCCCTCACTCCACCAGAGCGAGCGCACGGCGCGCCTGATGCAGCTGATCGAAGCCGAAGCCTGGACCGATGCCGCGCTGGCACTGATGGAGCTTGAGCTGCCGCTGTGGCACGTCCGCCGCATCGCCTATGACGAAGGCGAGTGGCATTGCGCGCTGTCGCGTGAACGCGAGCTGCCCGACTGGCTCGACGCAGCGATCGAGGGATGCCATGGCGACCTCGCGATCGCGCTGATGTCGGCTTTCGCAGAGGTGCAGGCACGCGCCGTGGACGCGGCTCGTCCGAGTGTGCCCAGCGTGCGTCCCGCCCCGGATCCGCTCATTGAGCCGGCCTCTTGCGAGAACTTCGGCTGACCGGGCGCCCCGCGGCGTCGCACAGCCAGGGCTTCGCGCCCTTGCGGAAAACGCCCCGGCCGATCTGGCGCAGCTTCGCGGAACCGTGTTAGATCGGCCGCATGAGCACATCCAGCGTCAACGTCGTCGCCCACCCCCTGGTCCAGCACAAGCTTTCGCTGATGCGGGAGAAGGACCGCTCGACCAAGAGCTTTCGCGAGATCCTGAACGAGATCGGGATGCTGCTCGGCTACGAGGTGACGCGCGACCTGCCGCTGGAGCTGGTCGACATCGAGACGCCGATCGCCCCGATGCAGGCGCCGAAGATCGCCGGCAAGAAGCTCACGCTGGCGCCGATCCTGCGCGCCGGCGTCGGCTTTCTCGACGGCATGCTGGCGCTGATGCCGTCGGCGCGCATCGCCCATATCGGGCTCTACCGCGATCCCGAAACGCTGCAGGCCGTGGAATATTACTTCAAGGCGCCGCAGGACCTGTCGGACCGCACCGTGATCCTGATGGACCCGATGCTGGCGACCGGCAACTCGGCCTGCGCCGGCGCCACATTGCTCAAGGCGCGTGGCGCCCGCGACATCCGCTTCGTCTGCCTGCTGGCGGCCCCGGAGGGCATCGCCCAGTTCCAGAGCGAGCATCCCGACGTGCCGATCTGGACGGCCGCAATCGACGAGCGGCTCAATGATCACGGCTACATCGTGCCGGGTCTCGGCGATGCCGGCGACCGGATGTTCGGCACCAAGTAGACAGGTTTGCGCGATCGGGCTCCGGTTGCCATGCATGCTGACGATGTTTCACTGCAATCACTGATCGGATCGGAGAGATCAGCCGATCCAGCCTTCGTGTTTGGCGGCACCGCCGTCTCGCGCGCGGAATTTTCCCGCAAGGTCGAGCAGACCGCGGCCTGGCTTGCCGCGCAGGGTATCGGCAAAGGCGACGTCGTGGCGGTCTGGCTGGTCAACCGCGTGGAATGGATTGCGCTGCTGTTTGCCGCCGCCAGGCTGGGAGCGATCGTCGCCGCCGTCAATACCCGTTATCGCAGCGCCGAAGTCGCGCATCTCCTGCAGCTATCAGGCGCAAAGCTGCTGATCATCGAGGCGGCGTTCCGCTCGATCGATTTCGCTGCCATTCTCGCCGACATCGCCAAGTCCGATGTCCCCGCGCTGCAACAGCTCGCGGTGGTCGGCGCAGACGAGATCCCCGCGCAATGGCCCTGCCTGCGCTTCGACGCCTTCGACAAGCATTGTCCCCCGGCTCCATTTCAGCACGAGATCGATCTGCCCGTGTTGCTCTACACCACATCGGGCACGACCAAAGGGCCAAAACTGGTGGCGCATTCGCAGCGAACGCTGGCGAGCCACGCCAAGGCCGTGGCCAGAGCGCTCCAGCTTTCGCCGCAGCGTCATGCCCTGCTGGCGATGCTGCCGTTCTGCGGCACCTTCGGCATGACGAGCCTGCTCGGCTTCATCGCCGCCGGCGCCACCGTCCACGTGCTCGATGCCTTCGAGGCGGCGCCGGCGCTGAAGATCCTTGCCGAGCACAAGATCACCCACACCTTCGGCTCCGACGAGATGTTCCGCCGCATCCTTGCGCTGACCGACGCAAGGCGGCCGTTCCCGCATCTGCAAGTCTGTGGCTTCGCCGCGTTCCAGCCCGGCTGGCGCGAGCTGGCCGCGGAGGCCGAGGCACGCGGCCTGCCGCTGTTCGGCCTGTACGGCTCCAGCGAGGTGCAGGCGCTGTTCTCGATCGGGCGCGCCAGCGACGCCTTCGCCGACCGCATCGAGGGCGGCGGCTGGCCGATGTCCCCGGACGCGAAAGTCCGCGTGCGCGACACCGAGACCGGCGAGCTTGCGCCGCAAGGCGTCTCCGGCGAAATCGAAATCAGCGCGCCCTCGCGCTTCATCGGCTATTTCAACAATCCGCAAGCCACTGGGGATGCGATCACTGCGGACGGCTTCTTCCGCACCGGCGATATCGGCCGCCTGCGCGGCGGCGCTTTCGTCTATGAGACCCGCGCAGGCGATGCCATGCGGCTCGGCGGCTTCCTGGTCGCGCCCGGCGAGATCGAGGACGAGCTCAAGTCCTGCGCCGGCGTTGCCGACGCCCAGGTCGTCGCCGTCGATCTGAAGGGCCAAACGCGCTGCGTCGCTTTCGTGATCCCGGCCGGAGCTCCGCCGCGTCAGGAGGTGCTGACGGCGCGCCTGCGCGAGCGGCTCGCCGGCTACAAGATTCCGGCACGGATCTATGTCGTGGATGCCTTCCCGGTCACCGACAGCGCCAATGGCGTCAAGATCCAGCGCGCAAGGCTCCGCACTATCGCGATGGAGCGGATCGCGGCCGAACTGGGCTAGTACGACTTGGCGAGGCCGAGCACCTTTTCCGCGATGAAGCTCAGTGCGAGCTGCGGGCTGACCGGCGCGATGCGCGGGATCAGGATCTCGCGCAAGTAACGTTCGACGTGAAACTCCTTGGCATAGCCAAAGCCGCCATGGGTCATCACCGCCTGCTCGCAGGCGTGGTATCCGGCTTCGCCTGCGAAATATTTTGCGGCATTCGCGCCAGCGCCGCAGGGCAAGCCCCTGTCGTATTGCCAGGCCGCCTGCATTACCATCAGCCAGGCCGCCTCGAGCTCGATCCAGTTCACCGCGAGCGGGTGCTGGATGCCTTGATTCTTTCCGATCGGCCGGTTGAACACGACGCGCGTCTTGGCATACTCGGTCGCACGCGACAGTGCGAGCTTGCCGAGGCCAACGGCTTCCGCCGCGATCAGGATGCGCTCGGGGTTCATGCCTTCGAGGATGTACTGAAACCCTTTGCCCTCTTCGCCGATGCGGTCCTCCATCGGGATCTCGAAATCCTCGAAGAACAGCTCGTTTGAATCGACGATCTTGCGGCCCATCTTCTCGATCTCGTGGACCTTGATCCTGTTGCGGTCGAAGTCGGTGTAGAACAGGCTGAGGCCATGGGTGGGCGAGCGCACCTCCTCCAGCGGCGTGGTGCGCGCCAGCAGCAGGATCTTGTGCGCGACCTGCGCGGTCGAGATCCACACCTTCTGGCCGTTGACGATATAGCGGTCGTTCTTGGCAACGGCGCGGGTCTTGAGCTGGGTGGTGTTGAGCCCGGTGTTCGGCTCGGTGACCGCGAAGCACGCCTTCTCGCGGCCCTCGACCATCGGCGGCAGCATGCGCTTGCGCTGCTCTTCTGTGCCGAACACGACCACGGGGTTGAGACCGAACACGTTGATATGCACCGCAGACGCGCCGGACATGCCGGCACCGGATTCGGCAATGGTGCGCATCATGATCGCAGCTTCGGTGATGCCGAGGCCGGAGCCGCCATATTCTTCCGGAACGCAGATGCCGAGCCAGCCGGCGTCGGCCAGCGCTTTGTGAAAATCGTGTGGGAAGCCGCCGTCGTGGTCCTTCTTCAGCCAATAGGCGTCGGGAAAGCCTTCGCAGATCTTGGCGATGGCGTCGCGAATGGCTTCCTGCTGATCGGTGAGCGCGAAATCCATGGTCTTGATCTCCTTGTTGGGAGCCGCGATTGCGCCATCTCCCGATCGCGTTTCCCGCGCAAAGGCCATGGCGCTTGCCGCGCCCGACATGCCCTGGCTTTTCGTTCTTTAGCTCGAAAAACCGCATGCAGATACGTGAATTTGTCCGTCAACTGTGTCTAACATGCATGGCGTCATGCGGCGCAAAGCTAAGCGCGCCGTTATTTCGCAAGGAGGGAAACCGCGATGATGCACAAGAGGCCGGCCTGATGCGTTCGATGCTGTTCGTGCCGGGCGATTCCCCGCGCAAATTCGAGAAGGCGAGCGAAGGCAAGGCCGACGCCCTGATCATCGATCTCGAGGACTCCGTCGTCACCGACAAGAAGCCCGAGGCGCGGACCCTGACGCTTGCGATGCTGAGGAGCCGCCCCGGCCCGCACCAGCTCTATGTCCGCATCAACGCGCTCGAAACCGGCATGACGCTGACCGATCTCGCCGCCGTCATGCCGGGCAAGCCTGACGGCATCGTGCTACCGAAATCGCAAGGCGGCGATGACGTGCGCCAGGTTGCGACCTGGCTTGAAGCGCTGGAAGCAGCATCCGGAATCACAGCAGGCGCAACACGCATCGTCTGTGTCGCGACGGAAACCGCCAGCTCGATCTTCGGGCTCGGCAGCTACAGGGGCTGCTCCCCTCGCCTTGCCGGCTTGATGTGGGGCGCGGAAGATCTTTCCGCCTCGCTCGGCGCGACCGAGAAGGCGTCAGGCGGCGTGTTCCACAGTCCCTACCGCCTCGCGCGTGATCTGTGCCTGATGGCGGCGGCCGCGGCGGAAGTGGCGCCGATCGACACTGTCTATACCGACATCGACAATCTCGCAGGCCTCGAGCAGGAAACCCGCGCCGCGCGGCGCGACGGCTTTTCGGCGAAGGCGCTGATCCATCCCAAGCATGTCGACATCGTCAACGCGGCGTTCGCGCCGACCGACACCGAGCGGGCATGGGCGGAGAAGGTCATCGCCGCGTTCGCGAGCAATCCAGACGCCGGCACGCTGCGCCTCGACGGCCAGATGATCGACAAGCCGCACCTTCGTGCCGCGAAGAAGATCCTGGGCCAGATCTAGAGAAGTGGGCGCGCTGATGGCGCGGACGGTCGATCGGCTGCGGCCGAAGACCACCGCGGCCTGGTTTCAGTCGAATCCCTGAATGGGTGGCGTCGTGGTTGCCGCTGGCAACGCAGGCGCGACTTGAGCCGGTTGCGACACGGGAGCGGCTTGGACCGGCGGATTGCCGGCCGCTGTCATCTGACCGTTGGCCTCCATCGTCTCGCGGGTGCGTGGGGGCGCACCGGCGGCCGTCGCCCCATACACCTCGCGACGTGGCGGCTGCCGGTGTCTTGCCGAGCGCGAACCTCTCATGCCCCATGACCGGGCGATGGCAGGACCGGCGGTATAGCCGATCACGGCACCCGCGACGGCACCGACCGGCCCCAGCACGACCGCGCCGGACACGGCTCCGAGCGCCGCCGAGCCGGCGCGCTCCTGCGCAACGGCGCTTGCGGGCACGGCGGCCAGCATCACAATGGCAGTGATCAGAACTTTCTTCATCAGAGCGACTCCCTCACCGGCGATCACTCTGACTCAAATATGGCCACAGGAGGTTCGCTTGCCGGCCAACAAAAGGCAATCGACGGGGGAAACCCGGCGGTGGAAGCGGCGATGACCTTAGCCCCGCGAGCGCTAGGGCGTCGCAGCTCGACCTCGTGATGGCCGGCGTTTGGCAAATCTCTTGACACGCAATTCGCGCTGCATATTTTTGCGGCGAGAACATCGTTTCTCACCCTCGAAAATCAAAGGATCCAACGCGACCGTCTGGAGAGACGACGATGCTCGATGAGAATTTGGTCCGCATTCGTGCACATCGTAACAACATCCACCGTTACCGGCGTCTTCTGAGGACCAGGCTGTCGGAGCTCGAACGCCAGTTCATCGAGAGACGTCTCACGGAAGAAAGGTCGGCGCTCGAAAGCCTGACCGCGGCGACCTTCCCGGTTGCTCTCTCTGCCACCCAGGCGCCGATCGATGTGAGAGGAGCAATGCAATGATCAGCCAGCGAGAGCTGCTCATTCGCGGCAGCGAAAAGGTGATCGGCCATTACGAACTGCTCCTGGCGGGCGCAAAGTCCGAGCAGGAGCGCGAGCTCTATCTCCAGCGGATCGAACGCGAGCGGAGGCTGATCCGCGACTTGCAAGGCGAGCAGGATCACCGCGCGGCTTGAGCCGCGATGTCAGGGGGCTCACCACCCTCGCAGGGGATACACCGCTGATCTTCGGCCCCCTGCGACCGATTCAACGAACGAGACGATTGGGCCCTGCGAGGGCGCTGCTGGATTCACTCGCGGGCGCGATCCTGACGCTCGCGGTGAGCGGAACGCCGTTACGCAAGACCGAGAGCCTCACATCCTCGCCGACGCGGGCAAGGCCGATCGTGTTGCGGAGCTGGGCGGCGGTGCGGATCGGGCGGTCGTCTGCTCCGGTGACCACATCCCCCCTGCGCAAGCCTGCCTTTTCCGCGGGCGAATCCGCGGCCACCTCGGCAATGACGGCGCCTTGAATCAATCCCCTGTTGGCCGAGGGATGCAGATCGTTCAGCGAGATGCCGATACGGCCGCGCTCGACGCCACCGTTGGCGATGATCTGCTCCATCACCTTGCGTGCCATGTTGACGGGAATGGCAAAGCCGATGCCGACATTGCCGCCGGCCGGCGAGATGATCGCCGAGTTGATGCCGACGAGTTCTCCGCGCAGGCTGACCAGGGCCCCGCCGGAATTGCCCGGATTGATTGCGGCGTCGGTCTGGATGAAATCCTCATAGCCCTGTTTGCCGATTCCAGTCCGGCCCAGCGCGCTGACGAGACCTGACGTCACGGTCTGGCCGAGCCCGAATGGATTTCCGATCGCGAGCACGAAGTCGCCGACTTCGAGCGCGTCGCTGTCGCCGAAGGGGAGCGCCTTGAGCCCGGTCGGGTTCTGAATCTGGAGTACCGCGACATCTGTGGGTGGATCACGTCCAACGACCTTCGCGGAAAACTGCCGGCCATCCTTGGTGGTGATCTGGACGGCGGAGGTGCCTTCGACCACGTGATTGTTGGTCAAGACATAGCCGCGCTGGGCATCGACGATCACGCCGGAGCCGGTCGCGTTGACCTCCTTCTCGATCTGCCTGGGGACGTCGAAGAACTCGCGAAACATCGGGTCGCGGTAGAGAGGGTTATCTTCCCGCACGCGGCCGTGCACGGAGATGTTGACCACGGCGGGCGTCACCTGACGCACCAGCGGCGCCAGGGTCGGCAGCGAGCCGCCGGTCTTCAGGTCGGGAATTTGGCCGGCAGCAGGCTGCAACGCCGTTGGCGTCAGCACCAGCATCGCCAGCAGGAGCAAACGCACAGCACGCATCTTCCGTACCTGCTACCTTGCCTGGGATTGGAACGTAAAGGCTCTGGCCTCAGATCTCGGCACGCGCCCCGGTGACGAGGCCTTGCAGAGCCAGAAATGGAACCGCCCAGACTGCCGAAGCCTGGCCGAGCAGCACGAGCGCGAGAACAGTCTGTGTGAGCATCATGCGCTTTGCCCCTCGGCGGCGGCCCATGGCCGCCGCAGCCGCATCGGGACGCCGCCGCCGCGCGGCGGGTCGTCATTGTCGTTGTCGCCGTCGAGCTTGCGCAGGGCGGCCAGGATATCGGCGAGCCGGACCGTGTGGCCCATGCCGGGGATCTCGCGCAAGGCGGGACAGGATTCCACCGCGTACATGTCGGATGCCCAGGATGACAGGATGATCCGCTTCTCCGGCGTGGAGAGATCCTGTGCATTCAGGACCTCGGCTGGTGAATCGTAATGGGCGGCGGGATGAAACAGCGGATTGAGATTGCCGAAATTGGTATTCACGTTGGTCATCGGCGGTGCCTCCCTCATACTCCTTTCAAAGGGACGGGTTCGTTGACGGGGGACGGCGGCGCCAAAGACCGCCGTCCGGCTTGTTGTTATTGCGTATTGATCGCGATGCGCTTGACGCCTTCGCGCGCCCTCTCGGACTTCGGCAGCGACACGGTCAGGACGCCGTTCCTGAACGACGCCTCGGCCTTGTCCTCCTCGACGCCTTCCAGCGGGATCTGCCGCTCGAAGGCCCCATAATAGCGCTCGGTGAAGTACCGGCCCTCGCCGTTGCGCTCCGCCTTCTTCTCGCCGCGGACAGTCAGGACGCCATTGGCGATCTCGACCTGGACGTCCTTCTCGGTCAAGCCGGGAAGCTCGGCGGACACCGTCAGTGTCTTGTCGGTCTCGCTCAGTTCGACCTTCGGCCAGCCGAAACGGCCTTCCATCAGCGGCGACAGACCGGTCCCACTAACGCCGCGGAAAACGTCGTCGAACAGACGGTTCATCTCGCGGTGAAGCGTCAGGAAGGGGTCGAAATTGTCCCGCGTGGGCGCAAGCTCCTGGTTTCTCGACCAGGGAATGAGGTCACGAAAAGCCATGCTTGTCTCCTTCATGCATCGGGAGCGCGGCGCGCATTGCACGCCGCGTTCCGCCGTTGGACCGATCGAGCGCTTTAGGCTGCTTTCTTCTGCTCGATCTGCGATGCCGCAGGAGCGCCGTCCGCGATCGGAATCCGACGCGGCTTCATGGCTTCCGGAACCTCGCGGACGAGGTCGATGATCAGGAGCCCGTCCTGGAACGAGGCCTGCTTCACCTGGACATAGTCCGCGAGATTGAACACGCGCCGGAACGGACGCGCGGCGATGCCCTGGTACAGGTATTCGCGCGAGGCGGTCTCGGGCTTCTTGCCCTCGATGGTGAGAGCGTTCTGCTCGGCCGTCACGGTGATATCGCTGGCGCTGAAACCCGCCACCGCAAGGCTGATGCGGTAATGGTCCTCGCCGGAGCGCTCGATATTGTAGGGGGGATAGTTGTCCTCGGTCGCCTGGCGCAGCGTGCTGTCGACGAGGTCGGCCAGGTGATCGAAGCCGATGGTGGAGCGCCACAGGGGCGCAAAGTCAAAACTGGTCCTCATAACCAAGTCCTCCAAAGAGCAAGATGGATACGAAGGAGCGCAGGACAGGGTATCAGACGGGTCCGACGACCGGTCCGGCGCCCGCACCGGGCCCGATCTGGCGCCCGGCACACCGCTCTCGCGGCGAAAAATCAATTAGAAAAACGGCTGGCGGTTTCAAGGGGGGAGGCTCGAAAAATTTTGGCCGCCCAGCCGGTCCCCGGGGATGCCTCAGGACTTCAGCGTGTCGCGCGCCGTCTCCGGCGTCATCAAGGTCGCAATGATCGTGATGACCGAGAGCGCGATGATGTAGAGCGACACCGGCCAGGGACTGCCGGCCCAGGCGAGCAGCGCGGTCGCGATCAGCGGCGAGAAGCCGCCGCTCAAGGCGGCCGCGACATTTGCCCCGAGCGAGGCGCCGCTGTAGCGCACCTTTGTGCGGAACAGTTCCGGCATGAATGCCGCCTTCGGCCCGAACAGCAGCCCGTGCGTCAGCGTCATCGTGACGACGAGCGCAAGCGTGATCAGCACCGGCTCCCTGGTGTCGAGGAACCAGAACAGCGGAAAGGCGAGCGCCACCGTGAATACGCCGCCGGCAAGATACAGCGCCTTGCGGCCGAAAATATCGGAGAGCCAGCCGGCGAGCGGCAACGTGGCGAACTCGACGAGCGCGGCATAGACGACCGCATTCAGGATCACCTGGCGCGGGAGGCCGAGTTTTGTCGTGGCATACAGCACGGTGAAGACAGTAAGGAGATAAGCGAGCCCAACTTCCGAGATCGTGATGCCGATCGCCAGCAGAAAGCTGCGCCAATCGCGGCGAAGCACCTCCCACACCGGCTGCGCCAGCACCTCCTTGCGCTCGACCACCTCCTTGAAGTGCGGCGTCTCCGCAAGCTTGAGCCGTACGATGAGACCAATGCCGACCAGCAGAATGCTGATCCAGAACGGCACGCGCCAGCCCCAACTCAGGAAGTAGGCCTCGGGCAGTTGCGTCATCAGCCCGAACATGCCGGTGGAGGCAGCAACGCCAACGGGAAAGCCGATTTGCACCAGGCTGCCGTAGAAGCCGCGCCTGTTACCGGCGTGCTCAACCACCATCACGACCGCGCCGCTCCACTCGCCGCCGAGGCCGATGCCTTGCACAAAGCGCAGGATGACAAGCAGGATCGGCGCCCATACACCGATTTGGCTGTAGGTCGGCAGGCAGCCGATCAGGAAGGTGCCGAGCCCCATCGCGATCATGGTCGCGACCAGCATCCTCTTGCGGCCGAGCCGGTCGCCGTAATGCCCGATGATGGCGCCGCCGATCGGCCGCGCCACGAAACCGACCGCATAAGTGGAGAATGCCGCCAGCGTCCCGACGAAGGGATCGAAGCTCGGGAAGAACAGCTTGTTGAGCACGAGCGCGGCCGCCGTGCCGTAGATCAGGAAGTCATACCACTCGATCGCAGTGCCGAGCGCACTCGCCCACACCACATGCGCCGTCGTCGATCGCTCCGTTTCGCCGGAGACTCCTGTTGCCGCCGTCATTGCCATGTGCCCCGCGATTCCAGCCGGCATCATGGATAATCGCGGATATGGTTGCAACCTGCCCGCGTGTTGGTTTCCTCGTTCTCAGCCCTCGGTCATTCCCCGCGAAGGCGGGGAATCCAGCCGCGGCGTCTCGGCTCAATCCCAACCGTCTCAGGAATACTGGATCGCCCGATCAAGTCGGGCGATGACACCGAACGTATGGCGCGCCTGTTCCGCACTCATGATTGCGGAAGCAGCAAGCACCGCCTCGCCCAAATTCCCTTATTCGCTATTGACAAATTCATTCGTTTATATCTAACTCATCGCCATAACAACCCGCCGCACCAAGCGGCCAATAACGAGAGGAAACTTCGATGAGAGGGCTCTTGGCCTGCGCCATGCTCGCGGCCATGACTTCGGCTGCCATGACCAATGTCGCGCGCGCGCAGGTCTCCGACGATGCAGTGCGGATCGGCGTGCTGACGGATCTGTCGAGCTGGGGCCGCGACAACTCCGGGCCGGGCTCGGTCGAGGCCGCCAGGATGGCGGTGGAGGAGTTCGGGCCGACCGTGCTCGGCAAGCCGATCGAGATCATCAGCGCCGATCACCAGATGAAGACCGATGTCGGCGTGCAGATCGTGCGCGGCTGGTTCGACAACGGCAAGGTCGACGCGGTGGTCGACATCCCCAATTCCGGCATCGCGATCGCCGTGCACAACATGGTGCGCGAGCGGGGCAAGATCGCCCTGCTCTCCGGCCCCGGCGCGAGCTCGCTCACCGACGAGCTGTGCAGCCCGAACACGGTGCACTTCACCTACGACACCTACGCACTGTCGAAGGTGACGGCGTCCGCCGTGATCAAGGAAGGCGGAAAATCCTGGTACTTCATCACCGCGGACTACGCCTTCGGCCAGCAGCTCGAGAAGGACGCCACGCGCTTCATCAACGAGATGGGCGGCAAGGTGCTCGGCGGCGTCAAGCACCCCACCAATACCGCGGATTTTTCGTCCTTTGCGCTGCAGGCGCAGAGCTCCAAGGCTGACGTCGTCGCCTTCGCCAACGCCGGCCAGGATACGGACAATGCCATCAAGCAGTCCGGCGAGTTCGGCCTGGTCCAAGGCGGCCAGAAGCTCGTCGGCCTCTTGATGTTCGACACTGACGTGCACGCGATCGGCCTGAAGTCGGCGCAGGGCACCTACATGACGACGGCGTCCTACTGGAACATGGACGAGGCCACGCGGGCATGGTCCAAGAAATTCTATGAGCGCACCAGGGTGATGCCGACCATGATCCACACCGGTGTCTACGGCTCGGTGCTGCATTATCTCAAGGCCATCAAGGCTGCAGGCACCGACGACCCCGCCAAGGTGATGGCCAAGATGCGCGAGCTGCCGATCGAGGATATCTTCGTCCATGGCGGCAAGTTGCGCGAGGACGGCCGCGTCATCCGCGACATGTATCTGGCCAGGGTCAAGGCGCCCGAGCAGTCCAAGGAGCCCTGGGATTATCTGGAGATCATCAAGACCGTGAAGGGCGAGGATGCCTTCCGCCCGGTCTCCGAATCCAAATGTCCGCTGCTGAAGCAGTGAGGTGAGACATGGCCGGCAGCGAGCATAGCGCAAGCGAAACATACGAGTGCGACGTGCTCGTGGCGGGATCGGGCTGCTCCGGCATGTCGGCGGCGATCACCGCGAGATATCGCGGCCTCGAGGTGCTGATCGTCGAGAAGGAACCGCGCTTCGGCGGCACCACCGCGCGCTCCGGCGGCTGGCTGTGGATTCCGGGCACCTCCCTGGCGAAAGCCTACGGCATCGAAGAGACGCCGGAGCAGGCCCGCACCTATCTGCGCCACGAAGCCGGCAACAATTTCGATGCGGCGCGCGTCGATGCGTTCCTCAGCGCCGGCCCCGAGGCGGTCGATTTCTTCACCACCAAGACCGCGCTCCGCTTCGACATGCCGCTGGTCTTCCCCGACTATCACGCCGAGGCGCCCGGCGGCGCGCAAGGCGGCCGCTCCATGGTGACGCGACCGTTCGATGGCCGTGAGCTGGGCGACCTCATCAAGACGCTCGGCATGCCCCTGCCCGAGCTCACCGTGTTCGGCATGATGCTGGGGTCAGGCAAAGAGATCATCCATTTCATGCGCGTCACGAAGTCGCTGACGTCAGCGGTCTATGTCGCAAAGCGGCTATCGCGCCACCTGATGGACGTGCTGCGCCATGGCCGCGGCATGACCTTGACCAACGGCAATGCGCTGGCGGGTCGACTCGCAAAGTCCGCGCAGGATTTGAAGATCCCGATGTGGTTGTCCTCGCCGGTGCGCGAGCTGACGGTCGAGAATGGCACAGTGACCGGCGCGATCGTGTCGCGCGAGGGACGCGGCGTCCGCGTCCGCGCGAGGCGGGGCGTCGTGCTCGCCTGCGGCGGCTTTCCACATGATGTCGAACGGCGCAAGAAGATGTTTCCGCATGCACCGACCGGCGCGGAGCATTTCTCGCCGGGGCCGACCGGCAATACCGGCGACGGCCTGCGCCTCGCCGAAAGCGCGGGCGGACATATTGAGGATCGCCTGCCGAACGCGGCGGCCTGGGTGCCGGTGTCGCTCACGACGCGCAAGGACGGCTCGAAAGGCGTGATGCCGCACTTCATCGATCGTGCCAAGCCCGGCGTGATCGCGGTGATGCGCGACGGCAAGCGCTTTGCCAATGAAGGCAATTCGTACCACGACTTCGTCCAGGCCATGATCAAGGCGGCCAAGCCCGGCGAGGAGATCGCGGCCTATCTCGTCTGCGATCACAAGACGTTGCGCAAATACGGCCTCGGCTGCGTGCCGCCGTTCCCGATGCCGCTGGGACATCATCTCGCGAGCGGCTATCTCATGCGCGGCGATACGCTGGAAGCGCTGGCGGCAAAGGCCGGCATCGACGCGAAGGCCCTTGCGGAGACAGTCAGGCAGTTCAACGCGACCGCACCGCTCGGACAGGACCCCGCCTTCGGCAAAGGTTCAAAAGCCTATAACCGCTACCAGGGCGACGCGCTGCACGGTCCCAATCCTTGCGTCGCGCCGATCGAGAACGGCCCGTTCTACGCCATCAAGATGGTAACAGGCGATCTCGGCACCTATGCCGGTATCGTCACCGACGAGAACGCGCGCGCGCTCGACGCTGAAGGCCGGGTGATTCCCGGGCTCTATGCCGCCGGCAATGACATGGCGAGCATCATGGGCGGCAATTATCCCGGCGCCGGCATCACGCTTGGGCCGGCGCTGACCTTCGGCTACATTGCCGGGCGACATCTTGCCGACAGCGCCACCAAGCGCGACGCGGCGTAGAGCATGATCCGGAAAAGTGTGCAGCGGTTTTCCGGCCAGATCATGCTCAAACAAGGACTGAAGCGCATCGGGGACGCATGAAGAAAGAAAGCCGCGGCATCCAATCGATCGAGGTCGGCGGAGAATTGCTGCGCGCGCTCGCGAGATGCGGCGAGCCGATGATGCTGCGCGATCTCGCGCGCGAAGCCGGCATGACGCCGGCCAAGGCGCATCCTTATCTCGCCAGCTTCTCCCGCATCGGGCTGATCGAGCAGGACGAGACCACCGGCCGCTACGAGATCGGCGCGCTGGCGCTCGAGCTCGGACTGATCAGCCTGCGCCGCCTCTCCGGCGTGCGCATCGCGCAACCGAAGATCGCGGCGCTCGCAAGCCAGATCGGCCACGCGGTCTCGCTCGCGGTCTGGGGCACGCACGGCCCGACCGTGGTGCAGCTCGAAGAGCCCGGCCAGCCCGTCCACATCGTCATGCGCGCGGGATCGGTGATGGCGCTGCTGGAGACAGCCACGGGGCGCGCCTTCGCGGCCTTCCTGCCGGAGAAGACCATCAATGCCGCACTCGAAAGCGGCCTCGATCGCCAGGGCGTCGGCTACAATCCGAAGCGGCCGGTGAAGGGCGCCAAGGTCGCCGAGATGCTCACCGAGGTTCGCAAGCACGGGCTCGCCCGCGCGCTCGGCGATCCGCTGCCCGGCGTGAATGCGTTCGCCGCGCCTGTGTTCGATCATTCAGGCCATGTCGCGCTGGTCATCACCGCGATGGGACCGGAAGGCACGTTCGATGCGCGCTGGGACAGCCCGATCGCGCACGCCTTGCGCGATTGCGCGGGGGCAATTTCGAAGCGGCTGGGTTACGGAATGAATGTTGCGGCGGAGTGAAAGGCGAACCGCCCGCCTCACAACAGGTGTCATGCCCCGCGCAGGCGGGGCATCCAGTACGCCGCGGCCTATCGGTTCAATCACCGCCGTCTCGGCCTACTGGATCGCCCGGTCAAGCCGGGCGATGACAGCGAGAATGGAGCCGCCCTGCTTATCCTTCACCGGCACCGTGTAGAAATCGTAGGGTGGGCAAAGGCGCACTTGCGCCGTGCCACGACTAGGTGGTGGGCACGCTTCGCTTTGCCCACCCTACGATACTGCAGAAGAGCCTCAATTCGCCCCAGCTCTCAGCGCCGCCGGCATATAGATCTGCGCGTAGCCTTCCTTGATCGCGGAGGTGATGCGATCGAGGCGGCGGTCGATGTGCTTCTCCAGCACCGAGACGCAGACCTCTTCGTTGCGTGCCATCAGGCCCTCGATCACCGCGCGATGCTCGGCCTGGGTGTTGGTACGGTTGATGCTGTCCATGTCGATCCAGCGCACGAAGCGGATGCGGGCGTTGACGTTGCGCAAGACGCGCAGCATCTCGGCATTGTTCGACATCGCCATCAGCCGCTCGTGAAAAGTCTCGTCCAGCTCGACGAGTTCGACCGAGGTGCGGTCGCCGGGATCGGGGCCGGTGGCCTCGAGGAATTTCAGCAGCGCGTCGATATCTTCGTCCTTGGCGCGCTTGATGGCGAGGCGGACCGCGGCGACTTCGATCGACTTGCGCAGCTCGTAGAGATCGAAGATCTCGTGGGCGTCGAGCTCGCGGCAGAAGAAGCCCTTGCCCGGCGTGAAGCGCAGAAAACCTTCGGTGTTGAGACGGTTGAGCGCTTCGCGCAGCGGCGTGCGGCTGACGCCGAGGCGCTTGGCCAGTTCGCCTTCGTTGAGCCGCTCGCCCGGCTTGAACTCATAGCTCACGGCCATGGCCTTGAGCTGTTCATAGACGCGATCGACGATACTGTCGGAGGCCAGTTCCACGTTGCTCATCATCAACTGCATTCATGCCCGAACACAGCCAAATATACCGGGGCTGCGGCGGCGATTGCAATGCAAACAACAGCAGAGGGTGCGAGGAGCCGTGCGACATCAGGAATCAGCCGAAGGCGCGCGGGCGCAGTCCGGCATGAAACCAGGTGATCATGGAATAGATGTCGTAAACGGGCAACCCGACTTCGGCCTGCAGCGCTGCCGCATAAGGCGGCATGTTGGTGCATTCGAGCACGATGGCGCCGACGTCGGGGTTTTTCGCGACCAGCTCTTTGCCGGCCTCGACCACGTCACGCTCGGCCTGGGCGACGTCCATGTCGTCCTTCTCGGCCTTGATCAGGACGCGGAAAAACTCCTTGCCGTGCTCGGTACCGACCACCGGCGTATCGAGCGGCACGCCGGCACCTTCGAGATGGGCCGGTGTCAGGGTCGAGCCCGATACCGTGACGAGACCGACGCGCTTGCCAGGCGGCAAGGTCGCCTGCACCCACGGCACCTGCATCAAGGACGAGGTCGCAACCGGCACGCCAACGGCGGCGGCGATCTCCTTCTGGAACAGCGAGAGGAAGCCGCAATTGGTGGTGATGGCCTCGGCCCCGAGCCGCACCAGGTCCTTCGCCGCATCGATGAAATCAGGCAGCAGGCCAGCCGCGCCCTTCAGCACCACCTTCTCCGGCGATGCCCCGCTCACCACGCGATAGAGCACGGGGAAGGGCCAGGTCGTGCCATTGCCCATGTCGCCGGGGATGCGCGGAAAGCGCGCTTCCAGCATCAGGATGCCGAGTGGCGCGCCGTAGATGGCCTTGCCGCCACGGGCGATGCGGGATGAGGAACTGGAAGAATAAGTCATGTTGCGAGCTCAGAGGAAGCGATCGGGAGAAAACGGCGCAAGCGGAATTTCGGGCGGCTTGCCGCTCAGAAGCTGGGCGACGAGGCGGCCGGTGCGAGCCGAGCCGACCAGGCCGACATGACCATGGCCGAAGGCATAGACGATGTCGCGCGAGGCGCGTGAGCAGCCAATGCAAGGACGTCCGTCCGGCATGCTCGGACGATGGCCGAACCACATCTTGATGCGCGAGGCCGGAATGTCCTGCGGCAGTTTCGGAAACATGCTGAGAAGGTGGTCGCGCAGAATCTCCGCGCGCTTCCAGTTCGGCGCGGCCTCGAGGCCCGCGATCTCGACCGTGCCGGCGGCGCGCAAGCCCTTGTTGGTCCAGTTTGCCACCATCTTGGCGTCGGAGGCCATCATCGAGCTGCGCGGACCTGCTTCCGGGTTCTCGATCATGACGTGATAGCCGCGCTCGGTTTCGAGCGGTAGCGGATCGCCGACAGACGCAGTCAGCCGCTTCGACCGCGCGCCGGCGGCCACCACAGCGGCATCGCAAGCAATCTCGCCGGTGTCGGTGAGAACGGCGACGAGCTTGTTGCCGCTCAGCCTAAGCCCGGTTGCCCTGGCACGAACCAGCTTCGCGCCGCTCGCCAGCGCATGCTGGGCAAGCGCCGCAACATAAGCGCCGGGATCGCGGCAGCGACCGGCCTCCTCCACCACGACAGCAAAGGTATAGCGCGGATGCAGATCCGGCTCACGTTGACGTATCTCGTCGGCGTTCAGCTCCAGCCACTCGACGCCGACCTTCCTGCGCAGGCGCCAGCCGAGATCGTTGTCAAAATTGCCGCGCGACGGGAACACATGCATCACGCCGTTGCGCTCGATCAGCTCAGGCACGCCAGCTTCTTCCGCCAGCTTCCGGTGCAACAGCGGCGCGTCCTTCAGGAGGTCGCGCAGCGCGAACGCGGTCTTCTCGACACGCGCCTCGGTCCAGCCGGACAGCAGATATTTGACCAGCCAGGGCAGCGCCTTCGGCAGATATGACCAGCGGATCGCGAGCGGGCCGAGCGGGTCCATCAGATAGCCCGGCACCTTCTTCCAGACGCCGGGCTCTGCCGGCGGGATCACCGAATGCGAGGAGAGCCAGCCGGCATTGCCGTAGCTCGCCGCCTGTTCGCCGCCCGGCTCGCCCGGGTCGATCAGCGTGACGCGATGCCCTTCGCGCAGCGCCTCGATGGCGCTGATCACGCCGATCGCGCCGGCTCCGATGATGGCGACGTGGCGACCCTCGGACATCGCTTACGCCTTCACCTGCGGCACAAAATCCTTGCCGACCGAGATCGCCCGGGGATCGATGATACAGTGGAGGATCGACGGCTTGCCGGAAGCGAGCGCGCGCTCGAATGCCGGTGCGAATTCCTCGGTACGCTCGATCCGCTCGCCATGTCCGCCGAACGCTTTCGCGTACATCGCGAAATCAGGATTTTTCAGCTGGGTGCCGACGACGCGGCCGGGATAGTCGCGCTCCTGGTGCATGCGGATGGTGCCGTATTGCGAGTTGTCGACCACGATCACGATCAGCGGCGCGTCATACTGCACGGCAGTCGCAAACTCCTGGCCGTTCATCAGGAAGCAGCCGTCGCCGGCGAAGGCGACGACGACACGGTCAGGATATTGCCGCTTGGCCAGCACGCCGGCCGGCACGCCATACCCCATCGAGCCCGAGGTCGGCGCAAGCTGCGAGGCAAAGCTGTGGAAGCGATGATGGCGATGAATCCAGCCGGCATAATTGCCGGCGCCGTTGCAGACGATCGCGTCCTTCGGCAACCGATCGCGCAGCCAGGTCATGACCTGACCGTACTGGAAATTGCCCGGGAGCTCCCGCGCCTTCTCGGTCCAGGCGAGATAATCGGCATGCGCCTTGGCGGCCTCGCCTTTCCAGGCAACAGTGCCTGAAGGCTTCAGCGTCTCCACGGCAGCGGCGAACGCGGCCGGCGTCGCCTGGATCGCGAGCTCCGGCTGATAGATGCGGCCGAGCTCTTCCGAGCCCGGATGCACATGGATCAGCTTCTGCTTCGGTGAGGGGATGTCGAGCAGCGTGTAGGACGAGGACGGCATCTCCGACATGCGGCCGCCGATCAGAAGGATGACATCGGCATTGTCTATGCGCGCCTTCAGGCCCGGGCTCGGCCCGATGCCGAGATCGCCGGCATAATGCGAATGATCGGCATCGATCAGCGAGGCCCGGCGGAACGAGGTCGCGACCGGCAGATCGAAGCGTTCGGCAAACCGCGCGATGCTCCTGGTGGCCTCATCGGTCCAGCGCGAGCCGCCGAGGATGACCAGCGGTGCCTTGGCGCTGGCGAGCAGCGCACCGGCCTTCTCGACATCGGCGGGCGCCGGCCAGCTCACCGCCGGCTCGATGCGCATGGCGTCGGCCACGGCGGCGGTCTCGGTCAGCATGTTCTCCGGCAACGCGATCACCACCGGACCCGGACGGCCCTGCATGGCGACGCGGAAGGCGCGCGCGACCAGCTCGGGAATGCGGTCGGGGCGATCGATCTCGACGGCCCATTTCGCCATGGAGCCGAATACCGCCTTGTAGTCGAGCTCCTGGAACGCCTCGCGCTCGCGCATGCCGGTGTCGACCTGGCCGACGAACAGGATCATCGGGGTGGAGTCCTGCATCGCGATGTGGACGCCGTGGCTGGCATTGGTGGCGCCGGGGCCGCGGGTGACGAAGCAAACGCCCGGGCGGCCCGTCAGCTTACCATAGGCTTCCGCCATCATCGCAGCGCCGCCTTCGGCGCGGCAGATCACGACGTCGATCGGGCTATCATGCAGCGCATCGAGCGCCGCGAGGTAGCTCTCACCGGGAACGCAGGTGACGCGCTCGACGCCTTGCGCGACCAGCTGGTCGATCAGGATCTGGCCCCCGGTGCGGGTGTTTCTGATGGTCATGACGGCTCCCTGCTGGCTTCTCGCGATAGGTGTGGCGCCTCGCGCAAATCTGGTTCGGAGGTGGGTAGGACAGGCGGCAGGAGCGCGCAACATCGAAAGGCTTTCCGATCTGCGCGGGCATCATGCCGGGTCTCATCGATTGCACGACCTGCTCGCGATGATGCGGCGGCAACTGCGCACGCCGGCACCGAGGAATACGACGTGCTTCAGCGCCTTGCACTTCTCCGCAATCGCCGAGGGCACCGCGGTGTGATCGACGATCATGATCTCGGCATCGCCGAGCAGGCCGGGCAGGCCGGGCAGATCGTCGGGCGTGATGGAAGGATTGCTGACGATGCTCACGGGCAATTCCGCCGCGCCCAGCAGCTTCTCGGTGACCGCGGCAGCGTCTCATTGGCATCGACGAAAACAGCACGCACGGACTTCTCCTCACAATCCCGATGCCCGCAGACCCGTCCAATATCCGACCCCGGCTTCACAAAATTTTCTCTCGCTTTGCCAATGGACTAGGCTCTAACCTGCCTCATAGCTCAAATCCCCGGCAAGGCCGCAATACCATATTGCATTATGTTCTGAATACAGAAATAGTCGACCGGCCGGAGCCCATAGATCCCCGAGGGAGTACCGACGATGAACCGCAGGGACGCACTCACCACCGTCGCGCTGGCGGGCGCCGCAATGGCCGCGACCGCGTCAGTCAAGGCCGACACCGCGCCAAGCTCCACGCTCGATCGCATCAAGAAGACCGGCGTGCTGCGCATCGCCGTCATCGCCGGCCAGGACCCCTATTTCCACAAGGACCTCGCCACCAATCAATGGTCGGGCGCCTGCATCGACATGGCGAATGACATTGCGGGCAAGCTGGGCGCCAAGGTCGAGATGCTGGAATCGACCTGGGGCAACCAGATCCTGGATCTGCAGGCCGACAAGGTCGACCTCGCCTTCGCCGTGAACCCGACGCCCGAGCGTTCGCTGGTCATCGACTTCTCGACCCCGATCCTGGTGCACTCCTTCACTGTCATCACCAAGAAGGGCTTCGCCAAGCCGCAGACCTGGTCCGAGCTCAACAAGGCGGAGGTCAAGATCGCCGTCGACATCGGCTCGACGCACGAGACCATCGCGCGCCGCTACTGCCCGAAGGCTGACATCCTCGGCTTCAAGACCCGCGACGAGGCGATCCTCGCCGTGTCGACCGGCCGTGCCGACTGCAACGTCTCGCTCGCGGTGCTGTCGATCTTCACACTGAAGAAGAATCCGACGCTCGGCGACCTCGCGATCCCGCGGCCGATCCTGACACTGCCGACCAATCTCGGCATCCGCGCCGAAGCCGACCGCCGCTACAAGGATTTCCTCAGCGCCTGGGCCGACTACAACCGGTCGCTCGGCCAGACTCGCGAATGGCTGCTGAAGGCCTATCAAACCGTCGGCCTCAGCGCCGACGACATTCCCGGCGAAGTGCAGTTCTGATCGGTCAATCATGTCGGGGACGCGTCAGCCGCGCAGCAAGCGGCTGAAGACGTTCTTGAGCCGGTTGCACCGGACATATTGACGCGGACGCCCTGAATAAACCGGGACGCTGATATGCGCGCCGCCTTACGTGGCGCTTCCGGTGTTGACGCGAATCCACGCGCGTTTAAGTAGGTGAGACAAAGACTGCAGGGATGGCGACGTTTGCTGGGCTGGTTCCCGTTGCCGTCACCTAAGCAGGACACATGACGACCTCGCCTCACGCGACCTCGCCAAGCGCGAAACCGAAATCCCATTCAGCGCCCCCTCATCTCGCCATCGTCCTGTTCTCGCTCGCGATGGGCGGCTTTGCGATCGGGACCACCGAATTCGCGTCGATGAGCCTGCTGCCGTTCTTCGCGGCTGACCTTCACATCGACGAGCCGGCCGCCGGGCACGCGATCAGCGCCTATGCGCTCGGCGTGGTGCTGGGCGCACCGCTGATCGCGGTGCTCGGCGCGAAATTCGCCCGGCGCACGCAGCTCTTGGCGCTGATGGCCGTATTCGCGCTCGGCAACGCCCTCACTGCGCTGTCGCCCGGCTTCGGTTCGATGGTCGCGGCCCGCTTCCTCTCGGGCCTGCCCCACGGCGCCTATTTCGGCATCGCCGCGCTGGTTGCGGCCTCGCTCGTGCCGCAACACCGCCGCTCGCAAGCGGTCGGCCAGGTGATGCTGGGTTTGACCGTCGCCACCATCATCGGCGTGCCGCTGGCCAATCTGATCGGCCAGATGGTCGGCTGGCGCGCGAGCTTCGGCCTCGTGTCGGTGCTGGCCTTGCTCACGATGCTGCTGTGCGCGTCGTTCGCGCCGCGCGACCAGGCCGGCCGGTCGGATCCGCTGCGCGAGCTCGGCGCGCTTAGGAGCCGCCGGGTCTGGACCACGCTCGCGATCAGCGCCATCGGCTTCGGCGGCATGTTCGCCGTCTACACTTATCTGGCGACGACGTTGATCGAGGTCACCAAGGTCAGCACCGAGGTCATCCCGTTCTTTCTGGCCATCTTCGGCATCGGCGCCACGCTCGGCAATCTGTTCGTGCCGCGCTTCGCCGACCGCGCCTTGATGCCGACCGCGGGCGGCATCCTGGTGTTTGCGGCCGTGGCGCTGCTGGCCTTTCCGCTTGCGGCCGGCAATCCCTGGCTGCTCGCGATCGACATCTTTGCCATTGGAGCCAGTGTCGCGCTCGGTGCCATCTTGCAAACCCGGCTGATGGATGTTGCCGGAGATGCGCAGGCGCTTGCCGCCGCACTCAACCATTCGGCGTTCAACACCGCCAATGCGCTCGGCCCGTTCCTGGGTGGCCTTGCCATTCGTCAGGGGCTCGGCTGGACCTCGACGGGTCCCGTCGGCGCGGGGCTGGCAGTCCTCGGCTTGCTGATCTGGTTTGTCGCCTGGCGCGACCACGGCCCTGCGCCGGTCGAACACGTGCCAGGCAGCGACGCCGCGCCACGCGAAGCAGCTCCGCTGAAGCAGGCGCCGCCGCTGGCGCCGCGTGAGCGAAGCCGTCCCAAGGAACCCGTGGCCTGACGGGGATTGCGACGCGCTCAGAACAGCGCGGCGTTGAGAGCCTGTCCGTAGATCATCGCGGCGACGAGCGAGACCAGGAGGCCGGCACCGGAGAAGATCATCAGGATCTTCACAGTTTCGAGATCGACATTGGTTCCCGTCGCGCGGGATATTGCTCTTGCAAGTGCAGCAATCATCGCCAGCTCCGAACTCGGCCGCTTCGACAGGGCCTGACCTTGTCTAGCGCAGATCGACGCATTCGCCTGTGAAGCAGATTACAGGAGGCGGCTTCGAGCACCCCGTCTCACGCGCTCAGCTCCGCCCACAGCCGGGAACGCGCGCCCTCGTTGAGAGGGACAACCTGAAACGGCTGGCCGAAGATAGCGAGCGATTCCTTGTGAGGCTCGAACCGCGGCCAGGCTTGCGCAACATCGGGCATGCCTGAAGTCACGAAGCGCAGCAGGCTGGTCTGAAACCGTGCTGCGACGTCGATGTCGGCAGGCGTCATCGGTCCGCCCTTGCGCTTCAGGATCGGGCGATCGATGAAATCAGGCAGATGCGCCCACAGGCAGGCATTGTCGGCGCCATGCGTCGGCCCCTGTGACAGAAACGGCTCCAGCGCCGGGCGATGGTCGAACCGGCTGAGCCACACCGCGCCGCCTGCTTCCGCGTGGCTCCGCGCCAGATCGGCCATCGGGCGATGCCAGAACGCATCCGACAGCAGCGCCTCGTACGGGTCCTCGTCGGGACGCACTGAACCGCGATAGCATGCCAGCAGCCGTTCCCAGCCGGCATCGCCGAAAGCAACGCGCAAATTGCGCTCGGTGGCGCGGATCATCGCGGCGGGCGGGGTGCTCTTCAGGAACATCACCATCTCGTCGCGGCAGGAGCCGAGCCAGAGCTCGACATCGCGCAGAGTCCCATCGGCAAACACATCGCGCGGCTCACGCGGGATCACGGCGCCGTCCAGCACAGGCCCGAACACGGTGCCTGCTTCCGTTTCGTCCGCGATCCTGCGGCCGACACGCTCGACGGCTGCAAACAGTTTCGGCAGCGGCACGGATACGATCGCGCCTTGGTCTTGCTCGATCTCGAGCTCCGCGAGCACCCGACGCGCGATGTGGTCGGCATGATCCGCACTCATGATGTTGCGCCCCGGCGCGCTCAGCGCCAGCGCGCGGGCGAACTTGCCCTTGGCCTGTGGCAGCGTTGCGAGCGCGATCACCATGGACGCGCCTGCCGACTGGCCCGACAGCGTCACCTTGTCGGGATCGCCGCCGAAATTGGCGATGTTGGCGTGGACCCAGTCGAGCGCAGCGAGGGCATCCGAGATCGCGAGATTGCTGGCTTCGCTCAGGCCATGGCGATGCAGTTGCAGGAAGCCGAGCGGGCCGAGCCGGTAGTTGATGGTCACGATGACGGCCGGACCGCGCGCTGCGAGGAAGGTGCCGTCGTAATCGGCGCCGCCACCGGTGACGAAGGCGCCGCCATGGATGAAGAACAGCACCGGCAGCGGGCGATCAGCGCCGACAGGCGTCCAGATGTTGAGGCTGAGACAGGATTCCTCCGGCTGATCGAGCTGCCCCGGCTGCGGTGCATAAGGGCCGTAATCCGTGCAGCGGCGCGGCCCGGTCCACGCAAGGGGCGGCGTCGCCTTGGCAAAGCGCCGCGCCATCGCGAACGGCACGCCCTTGAAGGCGCGGACGTGCCCCTGCCCGGCCCCGATGACGGGGCCGAGCGTGGTCGGAACGGCGTTGGTCAGCATCGATCTTGTCCCGTCTTGCGCTCACGCGCGCCGCTTGCCGAGATCGGCGATGTCGACCTTGTGGGTTTCGCGCGCGGTTGATGCGGCCGCGGCCGAGGCGACGCAGCAGCCCGCGACGAAGATCGCAACCGGGATCCAGCCATTCGGACCCTCGCCGACGAGGCTCGCGCTCACCAGCGGCGTGAAGCCGGCGGCGAGGAAGCCGAGCTGGGTGCCGATCGCCGTGCCGGAATAGCGCACCCGCGCTTCGAACATCTCGGCGTAGAACGACGGCCAGATCGCGTTGGGCGCGGAGTAGATGATGTAGAGGCCGATCGCGGCGGCGAAGATCGCTGTCGTGCTGCCCGTCGTCACCAGCATGAAGTAGGGGAACAGCAGCACGGCGCAACCGAGCACGCCGCCGATGAACACCGGCTTGCGGCCGATCTTGTCGGCGAGCAAGGCCCAGAGCGGCTGCGCGAACAGCGCCACGACATTGCCGAGCACGCCCGCCCACAGCATGGTCGGACGCGCGACGCCGAACTTGCTGGTGGCATAGCCGAGCGCGAACACCGCCGTGAGCGTGCTGACGGTCGCGATCAGCGCGCAGACGATCACGCGCAGCACGTCCGGCCAGTAGTCGCGCAGCAGCGCCACGACGGGGAAGCGCGCCACCTGCGCCTTGTCCTTGATGTCCTCGAACACTGGCGTTTCCGGCATGGTCCGGCGCACCAGATAAGCCACCAGCAGCACCAGCGCCGAGAGCAGGAACGGAATGCGCCAGCCCCAGCTCAGCAATTGGTCTTCCGGCATGCCGGCGACGGGAATGAACACCAGCGTTGCCAGGATCGCGCCGGCCTGGGTGCCGCTCAACGTCCAGCTCGTGAAGAAGGCGCGGTTGGAATTGGCGGAATGCTCCAGCGTCAGCGAGTTCGCCCCGCTCTGCTCGCCGGCGGCCGACAGGCCCTGCAACAGCCGCAGCAGCGTCAGGATGATGGGCGCGGCATTGCCGATGGTCTTGGCATCAGGCAACAGGCCGATCGCCAGCGTCGAGAAGCCCATCACCACCAGCGTGAACAGCAGCACCGTCTTGCGGCCGATGCGGTCGCCGAAATGGCCGAGGATGACGGCGCCGACGGGGCGCGCGATATAGCCGATGCCGAACGACAGCAGCGCAAGCAGCGTCGCGGTGCCGGGATCGACATTGGCGAAGAACACTTTTGGAAAGATCAGCGCCGCCGCAGTGCCGTAGATGAAGAAGTCATAGTATTCGAGCATGCTGCCGACGAAGCTGACGAGCGCGGCGCGCTTCGGCAGCTTGTTCTGTGTGGTTTCCGCGCTGGACGGCGCGTGCAGCGATGCAGTTGAGGTCAAGCTCATCAATCGTCCTCCCCGTACGATGGCGGTCGCGGCTCGCATCACGCCCGTCCGGGCTTGCCCGTTTTTGCTTTTGGTTGCCGCAACCTTGGTCTTTCGGCATAATGTACGAACTAGTACGTTTATGCAAGCATCCTGGATCGTCGGATTGGGCGAAATTTGCCTTCACCTTCAAGGTGATCCATAGAACCGGCGGGAGAAATTGTGATGCTCAAGCGCAGGCCGCCACCATCCAAGCGCACCAACGACCCCGAACGCACCAAGCGCGACATCCTCGAAGTGGCGATGGCCGAATTCGCCTCGGAGGGCTATTCCGGCGCCCGCGTCGACGCGATCGCCGCGCGGACCCGCACGTCCAAGCGGATGATCTATTATTATTTCGGCGGCAAGGAGCAGCTCTACCTCGCCGTGCTGGAAGAGGCCTATCGCAGCATCCGCGCGCTGGAAGACCAGCTCGATATCGAAAGCTGCGACGCGCGCGAAGGCCTGCGCCGGCTGATCGAGGCGACCTTCGACCACGACGAGCGCAACCCGAACTTCATCCGCCTCGTCTCGATCGAGAACATCCACCACGGCAAGCATCTGAAGCAGAATCTCCAACTGCGTGAGCTCAACGCCAGCGTGATTGCAACGCTAGACGGCATTTTGAAGCGCGGCCGCGAAGAAGGCGCGTTCCGTGATGACGTCGATGCCATCGATCTGCATCTGGCCATCTCCTCCTACTGCTTCTTCCGCGTCGCCAACCGGCATACGTTCGGGGCACTGTTCGATCGCGATCTGAGCGAGCCGAAGGTGCTGGCGAGGAGCAGAAGCCAGATCGTGGAGATGATCCTGGCGTGGCTGGAAGCGAAGGCTTAGCAGTCGCCACACACGCGCTGTCATTCCCCGCGGAGGCGGGGAATCCAGTACGCCGCGGCCTATC